>DATLQK010000062.1:0-13797 GCA_035535195.1 Gaiellaceae bacterium | reverse complement strand
AGGCGGCCGGGCTAAACGGGCGTCCTTTCGCCCGCTCCGGAAGGCGGCAGCGGCGCGTCGCCGGGATGATCCGGGCCACCGCCTTCGTTCTCCCCTTCACGTGGAGGTTGACGTGCAAGACGTGACGCCGCACATCGTTGTCCAAGATGCGGCACACGCAGCTGAGTGGTACCAACGGGCGCTCGGCGCCGAGATCGGAAACCGCATTCCCGTCCCGGACGGACGGTTCATGCAGATCGAGCTCCGCTTCGGCACTTCGCGCGTGGTGATTGCCGATGAGTTCCCCGAGTTTGGGGCTGTCTCCCCGCTGACGATCGGCGGAACGTACGGCGCGCTCACGATCACGACGGAAGCGGTCGACGAACTGTGGAAGCGGGCGCTGGCCGAAGGGGCCGAGGTGCACTCACCTCTGCAGGACGCGTTCTGGGGCGAACGCCATGGGCAGATCATCGATCCGTTCGGACACAGGTGGGGGCTCGCCCAGCACCTCGAAGATGTCCCCCATGACGAGGTCGTGCGCCGCGCCGCCGAGCTCTTCGGCGGGACGGACTAACTTGATCCTTGACGTTCACCACGCCGCGGATCAGGCGCTCGTTGAGCCTTTCGCGAATGGGCCATCCTTGCCTCACCGTGACGTCCGGTCCCGGGAGAGGAGGCCGAATGGCTTTCATTTTCAAGCTCGAGGACGAGGACGGGGCACCCGCCGACCCGGCTACGTTCCGTACCGCCGATCAGGCACCCACTTTGGCCGTCGAGGACGTGCCGTAACGTACGGCCCGCTTACGCGTTGCAATACATAGAGGGGGCAGCGCCGAGCAGCGTGGCACTGGGACTAACTGGGCAGGCGTCGCCCCCTCAGTTGCCGACTAGAGAGTGACTTGCGCTCAGGGACGCCTAGAGAGAGATCAGAGCCAAGAGGAACAGGGCGAACGCCGACCAGGTCACCGCCATTTGGATCCAGCCGAGGACGTTTGCGTGTGAGTCCGCGAGCGAGGACAAGCCGGTGGGAAGCGAGCGGTCGCGCCGCTTCAGTTCGGCGAGAGCGAGATCGGCGGGAACTCGACGAGCGGGAACCGCTTGACGCCGAGCACGCCGATCCACGAGGGCTCATCCCTCAGGACGTCGTGCAAGGCTCTCTCAGCCGACCGACGGCTCATAGAAGACGACGACCTGCTGTAGGGGTCCACGGCGGACGATCGTCTCACAGCCAGCGGCCGAGGAACCACCTCGAGAGTTCAACTTCTTACGACGTGGACTTCGGCCGTCGGCCTCGGCGGGCGACCGACCGGCCACCCATAGCCTCCGCTTCCTCGTCGAGCAAATCGAGTTCGCGAGCACCCTTGCGCGCGTCGTTGAACGTGATCCTTACCTTCGCGCCCTTGCCCTCGGGTATCTCTCGGCCCGACTGATCCGAAACAAGCACCGTTTTACGCGCCACAGTTTTCCTCCCACATTTCGGAAAGCGGACGAACCGGGCCTAGCGTATAGCGAAAGGATCGGCATCACGGGGTTCAATTTCCTGGGCTGCACCCAGACGTGCGGATAGATACTGACGCGAGGCCCTAGGGGCATCCCGGGCTTGAGCCTCGCAACGGACTGCCAATCCGCCGGCAGCTTTCAATCCCCGCTGAACAGCGGTGTTGCGGGCTCTGTGCGTACAGAGTGCGTACACGCTCGCCGCTCTTGCCCTTGTGTTCACTAATAAGGGAGAGACTGGGCTGCGCGGTGCAAATCGCGGTTCTTGTGCCCACAATCCACCGCTGGCTGGATCACGCGGCCGGTCTTTCGCCGTCGAGCAGCTGGCGAACGCGCGAGAGCGCCTTCTGGACGTTCGGCGGGTCTTGCTCGAGGTCCGCCTGAACAGTACGCAAGAAGTCGGAGAGCGAAGCCGCATAGAACCGCTGTATCCCGTACGCGTGTTCACGTGCTTCAGCCTCCGTCCTCTGGAGCGTCGCTTCGAGCTCACGCACACGTCTTTCCCAGGCTTCTGTCGCGTCTCTGAGCAGCCGCTCGAGCAGGCGGAGGCGCCTACGGAGATCGGCGATGACCTCGCCACGGGTCTCTGCGAGGGCCATAGCCTCATCTCGAGCCGCGTGCGCCTCCGATCGCTGCACGAAGTAGAGATAAGCGAAGAAGGTTCCGACGGTGGCAGCAGCGGAGGCTGCCGCGATCGCGATCGCGGTTGCGGCGCCGGCGGTAGCAACCAGAGACATCGCGCATGTTGCGGGCGTTGGCGCCCCGGCTTCGTGCGCCGAGAAGCAGTTAGGACTCCAGTTTCGAGAAGGAGCTCCGGCTGCCGAAGATCGGCGCCTGGAAGTCGTGTGCGCTCTGCGGCCGGCCGACCCTCCTTCTTCGTCGGGCTACCCCTGCCCGCAGGAGCGGCCGCTGCCCACAGGGCTATTTAACTCTGGTCAAGCCTAGCTCAAAGTCCCTGCTACTTGAAGTCTGTTTTTGCACGCGACAGCGATTGGGTCGTCGCACTCCAGGGTGGTGTTGAACTAAATCGCTCGGGTTCGTTCTGCGCCTTGGCGCCCCCGCTGCCGATCGGGGGAAAGGTACGCCCTTACAGGGGACTCGGCGGACGCGCCCGGGAGGATTCGAACCTCCGACCCGCGGATTAGAAGTCCGCTGCTCTTCCACTGAGCTACGGGCGCTCAGGGTGAAGGGTACCGCCGGAGCGGACTAGGCTCTCGCGCCGAAATCTGCGGTGACGATCGTGACCGCGCGGCCGCCGTAGGCGCCCGGGGCCGACGACACGGTCACGGCGCCGATCCCGATCTCGTGCCAGTCGCGCGAGAGCAGGTTCTCCTTGTGCGGCGGGCTCGCCATCCACTCCCGCACCGCGAACGAGGCGCCGTACGTGTCGCTCGCCCAGAGAAGGTTCTCGCCCACCGTCCAGGACCGGAAGCCACGCGAGGAGTAGAAGCGCTCAATGCGCCGCCAGAACGCGGTGCCGTTGGCGCTGTCGTGTTCGAAGTACCCCCTCCGAGCCATGTCGTGCGAGTGGTAGTCGGCCGCCGCGGCCAGGCGCCGATTCCAGCGCAGCGGCCGCAGTCCGCGGCCACGGCGGAGCAGGTTGATCCGGTTGACGACGGCACCCTCCAAGGCGGCGGTCGTCGACTGCGCGCGGCTTCCGCCGAGCGGGGTCGAGGTGCTCGTCGCGGCGGCGGGGCTGTTCGCGCTCTTGAGCCGCGCCTCGACCTGCCGAGACAGCGACTCGGTCGTCGCCGCGTGCGACGACGCGACCGACACGCCTGCGGCCAACGCCACCAGCGCAACCAGCGTTGCGAGTCCCCCTCGCATGCTCTCGAGATCGGCTCAAAGCGCCGGTTCGGACCCCCCCAAAAGGGTGATTCGACAGGCGGTGCTAGGGGGCGGCCGCCGGCTCCCCGGCGGTCTCGCCCGCACGCCGTGACTGCAGCCACGCCAGGAGGAGCACCTGGATCGTCCCCGCGATCGGGATCGCCGCCAGCGCGCCGAGCACGCCGGCGACCTTGGCGCCGATCAGCACCGAGATCAGGATCGCGAGCGGCGACAGCTGCACCGTACGGCTGTAGACGAGCGGCTGGAGCAAGTGGTTCTCGATCTGCTGGTAGACGATGAAGTAGGCGATCACGACGATCCCCGCCGGGATCGAGTGGATGAAGGCGACCGCGCCCACGATGATCGCGGCGAGCGTCGCGCCGGCCAGCGGGATCAGGTCGAGGATCGCGACGACGAGCCCGAGCGCGACCGCGTAGGGCACGCCCATGATCAGGAGCACGATCGTCGTCGTCGCTCCGGCGATCACGCTGATGAACAGGTTTCCGGTCACGTAGCCGCCGACGGTCCGGTAGATCTGGTTGCCGATGTCGCGCCAGGTGTCGCGGTTCCGCTCCGGGATCAGCCCGTAGAGCCGCTCGATCCAGGCCGGCCCCTCGAGGAGCATGAAGAACGTCATGAAGGCGATCGTCACCGTCGCGACGATGAAGGTGATGATGCTCTTCGTGATCGCGACGGCGGTACCGGACAGGCCGAAGAGGCTCTGGGCGCCGCCGCCGTTCCGGATCGCTTTGCGCACCCGGTCTGCGACCTGGTACTTCTCCGAGAGCCGGCCGAGCGGCCCCCGTCCCGCTGAGACGTCGTTGATGTAGTCAGGCAGCGCACCTGCAAAGCCGCGCGTCTCGTTCACGAGTGTCGGGATGAAGAGCGCGCCGATCGCGACCAGCCCCAGGATCACGGCGAAGAACGCCAGCGCCGCGGCGAGGCCTCGCCGCAGGCCCCGCCGCTCGAGCGCGTCGACCGCCGGGTTGAGCGCGAGCGCAAGGAACACCGCCACGGCCATCCACGTCAGGACCTGCCGCGAGATCCAGATCACTGCGAGCAAGATCGCGACGGCGAGGACGAGGCCGATCACGGCGAGAACCGTCCGCGGGCGGACGGTCACGATCCGCTCAGGCGTGCTCACTCGGGTCCAGGATCGCTGCTCCGTCGGACGATCGAGCGCCAGCAATGATGAAATGCCCCCGTGACGTTGCGCAGCGGCCCCGTCGAACGCGAGGTCTCGCTCCCCGACGGGCGCGTGCTGCTCGTCCGCGTCGGGATGGCGTCCGACGCGTACGTCCCGCGGCGTGACCTCACCACGGTCTCGCTCGAGCTCGTCGGCGCGGACGACCGGGTCGAGGCGACGGTGAACACCCTCCTCCGGCCCGACCAGGTGGCCGAAGCCCGTAAGCTGGTCGGCGACGTGGCCGGGAAACTCGAGTCCGGAGAGCTGACTCCGACGGCGGGGGCGATCGAGCCGTTCGCCGACAGCATCTCGTGAGCACCGCGACCCTGCACACGACCGAGGGCGCGATCGAGCTCGAGCTCTATCCTGACGACGCCCCCAAGACGGTCGAGAACTTCGTCAAGCTCGCCGGCGAGGGCTTCTACGAGGGCGTCATCTTCCACCGGGTCATTTCCGAGTTTATGATCCAGGGCGGGGATCCGACCGGCACCGGGATGGGCGGGCCCGGCTATCAGTTCGAGGACGAGTTCAACCAGCATCGCGTCGTCCGCGGGGCGCTCGCGATGGCGAACGCCGGCCCGAACACGAACGGCAGCCAGTTCTTCATCGTCACGGCCGAGGAGACGCCGTGGCTCGACGGCAAGCACACCGTCTTCGGGATGGTCACCACGGGGATGGACGTCGTCGACCGGATCTCCGGGGCCGACCGCGACGCCAACGACCGGCCGCGGGCGCCGATCACGATCGAGCGCGTCGAGCTCGGCGGCTAGCGCCGCGGCGACGAACAAGCGGGCGGCGGGAGTCGAACCCGCATAACTAGCTTGGAAGGCTAGGGCTCTGCCATTGAGCTACGCCCGCGCGTGGCTAGCGTAGCGGCATCGACCACCGGGATCCCTACTCCTGGACGCTGCATCCCGAGGCCACGATCCCGGTGCTCGCCCTCGCGGTCGTCTACGTCCTCTGGGCCCGGACGCACCGGCCCGAGTGGTGGCGGATCGCGTCGTTCGCGACCGGCTGCGCGCTGCTCCTCGTCACCGCCGTCAGCCCGCTCGACGCGATGACGTACCACCTTCTCTCGGCGCACCTGCTCCAGAACGTCGTCCTGGCCGAATGGGCCCCCGCGCTCCTCGTCCTCGGCGTCCCGCCGGCGATCGCCGCCGTGCTCGCCCGCCTCCCCGGAGCCCGCGCTCTCACGCGTCCGCCCGTGGCGCTCGCGATCTGGCTCGCGACGTACTTCCTCTGGCACCTGCCTCCCCTCTACGACGCCGCACTCCGAAGCTTCGCGCTGATCCACCTCGAGCACGTCTGCTACCTGGCGGCCGGCACGCTCCTGTGGTGGCCTGTCTTTCAGGACGTGCCGCACCGGCTCTCGAGCGCCGGACGAGCGCTCTACGTCTTCGTCGCCTTCGTCCTCGCCAGCCCGATCGGGCTGCTGCTCGCGCTCCTCCCCAACCCTGCCTACGACTGGTACGTCCACGCCGACCGCCTATGGGGGCTGTCGGCGGCGACCGATCAGCAGATCGCCGGCGTGACGATGTCGGTCGAGCAGGCGATCGTCTTCTTCGCCATCTTCGCGTTCTTCTTCTTCCGCTTCCTCGGTGAGGAAGAGCGCGTGGGGTCGTCGACCCCGAAAATGGGCCGTTCGGCCTATTGAAGCTCGGGCGCGCCGCTGTCAGGGTGAAGGCGCGCGCGATGCTCAGCCTTCAGGTGGGTACGGAACAACCGGACGCCGTTCAGGAGACGTTGCTCGGGGAGGCACTCGAGCACGCACCCGTAGGTGCGATCGTGCTCGACGAGAAGGGCCGCTTCCTCGCCGCCAACCGCGAGGCCTGCCGGCTGACCGGCTACACGCGAGAGGAGCTCCTCCGGCGCGGGCCGGCCGACCTCGCCGCCGACGCGAGTGTCGTTTCCTCGCGGCTCGAGGAGATGGAGGCCGGCACGCTGGTGCACGCCGTCACCGAGCTCCGGCACCGGGACGGAACGCTCCTGCCGGTCGAGTACCGCGTCGGCGCAACGCGTAGCGGCGGCCTACCGTTCTTCGTGCTCCTCTTCTGGGAGCACGAGGAACGAGCCTGAGAGATCGGGACGGCCGGATTCGAACCGGCGGCCTCCTGCTCCCAAAGCAGGCGCGCTAACCAGGCTGCGCCACGTCCCGGCCTCCTAGTGTAGAGCGGCGGCCGCCGAGTTCCTGCCCGCCGTTAGGCTCGGTCCGTGACCGAGTCACCGCGGCATCCGAGGCTCGGTTACGCGATGGCGCTCACGGCCGCGGGACTCTGGGCCGTCAACGGCGTGATCTCGAAGGTGATCATCGAGTCAGGGGACGTCCCCGCCCAGCGCCTGACCGAGGTCCGGACGACGGGCGCCTTCGTGATCCTCTTCGTCGTGCTGGCCCTGGCGCGACCGGGGAGCCTCCGGGTCCGGCGCGAGGAGCTGCCGGTGCTACTGACGTTCGGCGTCCTCGGGCTCGCGCTCGTGCAGTGGTTCTACTTCGAGGCGATCAGCCGGCTCGACATCGGCGTCGCGCTCCTGATCCAGTACGTCGCGCCCATCCTCGTCGCCCTCTGGGCCCGCTTCGTCTACCACGAGCCGGTTCGGCGGCGAATCTGGGCCTCTCTCTGCCTCTCGATCCTGGGCGTGGCGCTGCTCGTGCAGCTCTGGGACGGGCTGACGCTCGACGGAGTCGGCGTCGCCGCGGCGATCGGGTCGGCGATCACCTTCTCGATCTACATCCTCTCCGCCGAGCGAGCGGTTCGCCGTCGCGACCCGGTCTCGCTCGTCTGTTACGGCTTCTTGCTGGCGACGATCTTCTGGGCCGTGATCCAGCCGCTCTGGACGTTCCCGCTCGACCGGGTCGACGACACCGTCTCGCTGCTCGGACGGCTCGACGACATCTCGCTTCCCGTCTGGCTGCTGATGGCGTGGATGGTCGTGTTCGGGACGATCGTCCCGTTCGCGCTGCTGGCCGCTTCGCTCCGGCACATCCCCGCTTCACGCGCCGCGATCACCGCCATGTTCGAGCCCGTCGCGGCCACCGTTTTCGCCTACGCCTGGCTCGGGGAGGCGCTCACGGCGACCCAACTCGTAGGCGGAATCGTGGTGCTTGCAGCGATTTCTCTCGCACAAACGGCAAGGTAAGGAAGATGTGAAGGCTCACCCATTTGGGTGATGCGCCGTCCGCGGCGTGTGTAAGACTCCCGCCCTCGTGGTGCGGGGGGGCCGCACACTCTTCGCCCTGACGGTCACGGGGATCGCGCTTCTGTTGTCGCCCAGCGCATCTCCTTCTGACCTGGTGGGGGCCACGGGCGTCTCGACGCTCAGTGCGCAGGAGCAGAATCTGCTGGCTGCGATCAACGCTGCGCGCGCGGCCCACGGGGTCCGGACGCTCAGGGTCGGCGCCCGGCTCCAGCGCGCGGCAGACGCACACTCGTCCGCCATGGCGCGCAGCGGCGCGTTCACGCACGGCAACTGGTATGGGCGGCTTCGGGCGCACGGCGTCCGCGGACGCACCCTCGGCGAGACGATCGCGTGGGGCGTCGGCAGCTACGGGACGGCGCAGGCGATCGTCTCGATGTGGCTCGCGAGCCCGTCCCACCGCGCGACCATGCTTGGGGCGGGCTTCCGCTGGGTCGGCGTCGGGATCGCGACCGGACGGATGAGCGGTTATTCGGGCGCCAACATCGCGACCGCCGACTTCGCCGGCTAGCCGCCGAACTACTCGACGAGCAGCTCTCGCAGCTCTGCGATCTTCTCGCGGCGCAGGTCGTCGCGCTCGCCACGACGGACCCGTTCGAGCAGGCCCTCGACGACCGAAGCGAGCTCGACCGGGTTGAACGGCTTCGTGATGTAGTCGACGCCGCCGAGCTCGAGCCCCCTTGCGCGGTCGCGGAGCTCCGCGCGGGCCGTGAGGAACACGATCGGGATCTGATTCGTCTCGTCGCTCTCGAACAGGCGCTCGGCGACCTGCCAGCCGTCCATCCCCGGCATCATCACGTCGAGCAGCACCACGTCGGGCCTCTCGGCGCGCGCCGCCGCCAGCCCCTCCTCGCCGTCCGCCGCCTCGAGCACCTCCATGCCCTCGGCCTCGAGGTTGACTCGACACAGGAGCCGGATCGGCGGCTCGTCGTCTACGACCAGGACTTTGGTCACTCTCGGCCGCCTGTATACCCGCTGGAGCGGCCGGTCACTCGCCGGACCTCGCCCCCGTGGGGAGCTCGAAGACGAAGCTCGCGCCGCGGCCCGTGTCCGGATCGACCCATAACCGGCCGCCCATCGCCGTCGCGAGACCGCGCGCGATGAAGAGCCCGAGGCCGGTTCCGCCCGCGTCGGGCCCGCCGGGATCGACACGGTAGAACTTCCGGAAGATGCGCTCCTGCTCCCCGCTGGGGACGCCGGACCCCTCGTCGGCGACACGTACCTGCACGGCGTCGGAGGTGCGGCGCGCGGCGACCGTGACCGTGCCACCGTGCGGCGAGAACTTGACGGCGTTGTCGACGAGGTTGGTGAGGATCTGGCGCACCTTGTCCCGGTCGGCGCTGGCATCGAGCGGCTCCTCCGGCACATCGAGCACGAAGCGCCGGCCGTTCACGACCTCGCGCTGGACGCTCGAGACCACATCCGTGACCACGTCCCTCAGATCCGTCGGTGCGAGCTGGACCTGGAGGTCCCCTGCCTCAAGCCGCGCCACGCTGAGCAGCGCGTCCACGATGCCGGTCAGCCGTTCCGCCTCGGTCGCGATGTACCTGAGGAACGTACGACGCTCGTCCTCCCCAAACGCGACGTCCTCACGGAGCAGCGTCTCGGCGAAGCCGTAGATCGAGGTCAGCGGCGCGCGGAGCTCGTGCGAGACGGTCGACACGAAGCCAGACTTCAGCTGCTCTACGAGGCGGTCGGAGGACACGTCTCGGAACGCGTAGATCCGGCCGGCGACAGCGCCCGCGGGGTCGCGCATCACAGCCTCGCTCACCGACAGCCAGATCTCCTCGCCGCCGCGTTGGATCTGAATCAGCCCCCGCCCTTCCTCGGACGTCTCGTCGGGGTCGAGGCTGCGCTGGAGCACGTCCGACGGCGCGCGCCCGAGCGCCTCGGCCGCGGGCACGCCGGTGATCTCCTCCGCGGCCGGGTTCCAGAGCACAACGTTCCCGTCGCGGTCGACGGCGACGATGCCGTCGGCGACGTTGCCGAGGATCGCCATGCTCCGCTCCTGCTCGAGCACGACGCGCTGGTAGAGCTCCGCGTTCGAGAGGAACGCCGACGCGTTTCCCGCCAGCGCGGCGATCGCCTCGACCTCCTCCTCCCGCCAGGTCCGCGGCTCGCGCCCGTAGACGGCGAGCACGCCGTGCACGACGCCCTCGGGCCCGACGAGCGGGGCACCGAGGAAGGCGCGGTGGCCGTGCTCGAGCAGCGGGTCCGAAGCGGCCATCAGCCCCTCGACCTCGCCGAGCGCGACAGGCGCGCGGGTGTTCGCCACCTCGCCGGCCAGCTCACCGACGGCCGAGGCCCGCGTTCCGAGCACCGCCTCGGTCCCGTCGCCGTGGGCGGCGCTCACGACGAGCTCCTCGCCCTCGAGCACGCTCACGACGGCCGCGTCGGCACCGACGAGCTCGGGGGCCTGCTGGACGATCTCCTCGAGGATCAGGTCCGGGTCGAGCTCGCTCGCGAGATGCGTGCCGGTCCGGGCGAGCTGCTGCGCGATCGCGCGGGACTTGCGCTCGACCTCGTACAGGTCGGCTCGCTCGAGCGCGCCGCGCGCAGCCCCGGCCAGGTTGTGGGCGAGCTCGATCTCGTCGTCCGAGAAGGACTGCTCCTCGGCGAAGAACACAAGGCCGAGGCCAGGCCCGGCCCCTCTCGGAGCCTCGACGGGAACGGCGAGCAGCGACGCGAAGCCCGCCTCCTCGGCCACAGTTGCCCAGTCGTCTCCGAACCTGTCGTCAGAGGCGATCGCCGGTGCGGCCACGACACGACCGCGCCTGGCCGACTCGAGCAGCGGCCCCGTTCCCGGGAGGCCTTCCGCGAGGAACGACTCGAGGCTCTCGGGGAGCTCGTGTCTGCCGGCCAGCCGGAGCTCCGTCGGCTGGGGCATCAGCACGACGGAGAACGACCCGCCGAGGGCCTCACTCGCCGCCTGCGCGACGGCGTCGAGCGTCTCGCCGAGCGAGAGCGGCTGCGCCAACACCGAGGCGATGCCGAAGAAGCCGCGCTGGATGCGGACCTGGCGCGCGCTCTGCTCGATGCTCGCGACGTTGCGCAGCGCCAGGGAGCCGAGGCTCGCGAAGGCCTCGAGCACCTCGACGTCCTCGGCGCTCCAGCTGCGGCCGTCGTCGCGGGTGCCGACCCCGATCACGCCGCGCACCTCCCCCCACCACGTCATGGGGGCGACCATCGCGTTGGCGAACCCGTCGTAGGCCGGATGCGGCGCGGCGACCTTCGCATGGTCGCTCGAGACGGTGCCCTGCCCGCGGCGCATCGCCTCTCCGGCGAGCGCCTCGTCCGCCCTGAACTCGAACTCGATCAACTCGGCGGGCAGCCCGTAGACCGCCGCGCAGCGGAGCATCCCGCGGCGCGTGTCGAGCAGGTAGCAGTCGGCGGCGTCCGCGTCGAGGAGCTTCGTCACCTCGACCACGAGCCGCTGCAGCACCGTCTCGACCCGCAGCTCGCTCGTCATCGCGTGCGCGGCCTGGAAGAGCGCCGCCTGACGCTCGAGGCGCCTCTGGTTCTCCTCCAGGAGCTGAGCGGTGTGGAGCGCGAGCCCGATCTCGCGCGCGACGGCCTCGGCCAGTCCCGCGTCGGTGGGCGACCACGGCTGCGCCTCCCGGCGGTGAAGCATGAGCGCGCCAATCGTCCGCTCGAAGACGAAGATCGGCACCGCCAGGACCGATCGCGTGCCGCGCTCGACCAGGAGCTCGACGTTGCCGAGCGTCCGATCCGAGAGCTCCGGCGCCTCGGCCACGTCTGCGATCGCGACCGTCCGGCGTTCGCGAATCGCCAGGTTCGGGGTCGGCAGCTCGGCGGCGGCGCTCCCGATCGGCTCGACGCCCTCGGCCGTCCACTCGGCGGGAACGGTCGTCGACCCGCCCGGCTCGCCGAGGCGGACGAGGCAGCGCTGCAGGCCGAGCGCCGTGCCGACCTCCTCCACGGCGACGCTGAGGAGCCCTTCGGTGTCGTGCTCGGACCGGACCTTCCGCCCGATCTCCGCGACCAGGCGCTCACGCCCAAGCGCCTCCTCCAGTTGCGCGGCCGAGTGCGTCCGCTCCATAGCGAGCGCCGACTCCGCCGCCAGCTCCTCGAGCAGCGTGACCTCCTCCGCGGTGAACGGCCGCCGCTCCTTCGTGGTCGCCGCGACCAGCACGGCAGCCACCCGGTCGCCGGAGATGAGCGGCACGAAGACGGCGCTCTTCGCGCCGACGCGCTCGGCGACGCGGCGGTTCACCCTCGGGGAGGACTCGACGTCGTAGATCGCGACCGGCGCGGCCTCGAAGGCGGCGCTCGCGACCGCGGATGCATCGTGCTCGAGGTCGATCCGGATCGTCGGCCACCAGTCGACGTCGCCGCTGCGGTCTCTCGCATGGAGTCCGGTGGCCTCTTTCCCGTCCTCTGAGATCAGCATGACCGCCGCGAAGTCGGCCTTCAGAAGCGCGACCACCTCGTCGAGGAGGACGCGTGCGATCGACTCCGGGTCGTCGGCCCGCGCCAGCCCCGCCGACAGGGACGCGACGTCGAGCCTTCCCGGCGCCGGTCGCTCCGGCTCCTCGGCGTCCGCGAGCGCGGGCGAATCGTCCGGTGTGCGGCGCCGGTAGACGATGAGCAGCACGACCGCGACGGCAAAGATCGCCGCCGCCACGCCGAGCAGCAGGTAGCCGAGGAGGGCCGCAGCCTGCGGCGGCGCGGTGAGGGACACGCTGATCGACGCCACTGGGGTGCACCGATGATACGGCGCAAGGCGGCCGAACGAAGATACGAGGGAGGCCCGCCGCTCGGGGGGGTCGGTGCGGCGGGCGCTCCCCAGTGCTCACCGCGGATCGTGGCCAGGTACGCGCACCGCGGTTCGCGTCGCCCAGTGGGAGGGACGCTACCCCCAGACGGGCCAGATTCCAATAGGCCAACCGGCCCATCTTTGAAAGCCGGAAAACCGCTCCGGGCTACCATGCGGAGGTGATCAAGCGCGTCCTGCTGGCGTCTCCACGCGGCTATTGCGCGGGGGTCGAGCGCGCCGTCGAGACCGTCGAGCGGCTGCTCGACCTCCACGGGCCGCCGATCTACGTGCGGAAGCAGATCGTCCACAACGCCCACGTCGTCCGCGAGCTCGAGCAGCGCGGCGCGATCTTCGTCGAGAGCGAGACCGAGGTTCCGGAGGGGGCGACGGTCGTCCTGTCGGCGCACGGTGTCGCGCCGTCGGTCTACGAGAACGCGAAGACGCGGCGGCTGAACACGATCGACGCCACCTGCCCGCTCGTGACCAAGGTGCACGTCCAGGCTCGCCGATACGCGGCGGACGGGTACACGGTCCTGCTCATCGGACACGCCGGTCACGAGGAGGTCGTGGGGACGATGGGCGAGGCGCCGGAGTCGACGGTCCTCGTGCAGTCGGTCGCGGACGCTGAGGCGCTCCAGCTCTCGGCGGACGCGAGGGTCGCCTACATCACGCAGACGACGCTCTCGGTCGACGAGACCGGCGAGATCATCACCGCGCTTCGCCGGCGCTTTCCGGAGATTCACGCGCCGAAGAAGGAAGACATCTGCTACGCAACCTCGAACCGCCAGTGGGCGGTCAAGGACCTGCTCGGAGAAGTCGACCTGCTGCTCGTGATCGGCTCGCGCAACTCGTCGAACTCGAACCGGCTCGTCGAGGTCGCGCGGGCGCACGGCGTGCCGGCGCAGCTGATCGACGACGAGACCGACATCGATGAGTCATGGCTCGACGGGGTGGAGACGGTTGGGCTCACGTCCGGCGCGTCCGCTCCCGAGAAGCTCGTCGAGCGCGTGTGCGACTGGTTCCGTGCGCGCGGTGTCGAGGACATCTCGGCGCATCGGCTCGTCGACGAGGACGTCGAGTTCCGCCTTCCGGTCGAGCTCCGCCGCGAGCTCGCCCTCGCCGAGAACCAGTAACTAGGGCAGGTCCTTGAGTGCCTTCTGGGCGCGGTGGCGGCTCAGGTTCCAGGTGCGCCAGTCGGGCTGCGTCTGCATCCGGTACTCGAGCTCGAAGGCGACCTGCTCGCGGAGCCGAGGCTCCAGAGTCGGCAGCGCCTTCACCAGCTCCGGCGTCGCGTCGTCGCTTAGCTGCATCAGGTATGGCAGGTCGAGGTTCGGGCGAT
>DATLQK010000061.1:0-23277 GCA_035535195.1 Gaiellaceae bacterium | reverse complement strand
GCTGCAGCTCGCCCTCGAGGTGCTCGATGCGATCGGCGAAGTCCGCGCGCTCACGCCAGACGTCTTCGAAGCTGTCCGCAACCTCGTCCAGGAGCCGCTCGACGGCGCCGCGCCGGTACCCCCAAAAGCCGCGCCCGATTGGCACGTGGCGGATCTCGACAGGGGTCAGACCCATTTCGTACCCCCTTTCATCAGTGGAACCGGTCCAGCAGACTGACGACGACCGACGAGGCGATCCAAAGCACGACGATCGCGATCATCGGCGAGAGGTCGATCGGCCCGAACGGCGGGATGAACCGGCGGAAGATGCGGAGGTACGGCTCGCAGACGTCGTAGAGGAACCGTTGGATCCGGTTCACCCAGATCGAGTAGGGCAGCCGCACCCACGACATCAGGATGTAGGCGAAGATCAGCAGGAAGTAGACGAGCGTGAAGACCCGCACGAAGTTCTGGGCCGACGAAACCCAGTCGGCAAGCAGGATCGAAGCGCTCAGACCGCCCACGGCTGCATTTTCGGGTTTCTTCGCCGTTCCCCTGCGCCCATAGAGTTGGGAGGGCCGCATGACGCTCGCGGAGCTCGCCGTCACCTTGACCCTCCTCGGAGGGCTTGGGCTCTTGACGAGCCGGTTCGGCCTGTCGGCGATCCCGGCCTACCTGCTCGCCGGACTGTTGCTCGGGCCGAACGAGCCGAAGCAGCTCGCATTGATCGAGCCGTCGGAGGTGACGGACTTCGTCGCCGACCTGGGGATCGTCTTCCTGCTCTTCTTCCTCGGCCTCGAGTTCACGCTCGACCGTCTGACGCGCAGCGGCAGGCATGCCGTGCTCGGCGGAGCGATCGACTTCGTGGTGAACGCCGCGCTGGGTCTGATCATCGGTGTCGCGGCGTTCGGCTTCCACTTCGCCGCCCTGATCCTCGCCGCGGCGATCTACGTCTCGTCCAGCGCGATCTCGGTGAAGGGCCTGATCGACTTCAGGCGCCTCGCCGACGACGAGACCGACCTGGTCCTCGCGATCCTCGTTGCCGAGGACCTGGCGCTCGCCCTCGTCCTCGGTTTCGCCTCCGGCGGCGGCGGCGAGGTCGCGGACACCGCGGCGATCGTGGCCAAGGCCGTCGGCTTCGTCGCCGCCACGCTCGCCGCCTCCAGATGGTTGTCCACGGCAATCGACCGGTTCCTCGACTGGCTGCCGCGAGAGTTCTTTCTCCTCGCGGTGGTCGGGTTCGTGGTCGGGATGAGCGCGATCGCGCAGGAGCTCGGGCTCTCCGAGGCGATCGGCGCCCTGCTGGCCGGTGTCGTGCTCTCGGAGACCTCGGTCCGAGACGAGGTCGAAGAGCGCTTCTTCAGCTGGCGCGACGTCTTCGCGGCGCTCTTCTTCTTCGTCTTCGGCCTCTCGATCGACGTCTCGGCGATCCGCGAGGTCGGATGGATCCTCGCCGGCGCCGTCGTCGTGACTGTGATCGGCAAGGTCGCCGGGACGCTCCTCGCCGGGCGCATCGGCGGGTTCACGCCGCGCCAGAGCTTCAACGCCGGCGTCGCCCTCGTCGCCCACGGCGAGTTCACGGTCATCCTCGCCCAGCTCGCGAGCGAGAACGACGCGATCCCCTCGTCGCAGCAGGCCGAGCTCGTGGCCTTCGCCGGGCTCTATGTGCTCGCCACGGCGACGCTGGGGGTGCTGCTGATGAAGGAGTCGCGCGTGATCGGCCGCCGTCTGTTCCCAGCCCGTACACTCGCGGCGGAGGCCTAGACCATGCCGATCGACCTGCGAGAGACCCGGCTACCGGGAATCGGCGTCAAGTACGGCCTGCGGCTCGACGGCGGCGGACGGATCGCGCTGATCCAGCACAACGACGGGACGCGCGAGCTCTACTGGTTCCGTCGCCCGGACGACGAGGAGCCGTCGGCAGTGATCAGGCTCGACGACGACGAGGCGCGCCAGATCGGCGCCCTGCTCGGTGGCGCCTACGAGCGGCCGAAGATCGTCGAGGAGCTGGAGATGGCTCTCGGGGAGCTGATGATCGAGTGGGTCGCCGTCCCGGACTCGAGCCCGTTGATCGGCAAGACCCTCGCAGAGGCGGCGCTGCGGGCAAAGACCGGGATCACGATCATCGCGATCCTCCGCGAGCCGGAGCCGGTGTCGGGCGCTCAGCCGGAAGACGTGATCAAGCAGGGCGACACCCTCGTCACGGTCGGCAAGGCCGGTCAGTACGCGGCCTTTCACCGCATACTCGAACCCGGCGACAGCGGCGAATAGCCCGGCGCTAGGCCTGGTTGAAGAAGCCCCCGCGCTCAAGCAGCTGGGCGCGCTGCTCGGCGGAGACCTCGACGTTCGCCGGCGTGAGCAGGAAGACCTTGTCGGCGATCCGCTGCATCCCGCCGTCGAGGGCGTAGGTCAGGCCGCTCGCGAAGTCGATCAGCCGCTTGGAGAGCTCCGAATCGACGCCCTGCAGGTTGAGGATCACCGGCGTGTAGTCCTTGAACCGGTCGGCGATCGTTTGCGCGTCGTTGAAGCTGCGCGGGACGACGAGGTGGACGCGGACGGCGGCGCTCGGCTGCGCCGGCACCGGCGTCAGCTCGGGCCGCGGCTGCCGCTGCCGCGACCGGATCGACGCGGTCCGGGCCGTCGGAGTGGGCTCGGGATCCGTCCAGTCGTCGAAGTCACGCTTGTCGCGCCGCCGGGTCGACAGACGGCGGACGTTCGGGCGCTCGGCGTACGTCCGCTCGAGCTCCTCGTTCGTGACGTAGCCGTCCTCGTCCCAGTCCTCCTCGTCCTCCTCGGCGATCCCGAAGTAGACGAGCGTTCGGTTCCAGACGTCGGAAAATCCCATGAGCAGGCAATCTTAACGGCGGTCGCCGCCGTACAGGGTCGCCCCGACGCGGACGTAGGTCGCCCCCTCCTCGGCCGCCACGCGGTAATCCTGACTCGTTCCCATCGAGAGCTCGCGCAGGCCGAACCGCTCGGCCAGCTCGCGAAGGGTTCGGAAATACGGCCGCGATTCCTCCGGGTCGTCGGCGAACGGCGGCATCGTCGAGAGGCCACGGATCTCGACCGGTGAGGCCCCGAGGAAGGACTCGAGCTGCTCGGGCGCGATGCCGGACTTCGATTCCTCGCCCGCCAGGTTCACCTGCACGAGCGCCGGAACGGTCAGGCGCTTCGCCGCCGACTCCGAGTCGAGCGAGTGGACGAGCTCGCAGAGCTCGCTGACCGGCCGCGCCTTCCGGCTCTGAAGATGGCCGATGAAGTGCCACCGGAAGGCGTCGCCGTAGCGGGCGTGCTTCGCCTCCAGGTCCTGGGCCCGGTTCTCCCCCACCACCTCGACCCCGGCCTCGGCCAGCACGGCGAGGTCATCGGGCTCGACGTATTTCGTCGCGGCGACGACGGTGACGTCCGGCCCGACGTCGGCCCGGACTCGCTCGTACCGCTCGCGAACCTCGTCAGGTGACAGCGGCGATCACGCCCTGGCGGCCCGTCGTGCCACGATCGCGGCGGTGCGAGAAGAAGAGCTCCGGGTGGCAGAAGGTGCAGAGGTCGGTTCGCTCGACCTCGTCCACGCCGGCGCGCCTGAGCGCGAGCTCGGTGGAGCGCCAGAGGTCGAGGCGGCCCTCAGGGAGGACTTCCGGGCCGAACTCCCGCTCGAACGGCTCGGCCACGTCGGGATGCACCTCGTAGCAGCAGGGGCCGATGCCGGGGCCGATGGCCGCCGCCAGGAGGCCGTCGCCGAGGACTGCGACGCCGTTCCGGATGATCCCGTCGAGCAGGCCGCGCCAGCCGACGTGCAGGACGGCCAGCGCCGGACGGTCGCCGTTGCGGCGGGCGATCGCGACGGGCAGACAGTCGGCGGTGAGGAGCAGCATCCCCTGGCCGGGTTCGTCACTCCACCAGCCGTCGCATTGCGCGCGTTCTCCGAGCGCCACGATTCCCTCGGGCTGGGCGCGGAGGACGTCGGTGCCGTGCTGCTGCCAGGCCATGCAGGCGCGCTCCGGGTCGATGCCGACGCGCCCCGCGAGGAGCCGACGGTTCTGGGCGACTCGGTCCGGATCGTCCGCCGTCATCACGCCGAGATTGAGCGACTCGTACGGACCGGTACTGACGCCGCCGGCCCGGGTCGAGAAGGCGACCGTGTACGGCCCGGCGCCTTCCCAACGGATCACCCGATCAGCTCTCTCGCGGCCTGGAGCTCCGACTCGCGCCCGTCGAGCTGGCCGTTCAGCTTCCGCCGCCGGAGCTCGTCGAGGATCTCCCCCACCTGCGGCGACTCGCCGACGCCCAGCTCCGCGAGATCGGCGCCGCTCACCTCCAGGCGGACGTCGCGGAGCCGCTCGAAGTAGTCGTGGAGCGGCTGCTGGTCGGCGAGGGCGAGCGCGAAGAGCGGCGCGTCGGGCGCGTGCGGCTCGGCCAGCGAGACGATCTCGGCCGGATCGGGCGTGTCCCCCTCCAGCCGCTGGACGAGCCGCGGGCCGACCGTCACCGCCCAGGCGATGTGCTCCGCGTCGCGGCGCTGCACCTTGAGCCGCTGGAGCCAGTCGTAGATCTCGTCGGGCGGCAGCCGGCGGGCGAGCGCCTCCAGGCCGAGCCGCCAGGACGGGATTCCGGTCGCGTAGCGCTCGTTCAGCTCGCGCAGCCGCTCGAGCAGCTCGAGCGCCTCCTCGTCCGCTGCCAGGTGCGGGTGGATCGCGGCGCCGGCGCCGAGCTCGGCCAGCCGGAGGATCGATGCACCGGCGTCACCCTCCTCCAGCAGCGCCACGAGCTCGTCGCGAAGTCGCGCCGAGGAGAGGTCGCCGACGAGACCCATCTCGATCGTCCCCCGCGCTAGGCGCTGCGTGTGCTCGTCCATGCGGAAGCCGTAGCGGCTCTCGTAGCGGATCGCGCGGAAGATCCGGGTCGGGTCGTCGATGAACGAGAGGTTGTGGAGCACGCGGATCGTCCTCGCCTCGAGGTCGCGGCGGCCGTTGAAGGGGTCGACGAGGCGCCCGAAGTCGTCGCCCTTGAGCGAGACCGCCATCGCGTTGATCGTGAAGTCGCGGCGGAAGAGGTCCTCGCGGATCGTCGCATGCTCGACGCTCGGGAGCGACGCCGGCGCGTCGTAGAACTCGGTTCGGGCCGTGACGACGTCGACGCGCTGGTCGTCTCGGTACACGACGACCGCGGTACCGAACTTCGTGTGGGCGCGGACCCGCCCGTCGAGCGCCTCCGCAAGCCGGCGCGCGAGCTCGATCGCGTCGCCCTCCACCGCGACGTCGACGTCGAAGTTGGGCTCGCCGAGCAGGATGTCCCGGACGGTGCCGCCGACGAGGTAAACGCCGTCGTAAGGCTCCGCCGAGGCCGCGACCGCCTCGAAGACCCGGCCGAGCTCCTCGAGCGCCGCGAGCTCGTCCGCGAGGCTGGCGGCAGGCTCGACCTCCGCCTCGGCGCGCTCGCCGAGCGCGCGCAGGAGGTCGCTGCGGGTGACGACCCCCACCAGCTCGTCGTCCTGGAGCACGGCGACCCGCCCGTCGGCCGAAGCCGCGAGCGCCTCCTGCACCTCCCCGAGCGGCGCCGCGGCCTCCACCGTCGCCACACGCGAGCTCATGATCCCCTTCACCGGCGCATGCGAGAGCCCGTGCGCGATCGCCTTGTCGAGATCCTCACGCGAGACCGCGCCGACGAGCGACCCCTCGTCGACGACAAGGATCCCGCTCTGCGCGTAGCGCTGGCAGGTGACCATCGCGCGGCTGACGGGCTCGTCCGGCCCGACGGAGCGCGCCGGGCGGGACATGATCTCCGTGGCCGTGACGGGCTGGGCGACGGCCTGCTCGAGCGCCTGGTCGAGCTCGTGGCGCGCCTCGTCCAGCGTGGTGCGGAGCAACGCGGAGGACGCTTCTCGGTGGCCCCCGCCGCCGAGGGCGCGTGCGATCGCGGACGCGTCGAGCTCGGGCGTCCGGCTCCGGGCGACGAAGAACACCCGCTCGTCCATCTCCACCAGCATCGCGAGGCCGCGGGCGTCGGTCAGCTCGACGATCTTGTGCGCGAGCGTCGAGACGCCGTCGACGTGGCGCGGCCAGGACACCGCGGCGACGAGCACGTCGAGACCGGCCACGCGCCGGGTCTCCAGGGACTCCATCAGCGCGGACAGGAGCTCCCGCTCGTCCTCGCCGAGCGGCGTGTGGAGGAAGCGCGCGAGCAGCTCCTGGCGCGCCCCGTGTCGGAGGCACCAGGCGAGTGCGTCGGCGTCGCGCTGGGTGGCCGTCGGATAGGTCAGCGAGCCGGTGTCCTCGTGGATCCCGAGCGCGAAGGCCGTCGCCTCGAGCGGCGTGACCGCAATCTCGCGCTCCGCGAGGACGCCCACGAGGGTCGTGGTCAGGGCGCCGTCCTGCGAGACGATCGCGTTCTCGGGCTTCACCCAGTCCGGCAGCTCGCCGCCGTGGTGGTCGAAGACGACGGTCTCGACGTCCGGGCTCTGCGCGACCTCCTCGAGCTCGCCGAGGCGGGATGCGCTCGTCGTCTCCACGACGATCAGCC
The DNA here is from genome assembly GCA_035535195.1 of Gaiellaceae bacterium. Classification (GTDB taxonomy): domain Bacteria; phylum Actinomycetota; class Thermoleophilia; order Gaiellales; family Gaiellaceae; genus JACDAN01. The sequence goes on along the minus strand of DATLQK010000061.1, from coordinate 16,782 downwards.
GGCGGATCTGGTCGGCCTCGAGACGTGAGGCGTCGACCGCGTCCAGCTCGTCGGCGTGCAGGCGGTAGAACTCGCGCACGTTCCGGTTGAGGGCGCCCGGGACGGCCACGACGGCGTCCGGATAGAGGCGTCGCGCGGCCAGCATCGCCGCGAACGCGTCGAAGTCGGTGTTCGAGTGGGTTGCGATCACCTCGGGTGCTTTCACACCCGGAATTGTTCCCTAGACGAGGGCTATTGCCTCGATCTCGACCTTCGCGCCCGAGGGGAGCTGGGAGATGCCGACCGTGGCCCGGGCCGGGAACGGCTCACCCACCCGACGCGCGTAGACCTCGTTCATCCCGGCGAAGTCGCCGAGGTCGGTGAGGAAGACGGTCGTCTTGACGAGCCGGTCGAGGCTCGAGCCGGCCTCTTCCAGGATCGCCTGGAGGTTGTGGAAGACCTGCTCGGTCTGCTCGCCGATGTCGTCGCTGACGATCTCCGCGTGGTCGGGACGCAGGGCCAGCTGCCCGGACACGAACACGAGCCCGCTCGCGTTGATCGCCTGCGAGTACGGCGCACCCTGGAACGGCGCGGGTGCCCGCTCGGTGCGGACCGCCTCCTTCTCCGCCATCGTCACTCCTTTCGCGGCGCCCCGGCCGCGGCCAGCGCGCCTCCCAGTGCCTTGAAGATCGCCTCGAGGACGTGCTTCGCATCCTCGCCGTGCAGCAGCCGGACGTGCAGGGTCAGTCCTGCGGTCTCCGACAGCTCCTTCAGGAAGCCCGAGACGAGGTCGCGGTGGAGCCCGGCCACATGCGCGTCGGACAGGTCGACGTTGGACACGAGCAGCGGGCGGCCCGACGCCTCCAGCGCGACGCTCGCCAGCGCCTCGTCGGCCGGGACGATCGAAAAGCCCGAGCCCCTCGCGCCCTCGGCGCGGACGAAGCGGTGCAGCTCCGCGCCCAGCGCGCGCCCGGCGGCGAGCGCCTCAGCGTCCGGCCCGCCCGGCGCGACCTCGAGCGTGAGGTCGAAGCCCGCATGCTCGGCCATGAGCTCCAGCAGGCGGTCGAGGACCGAGAGGCCCGTCGACACCCGCATCTCGCCCGTTCCCTCCACGACGACGCGGGTGGAGAGCGTTCCTGTGTCGGGTGCTCCCTCCATCGCTCGAACGAGGGTATCGCAGGGCTCCGAGCGGGCCGAAATCCCAGTCCGTGAGCCGTTCTTGCGGCTCGGAGGCGGCCTATGTCCACTCGAAGCACTCGAATACTGCGTCTCGTCGCGGCAGTCGCCCCGGTCCTCGCGGCGGCCGTTCTCGCCGTGCCGGCGGCGATCTCGGCGTCCGCTGCAGAAGCACGCACGACGGCTGTCGTCACCTACCGCTCGCACGCCGCGCTCCGGCGCGCCCTCGCGCGCTACCCGGCGCGTGTGGTCACGCGGCTCCCGGACGTTCGCGCCGTCGAGGTGCGGCCCGTCGACACCGGAGCCTTCGCGGACGGCGTCTCGAAGCTCCCGGGGATCGCCTCCGTCGACGTCCCGAGCCGGCGGTTCTCGGCGGCCGAGCCCGGGCTCACGGCGATGTACTCGGCCGGCGTCCCGTACCAGTGGCAGTACACGGCGGCGCGCGTCGGAGCCGTGCCGGACGCCGTCCTCCGCGCAGCCTCGTCGGTCACGATCGCCGTGATCGACACCGGCGCCGACGTGACCGCTCCGGACCTCGCCGCGAAGCAGCCCGAGACCCACAACATCTTCAACGGCGGCACCGACATCCGTGACTTCCACGGCCACGGGACGTTCGTCGCCTCGATCGCCGGCGGGTCGGTGACGAACGGCGAGGGCATCGCCGGATTCGGCGGCGACGCGAAGCTGCTGCTGATCCAGACCGGCCGCGGCGACGGCTCCTTCACCGACGTCGACGAGGCCGGTGCGATCCTCTATGCCGTCAACCACGGCGCGAAGGTGATCAACCTCTCGATCGGAGGGACGGAGACGTCGGCGGTCGAGCGGAAGGCGCTCGAGTACGCCGCAGCGCACGACGTCCTCCTCGTCGCCGCCGCGGGGAACGAGTTCGAGGAAGGAAACCCGGTCGAGTACCCGGCGGCACTGCTGCAGCCGGTGAACTCGAAGGGGCGCGGCGGCTGGGGCCTCTCCGTCGGCGCGACCACGAAGTCGAGCCGCCGGGCGTCGTTCTCGAACACGGGCTCATGGATCTCCCTCGCCGCGCCGGGCGAGAACGTCTTCGGCGCGATCTCGTCGTACTCCAGGGCACGCGACTGGCCGCGGCACGGGCTCCCCGGCTCCGAGCGCGGCCTCTACGGCTACGCCAGCGGCACGTCGTTCGCCTCACCGCAGGTCGCGGGCGCCGCGGCGCTCGTCTGGGCCGCGAACCCCTCACTCACGCGCGACCAGGTGGCATGGATCCTGAAGCGCACGGCGACCGGCGACGGTCGCTGGACGAAGGCGCTCGGTTACGGCGTGCTCGACGTCGGACGCGCGGTCGCGACGGCGCTCAACGGCGGGACGGTCATGCCCCCGCCCCGCGCCGACGCTGCGCTGAAGCTGCTCGGACCGCGCTCGCGTGTCGCGAAGCGGATCCGGATCCGCGTTCAGGGCCTCCTCCGCTCGAAGCTTCCAGCGATCTCGCCGGCCGGCCGCCGCGTCTCCCTCCAGGTGCGGCGGAAGGGCAGGTGGTACCGAGTCGCCGGGGCGCACACCAAGGCGGGCGGCAAGGTCATGCTCCGCAGCCGCCTCCGCCCGGGCCGCTACGTGCTCCGCGTCACGTACTCGGGCGCCCCCGAGCTCGCCGCTGCGACCTCCGCGCCGTTCGCGATGAAGGTGCCGCGGCGGCACCGTCATCAGAGCTAGGAGGGGCCGGCGTACTGCTGCGGCACAGCCGCAGTGCGCCGACCCCTCCCTTGCTAGAGGTTCTCGACCCGCTCGATCCGCGCGCCGAGCGCGCGCAGGCGCTCGTCGATCCGCTCGTAGCCGCGGTCGATCTCGCCGATGTTCCCGATCGTCGAGACGCCCTCGGCGCACAGGCCAGCGATCAGCATCGCCATCCCGGCGCGGATGTCAGGGCTGGACATGCGCTGCCCGTAGAGCTTGGACGGCCCCGTCACGACCGCGCGGTGTGGGTCGCAGAGGATGATCCGCGCCCCCATGCTCACCAGCTTGTCCACGAAGAACAGCCGGTTCTCGAACATCTTCTCGAAGATCAGGATCGTCCCCCGCGCCTGGGTCGCAACGGCCAGCGCGATCGAGGTGAGGTCGGCGGGGAACGCCGGCCACGGCCCGTCTTCGATCTTCGGGATCTGATCGCCGAGGTCGTCCTCGATCACGAGCTCCTGCCCGGGCGGCACGCGCACGGAGTGGTCGGCGAGCTCGACCTGGACGCCGAGGCGCTCGAAGGCGGGCATGATCGGGACGAGATCCTCCCGCGCGACGTCCTCGATCGTGACGTCACCGCCCGTGACCGCGGCGAGGCCGATGAAGCTCGCGACCTCGATGTGCTCCGGCGCGATCCGCCACTCGCCCCCGTTCAGCTGCTGCACCCCCTCGATTCGCAGCACGTTCGACCCGATCCCCTCGATCCGGGCCCCGAGCGAGCCGAGGAAGCGGCAGAGGTCCTGGACGTGCGGCTCGCAGGCGGCGTTGCCGATCACGGTCTCGCCGGCCGCCAGCGACGCGGCCATGACGGCGTTCTCCGTCGCCATCACGCTGGCCTCGTCGAGGAAGATCCGGCGCCCCTGAAGACCGGACGTCCGCATCTCGAACCGGCCGTTGATGTCGATCTCGACGCCGAGCTCGGCGAGGGCGTGGACGTGCGGATCGAGGCGCCTCCGCCCGATCACGTCGCCGCCGGGCGGCGGGACGCTCGCCCGTCCAAAACGCGCGAGCAGCGGGCCGGCAAGGAGGAAGGACGCGCGGATCCGGCTGCAGAGCTCCGGATCGAGCTCGTGCTTCGACGCGTTCGCGGCGTCGATGCGAATCTCGTTCGGCGCCAGCCATTCGGCGTCGGCGCCGATGTCGGCGAGGAGCGCGACCATCGTCTCGACGTCCCGGATGCGTGGGACGTTCGAGAGCGTCACCGGCTCGGCCGCCAGCAGGGTTGCGGCGAGGATCGGCAGTGCCCCGTTCTTGTTCCCGGCTGAGGACACGCGTCCGCCGAGGGGCTTTCCCCCCTCGATGACGAAGCTCTCCATCAGTCCGTCGGCGACGAGCGTGGAAGCCACGAGCGGACTATGGTAGTCGCGACGATGGAGGTCACTCGCGAACGGGCCTGGGACACGCTCACCCGTTACACACGCAGCGAGGCGCTCCTGCGCCACGCGCTGGCCGTCGAGGCCGCGGTGCGTGCGTATGCGCGCAAGCTGGGCGGCGACGAGGAGTTCTGGGGCGCGACCGCGCTCCTCCACGACTTCGACTACGAGATCCACCCCACGCTCGACAAGCACCCGCAGGACGGCGCCGCGATCCTGCGCGAGGAGGGCTACCCGGAAGAGCTGATCGACTCCGTCCTCTCCCACGCCGAGCACCTCCAGCTGCCGCGCGACACCGACCTGAAGAAGGCGCTGTTCGCCTGCGACGAGCTGGCAGGCTTCGTCCACGCCTGCGGGCTCGTCCGCCCGGACGGAATCGAGACGCTCACCCCCAAGTCGGTGAAGAAGAAGCTCAAGCAGCCGTCCTTCGCGGCCGGGGTGCACCGGGACGAGGTGTACGCGGGCGCGGAGCTCCTGGGCGTCGACTTCGACGAACACCTGGAGACCGTGATCGACGCGATGAAGCCGATTTCCGGCGAGCTCGGCCTGCGGACGGCGGCGGACGCGGCCTAAATGGCGCGGTTCGAGGCAATCGGCGTCGTGGTCGCGGATCTCGATCGCGCGCGAGCCTTCTACCGTGAGCTCGGCCTCGAGTTCCCCGAGGACGAAGGACACGTCGAGGTCCAGCTGCCCGGCGGTTACCGCCTGATGCTCGACGCCGAGGAGACGGTCAAGTCCTTCGACCCGGAGTGGCAACCGCCGCAGGGCGGGCAGAGGGTCGGGCTGGCCTTCCGCTGCGACTCGCCGGCCGAGGTGGACGACACGTATCAGCGGCTGCTGGGCTCCGGCGGCTCGAGCCACAAGGAGCCGTGGGACGCCTCCTGGGGCATGCGCTACGCGCAGGTCAAGGATCCGGACGGCAACGTCGTGGATCTCTTCGCGAACCTCTAGCTACAGCGCGCCGACCAGGCGCTCGACGTCGTCCTCGCTCGTCCACCAGCCGCACGACGCGCGCAGCAGGCCGGCCTTCGGCAGGTCGCGGATCACGACGCCCTCCTCGGAGAGCTGCTTCACGACCTCCGCCGTGTCGCCGCCGTGGCGCCAAGACACGAGGTTCGCGTGCCCGGCCTCGGTGACGACGTCGTGGCCGGCGTCGAGCAGCCGCTCACGGCAGTGCTCCGAGATCTCGCGCGAGCGCTCGAACCGCCACTCCGGCGCCAGCTCCAGCGCCGCCTCGAGGCCCGCGATGAACGCCGCCGGGATCCAGCTCGGGTCGAACCGCCTGGCGCCCTCGCGCGGGACGAACGACCCGTCCGGGTCGTAGCCCTGCTGCGCGAAGTAGCTCGGCGCGGCCACCCGAAGACCTTCGGGATCCTTGACGTAGAGCCCGCCGGTCGGCGTCGGGCCGCACAGCCACTTCTGGCCGGAGACGGTGTAGAAGTCGAACGGCGACACGTCGACCGGGATGGCTCCGACCGACTGGGCGCCGTCGACGAGGAGCGGCACCGACAGCGCCTCCTGCAGCTCCTCCACCGGGATCACGTGGCCGTTGAGCCAGACCACATGGGAGAGCGCGACGAGGCGCGTCCGCGGCCCCACCTCCGCGAGGATCGCGTCGAGCGCCTCCCTCGCCGGCTGCTCCTTGACCGGCGCGACGCGGACCCGCGCACCGGATGCGTGGAGCGGGCCGAGCAGGCCATAGTGCTCGGCGTCGGTCGTGACGATCTCGTCCTCCGCTTCGAGACCGAGGCCGGCCAGCACGATCCGGCAGCCCTCCGAGGTGGAGGTGGCGAGTGAGATGTGCTCCGCGTCCGCGCCGACCTCCGCGGCGATCACGTCGCGCAGGTGCTCTCGCTGCTCGATGATCCGCTCGAACGCCTCGTGGCTCCCCCTGGGGCCGAGCTCGTCGCGCTCCGCCGCGACCACCGCGTCGTACGTCGCCTGCGCCATCGGCCCGACCGAGCCCGCGTTCAGGTACGCGTAGCGCTCGAGCACCGGAAACGCGGCGCGGGCCTCCTCGAAAATCATCCGACCCGGACTTCTACCGGCGCGTGGTCGGAGAGGACGAGCCCATCGAGCGTCCGCCGTTCGATCGGCCACCGGTCATACTCGCTCGCGCCGGCACCGCGGACGAGCACGTGGTCGACGCCGGGGCCCGCCGGGGTGAAGTCCGCCAGCCGCCCGAAGACCTCGGAGCGCCTCGTGTCGACGTTCAGGTCGCCGGCCAGGACGCACAGGTCCTCGCGCGCCAGCCGTCCCGCCCACTCCGCGGCGCGCTCGACCTCGGCTTCCGGAATCCGGACGTCGCCCGCGTTCGTCGCGTGGAGATTCACGAGCACGGTGCCGCCCTCCAGCCGGACCGCCTGTGCCTGCCGCCGCTCCTTCGCCCAGGCGAGCTCCGCGACCGGAGAGAGCCGCAGCCGCCGCGCCGTCCGGAACCGGAACAAGAACGGGTTCAGCGTCAGCACGTGCCGCGCCAGGATCTTGCGCCGCACGAGGATGGCGTTCGCCTGGCCCTCGAACCCCGAGCGGAAGAAGCCCGGGTTGAGATCGGTGATGTGCCGCCCGATCTCCGTCGTGATCGGCAGCGGCCCCATCATCGGCCGCTCGGCGACGACGCCGAAGACATTCATCCCGCTCCAGGCCGGGAGCCGCTCGATTGCCCACGGGGGAACCTCCTGCAGGCAGACGGCGTCCGGCTCGCCCTCGGTCACGAGCCGGATCATTTCCTCCACATAGCGCTTCCGGCCCGCCGGCCATGTGTTTCCGTGGAAGAGGTTCCAGGTCCGGACGATCACCCGGGGTAGCCTAGGCCGCCCATGGCGAGCCGCTTTTCGGAGCTCATCGAGCGGCAGCTCGACCTCTTCGAGCAGGAGGACGCCGACTTCCTCGACCGGGTCGAGGAGGCCGAGCGGGCCTACGACCGCGCCGACCGGGAGGACGCCGAGGAAGCCTTCGGTCGGTTCCAGGAGCTCGTCGAGTTCGGCACCGAGACGCTCGCGGAGATGCGCGACTCCTACGCGTCGACGCTCGACGACGACGACGCGGACGACTACCTCGCCGCCTTCAACGGCGCCGTCCGCCGGCGCCTCCCGCGCTTCGCGCTGGAGATCGACGAGCTCTGACGACCATTCGATTTTGCGATACCCCCGCCGCCTGGGCTGCCAAGCGAGTGACGCCTGCCGAGGTTCGATGCCGAGTGGCTTTTACAAGCCGGCTGCGAACGCGCCGACGATCGCGCCGTATGCCATGTGCATCGCGAGGGTGACGAGCACGGTGGCGCTTCCGTAGTTCACGAGCATGAACCCCGGCGGCTCAAGCACCGGTGACTCGCTCGCGTCCGTCCACGGCGAGCCCATGCGCGGGTGGATCGCGGGCAGGATCAGGTTGACGAGCGCGCCGCCGGCGAACGCGGCGTGGACGACGCCGAGGGCGAGCCCGAACAGCCACCCTGCCTGACCGACGGCCGTGAAGACGAGGCCGTACGCGAGCGAAAAGCCGAGGCCGTTCAGGAAATGGAACGCGTAGCCGAGCGCTTCGGCGCGGCCTCGATCTCCGGTCAGCATCGTTCCGAGGAGGAGCGGAATGTCCATCCTCGTCCACCCGACCTCCTGTGCGAGGCGAAGCCCGGTCGTCAAGACCACGGTCCCCACGAGCCCGCCGGCGAGCGCGCCGAGGATCACGCCGCCGCCTCCGCCTTGGCAACATCGAGCGCGGCTCCGATCAGCGCAAGATGGACGAGGCCCTGCGGCATGTTTCCGAGGAACCGGCCGTCGCGGTCGACCTCCTCGGCATAGAGACCGACGTCGTTCGACCGCGCCGTCAGCTCCTCCATCAGACGCGAGGCCTCGGCGATCTCGCCGGCCCGAGCCAGCGCCGAGACGAACCAGAACCCACAGGTGACGAAGATCCCCTGTGGGCCGGCGACGCCGTCCTCTCCGCGGTAGCGATCGACGAACGGCCCGTCCGCCAGCTCGGCCCGGACGCGCTCGAGCAGCGCCCGGGTCCGGGCGCTCCGCGGGTCCTCGTACCCGAGGATCGGAAGCGTGAGGAGGCTGCCGTCCGCCTCGGGGTGCCGCGGCGAGCGGACGTAGGTTCCCGAGCTCGGATCGACGCAACGCTCGTCAACGAACCGCCGGATCGCCGCCGCCTCGCGCTCCCACCGCTCGGTGTGGTCGGGGATGAAGCCGTCGCGAGCGAGGTCGCACGCACGTTCGAGGGCGACGGCGCACATCGCCTTGGACTGCGTGAAGTGCGCGGGCTCGCTGCGCACCTCCCAGATCCCCGAATCCGGCTCGTGCCAGTGCTCAACCACCCAGTCGGCGATCCGCGCGACTGCCCGGCCCTGCGCGCCGGGCAGGTCGCCGGCGGCACGGGCGTGCTCGCGGATCGCGTGGAAGGCATACCCGTAGACGTCGAGCTGCAGCTGCTTCTTCGCTCCGTTTCCGACCCGGGCCGGCCGCGAACTGCGGTATCCCCGCAGCTGCTCCAGCTTCTGCTCGTCGCTGGGCTGCTTCCCGTCCACCTTGTACAGGACCTCGAGCTGAGGGTGGGTCAGCGCGGTCGCGTGCGCCAGCCACCAGAGGAAGGCCCGCGGCTCGTCCTCGTGGCCCAGCTCGAGAAGCGCCGTCAGCGTCAACGCCGCGTCCCGAACCCATGCGTACCGGTAGTCCCAGTTCCGTTCGCCGCCGATCCACTCCGGGAGCGACGTCGTCGGCGACGCCACGATCGCGCCGGACGGCGAGTACACGAGGAGCTTCAGCGCGAGCGCGCTCCGGACGACGTGCTCCCGCCAGCGCCCCTCGTATGCAGTCCGTCCGGCCCAGGCTCGCCAGTACTCGATCGTCGAGCGAAGCCGTCGTTCCGCGTCGTCGAGGCCCGGCAGCACCAGAGGCTCGAGGTGCGCAGCCGAGAGCACGATCACGGCCGTCTCGCCGGCCCGAAGCTCGAACGTGCCGCCCGCGGCATCGTCGGTGAGCGAGCCAACCTCGATGCCGAACGTACCCAACGCCAACGCCTGCTTGCCGTCGGCAGCGATGATCCGGCCGGCCCGGAGCTCGAGGCGCGGCAACCGGCGCCCGTAGTCGAACCGCGGCTCGAACGCCCAGCGGAGGCGGACGGCGCCCGCGAGCGCTTCTACCCTCCGCACGAGCTCGCGAAGCGGGGCCAGCGAATCGTCTCCGCGCAACGTCATCGCGTCGACGACGCGGACGGTGCCGGACGACGTCCGATACGTCGTCTCCAGGACGTTCGTGTCATCCAGATAGCGGCGCTCGACCGAGAAGTCGCCGTCCGGTCGGAGGACGAACCGGCCGCCCCGCTCCGCGTCGATCACGGCGCCGAAGACCGACGGGGAGTCGACGTCCGGGATGCAGAGCCAATCCACCGCCCCGTCCCGGGCGATCAGCGCGACCGTCCGGCCGTCGCCGACCACCGCGTAGTCCTCGATCGGTGCGTAACCGGCCTGACGCACGCGCTAGCTGCGTCGGCCGGCCAGCATGGCTCCCACCGCTGCGGCGGAGACGATCCAGTCCCGGTAGCGGTTGAGGACGAACTGGAAGCTCCTCGACTTGGCGCCGTCGTCGAAGATCCCATGGGCGTCGTGATCCCCGGAAACCACCGCGAACCGGTTGTCCGGCCTCGACGGGTCCGCGGGCAGGTCGGTCTGCTGCGCGTCGTACGCCGTCCGCGCCAGGTACAGGTCGCCGACCCCCGGCGCGAGCTTCGCGCCCGCGACGGCCACGACGGTCGGGCCGCCGACGAGCACCTCACGCCGCGGATGGGATGCCGCCCACACGATCGCGTCAGCTGCGACCTCCGGGCGGTAGATCGGCGGCACCGGCTGCGGCTGGCGCGGGAGACGGTTCCGCGCGAGGACGAACTGCAGCGTGTTGAGCGCAGGCAGCTGCACCATCGTCAGCCTCACCTTGCTCCGCTCGTGGAGGAGCTCGCAGCGGAGCGCGTCCGTGAACCCCTGATCGCCGCCTTCGCGCCGCAATACGCGGTCTGGAGCGGACTGCTGCGGTAGGCGAGCACCGACCCGACCTGGACGATCACGCCGCCGGTGCGCGGCCGCATTCGGCGCAGGGCGGCCATCGTCCCGTGGACGGTGCCGAGGGACGTCACCTCGGTCACACGCCGGAACTCATCCGGCTTCACCTCCGCGAACGGCGCGAACATCGTCACCATCGCGTTGTTCACCCAGGCGCCGATCGGGCCGAGCTCCTCCTCGATCGCGTCGGCGGCGTCCTCCACCACTGTCGCGCGGCCTACTCCGGCCGACGCACCGGTGATGACGACGACGCTGTTCCGCCTACGCCTCAGCCTGCTCCTTCTCGGGATGGCCAGGCGTCACGGCGCGCCGCGCGGGCTCGTCCACGAGCTTGAGGACGCGCATGCCGTGGGTGAAGACGATCGAGCCGCCGAGCCAGCCGCCGAGCGTGAGCAGAACGAAGCCGACGAGCGTCAGGATCAAGGCGCCACTTCCGACCTGTGCGTCCACGTAGTCGCCGTGGCCGACGATCGCCGCGAGCAGGAAGAACACCGTCGCGGTGACCATCGCCAGGAGGTGCGCCGTCGCGGTCCGCCACAGCGGGGTTCCGCGGCTGATGGTCAGCCACTCCGCGAGGCCCGTCAGCGCCGTCGGCACCGTCATGATCAGGCCGGCGACGAGCAGGAGCCACGAGCCCTGCGCGAGGTTCTCCTCGCTGACGCCGAGCTTCGAGAGGACGGCGAAGGCTGTGGCGCCCGTATAGAGGCCGACCGTGACGTCGGTGAGCGGCGGATGGAGCGGATGGCCGGGAAAGCCCTTGATCAGGTAGCTGATCTTCATGTCAAACCTGTTCGTGCCCGGAACGGCTGCGATCTTACGTGGGTCGTGGTTACTCAGCGGTGCCCAAAGTGGTGGGCCGGCGGGAGCGCCGAGCCCAGCTCCGGGACGTCGGCAACCTGCCGCGCCAGCGGGCCGAGCGTCTCGAGCTCGCGGACGAGCACGTTCTGGTTCCGGTCGTAGCGCTCGAACCGCCCGCGGGCGAGGATCAGCGGCTCGCCGCGCACGATCGCCCGGTGCCGCTCGTAGACCTGTGGCGGGACGATCAGGTTCATCTGCCCGAACTCGTCCTCCAGGAGCATGAAGACGACGCCGTTCGCGGTGGACGGACGCTGGCGCGCCACCGCCATCCCGGCCACGGTCACCTCGGCCCGGTCCGGTGTCAGAGACAGGTCGTGGCTCGAGAGGACATGGGCGTCGAGGTGGGGCCGCAGGAGCTCGAGCGGGTGGATGCCGACGGTGAGGCTCGTCGTCCGGTAGTCGGTCAGCATCCGCTCCCACTCCGTCGGCTGCGGGAGCTCCGGCGTCTCGACCGTGGGATCCAGCGGCAGGGCCAGCTGGCGCGCCTCACCGCCCGACCCCGGCACCGACGCCGACCGCGGCGCGAGGCCCGCCTCCCAGAGGAGCGGCCGCGACTCGTTGCCGAACTCGGCGCACGCGCCGCTCGAGATCAGCGCCTCGAGCCCCTCGCGCCGGAGCGGCGCGCGCTGGACGAGGTCGCGCAGCGACCGGAACGGCCCGCCGCGCTCGCGCTCCGCCACCAGCGCCGCGGCATCGTCGTCCCCGACCGAGGTCACATACTCGATCCCGATCCGGACCTTCCCCTCCCGGACGACGCACTTGGCCTCGCTCAGGTTCACGTCCGGCGGGAGCACCTCCACCCCACGCCGCTGCGCGTCCCGCACGAGCGTCGCCGGCGGGTAGAAGCCCATCGGCTGCTCGTTCAGCAGCGCCGCGAGGAACTCGGCCGGGTAGTGGCAGCGCAGGTACTGCGACTGGTACGCCAGGAGCCCGAAGGCGGCCGCGTGCGACTTCGGAAAGCCGAAGCCGGAGAAGCCGACGAGCTTGTCGTAGATCTCGTTCGCGAGGCTCGCGTCGACGCCGTTTCCGGCGGCGCCCTCGACGAAGCGCTCCCGGTACGCCTCGATCGCCGCTTCGCTCCGCTTCCGGCTCATCGCACGCCTCAGCCCCTCGGCCTCCCCCACGCTGAACCCGGAGAGCGCCATCGCCACCTCGAGCACCTGGTCCTGGAAGACGACGACGCCGAGCGTGTCGCGCAGCGGCGCCGCGAGCAGGGGGTGGTCGACCGGCGGGACGAACGCCGGGTCTTCCCGCAGCGCCTGGCGGTGCGCGATGTACGGGTGCACCGCCTTCCCCTGGATCGGCCCGGGCCGGACGAGCGCGACCTGCACCATGATGTCCTCGAGCGTTTCGGGCCGGGTGCGCAGGATGCTCTGCATCTGCGCGCGGCTCTCGATCTGGAAGGCGCCGACGGTGTCGGCCTGCTGGATCTGCGCGAACGTCTCCGGGTCGGCGAGCGGGATCCGCGAGAGGTCGATCGTCTCGCCGCGCAAGCACGCGATCTGGTCGACGCACTCCTCGACCGCCGAGAGCATCCCGAGCCCGAGCAAGTCGATCTTGAGGAAGCCGGCGTCGGCGCACGAGTCCTTGTCCCACTGGCACAGCTGACGGCCGGCCATCGCCGCCGGCTGGACGGGGACGAGCTCGATCAGCGGACGCGACGAGATCACCATGCCGCCGGGGTGCTGCGAGATGTGGCGCGGAAGGCCGGAGATCTCGTGCGTCAGCTCCGCGAACGCGAGCCAGCGCGGCGAGGTCGCCTTGTCCTCCCAGCCGGGGACGAGCCTGAGGTCCTCTCCGACCCGCTTGGCGTTCCAGCCGTCCGAGACGCGCGCCAGCCGCTCGAGCTCGCCGTAGGGCAGGCCGAGGGCCTTGCCGATGTCGCGGATCGCGCCGCGCGAGCGGTAGGTGGAGAAGCTCGCGACGAGCGCGGCGTGCTCGCGGCCGTAGCGCTCGGTGACCGCCACGATCAGCTTCTCGCGGATGTCGCGCGGGAAGTCGAGGTCGATGTCGGGAACGGCGTCGAGCTCGCGGTTGATGAACCGCCCGAGCGAGAGGCCGGCGTAGACCGGGTCGACGTGCGAGAGCCCGGTCAGGTAGCAGACGATCGACCCGACCGAGCTCCCCCGCCCCCGTCCCGGCGGGAGCGAGTTCCGCGGCGAGTCGCGGCCGCGCACCTCGATCGCGACGTCCCGTGCGAGCTCCAGGACCTCGTGGTGGAGCAGGAAGAACCCGGCCAGTCCGAGCTCGTCGATCAGTCTCAGCTCCTGGTCGAGGCGGGCGCGGGCCTTGCGCTTATGCCCGTTCGAGCCGCTGTAGCGCTCCACGAAGGCGCGGTTGCAGACGGCGGCGAGCTGTGTGATCGCCGGCTCCTCGCGGTCGGAGAAGTCCGGGTAGCGGTAGCCGAGCTCCTGCGTCAGGTCGAACGCGCACCGCTCGGCAATCGCCGCGCTTCGCTCGACGGCCTCCCGGTCGAGTGGGAAGCGCTCGAGCATCTCGTCGGGCGCACGGAGAATCGCCTCGTGGTTCCCGCGCCGCTCGGGCTCGGAGCCCTCGAGCGACGTGCGGTGCCGGATCGCAACGAGGGTGTCCTGGAGCAGCGCTCGGGCCGGGCTGTGCGCATGGACGTCGCCCGTGACCACCGTCTCGACCTCGAGCGCCTCGGCGAGGTCGCGGAGCCGGGCGTTTCGCCGGACGTCGCCGCGCTCGAACGGCCGCTGCAGCTCGACGAAGAACCGCTCGCGCCCGAACGCCCGCGCCAGGCGCGCCGCGGCGTTCGGGTTGCGGACGGCGAGGCCGTGCCTCGCGCAGCCCGAGAGACAGACGAGCCCCTCGTTCAGCTCCTCGAGGAGCGCCTGGCCGAGCGCGGGGTCGAGCGGTGGCTCCCCCTCCTTCGGACGGGTGTGCGCGTGCGCCGCGGTGAGGAGGCGGCAGAGGTTCGAGTACCCCTGCTGGCTCTCGACGAGGAGCGTGACGTGGGATCCGTCGGCGAGCGTGACCTCCGCGCCGGTGATCGGCCGCACGCCGAACGCCTTCGCGGCATGCGCGAACTCCAGCGAGCCGAAGACGCCGTCGTGGTCGGTGAGCGCCAGCGCCTCGTAGCCGAGCTCCGCCGCCCGCACCGCCAGCTCCTCGGGCAGCGAGGCGCCGTCGAGGAACGAGTAGGCGGAGTGCGCGTGGAGCTCGACGTATGCCATTGTCGAACATATGTTCGCCTGCGACTGTCTAGGCGTCAAGCGCCTGCGACCCACTACGCTCCGCAGCGATGGCCGACGGCGTCGTCCTTGGGCCCGGGGAGGGCGAGCGGCTCAACGAGCGGATCGTCGTCAAGCTCGAGACGGCGCAGATCTCGGTCAACGAGGTCGACGTCGGCCCGGAGTTCGAAGGTCCCGGCCCGCACTTCCACCGGGAGCACGTCGACGCCTTCTACGTGCTCGAGGGAACGCTCGAGTTCATCAACGGCGCCGACAAGGTTCGAGCGGAGGCCGGGACGGTCGTCGCTGTCCCTCCGGGCATCGTCCATGGGTTCACGAACGCGGGGCCTGGGCGAGCGCGGTACCTGAACATCCACGCGCCCGATTCCGAGTTCATCGAGTACCTCCGCCACGCCGTCAGCGGCGGTTGGCACCCGTGGGACAACGTCGACGTCGAGGAGCCGTCAGGGCCAGCGGACGCCATCATCGCCGGAGCGGACGGCGGCGAGCAGCTCGTGCGGCCTTCCGGCGTGACCAACACGATCAAGGCCGAGGCCACCCAGCTCTCGATGTTCATCCTCGAGTTCGACGAGCGGTGGGAAGGAGTCGACCCGCACCACCATGACGACCACGTCGACTCCTTCTACATCCTCGACGGAGAGGTCGATTTCCCGTTCCGGGACGAGACCGTGCGGGTCGGGCCGGGCTTCTATGTCGCTGCGCCGATCGGCGTCACGCATGGGTTCCGGCCGATCGGGCCGGCGCGGATGCTCAACTTCCACGCGCCGGACGCCGGCTTCGCCGGTCGTGCCCGAGGGCGCTAGGCGCCGCGCTGGCTGAACCAGCGACCGTGCTCGTCGTCGTGGAAGACGACGACGTTCTGGCCGCTCTCGAGCACGACGTCGAAGTACCGGCGGTTGACCGGGTCCTCCGTCCACCAGCGGTCGACGACGCGCCACTCCTCCCGGATCATCTCGACCGCGAGCCGGTTGACGAGTCGCGGGGCCCCGTCCGGCTGTGGCTCGACGAGGGCGGCGCGCGGCTCATTGAGACGTCCTACTCGTCCCGAGGAACGAAGAGCGCTCGAGCTTCCGGAATCCGTGACCACGGTGCGACTTCGACGACGTTGGCGACCGCTCCGCCGCCGGTTGCGGCTTTCACCTGTCGCAGGCCGTCGCGGAGGCGGGTCTGGAGCTCCGCTCCTTCCGGCCTGACGAGCTCGAGCTGACGCCCGGTCTCCTCACTCAGCTCGACGAGGTCGAGCCGGAGCGCCAGGACCGGCGCGGGCAGGTCGTGCAGCTTCGGAGCGAGGGCGATCCGGATGCGCTCGGCGCCCCCGGCCGGATCGCGGAAGGTGAGCGTCCGCCGCCAGGAGGCTCCGCCGACGAGGCGTGCCGAGAGTGCGGCTTTCCGGACGAACCGGTCGGCGCGCTCCTCCCGCGCGAGAGCAGACTCGATCAGGGTCGCGAGGGCCCGCCGAAGCGTGAATTCGTTGCCGACCGCCTCCGGGAACTCGAGCGCCTCCGAGACCTCGGCGGGCGGGCGGCGACCGCGGATGCGGCCCCGCCTCCCCCCTCTCGCCTGGCCCCAGGCGCTGCGGCCGTCCGGTCCCAGTCGTTCGGCCACGGCAGCGCCCGGAAGCCCGGCAAGCTGTCCAACACGTTTCACGCCCAGCGCCTCCAGCTCCTCGCGGCGGCGCTCGTCTAGCCCGAGCAGACGGAGCGGAAGCGGGGCGAGGAATTCGTCGGTGTGCTCGTCGGCGACGATCAGCACCTGGCCTGGGCGCGCGACGTTGGCTGCCGCGAGGGCGGCGAAGCGGCGAGCGGCCGCGCCAACGCGCGCGTCCCAGTGTGAGCCGACCGCGGCGAGGGCGCGCTTGAGCGCGGCCTCGAGGCCGCCGTACAGGCGCTCTACCCCGCGCGTGTCGAAAAAGGCGGTGCCGAGGTGAGGGGACTCAACGGCGAAGCCGGTGTCCTCCAGCCGGCGGACGATCTCGTCCCAGGCCTGCTCCGCGCCGGCCGGGTCGGGCTCGACGAGCACAAGCTTCGGACAGGTGGCGAGCGCCTCTCCCATCCGCATCCCGGGCCGCACGCCTCCCTGGTGCGCCGCGGCGGTGACCGGGCCGATCACCGGCTCGACCCCCTCGGGCGGAGCGAGCGCAGCGGGCTCGAGCGCGAGACCGGGCCGCTTGCGGAGCGCCGCGCGAAGCTCGTATCCGGGGATGGAGAGGCAGGCGATCATGACCGAACACGTGTTCTATCACGAACATGTGTTCGGTGTCAAGATCCGATACCGGTCACCTGAGCATGCCCAAGTGGCTGGACAAACTGCTCGGCCACGACACCGCCGAAGACGACGCCGAGGAGGCTCGTTCGGAGGCTGCGATCGACACCGATCGGGTGGATGCGGCCTCGAGCCGTGTGATGGGCGTCTACGGCGACATCGG
>DATLQK010000060.1:0-45051 GCA_035535195.1 Gaiellaceae bacterium | reverse complement strand
GAAGGCGCCCGTGCACGGAGGCGCGGAGCAGATCCCGAAGCGGCTGACGCCGTGCGCTCGGACGATCTCGGCGAGTGCGGCGGCGGCCGTCGCGCCGAGGTGGGCCGCGATCGCCTGCTCCTCCGGCCCGAAGCGAATCGCCCAGCGCCCGTCGTCGGCCTCGAGCCGCGGGACGGCGTTCACGGCCGCGAGGATCTCGTTCAGCGCAGACGCAGCTTCGGCCGCGTCGTCCGTTTCGAACACGCGGCGAAGCTGTCCGCGGAGGCGCCTGACCTCCGCGAGCTCCTGTTCGCCGGCGGTGCGCGCCGCGCGCTCCCGCCCGACGATCCGAAGGAACCGGCGGAGGTTCGCGACGTCGGGCAGATGCTCGGGCGGGTCGTCGTACGTGTCCCACGTGTTGACGAGCGCCACCGCCAGGTCCGTGCCCGACTCCGCTGGATTTCCGAGGATCACGCGCTAACTCCGTGCCGTTCTGTCAGTCTCAACCAGAGGTTAGACACTGACGGCGACCAGGAGAAGGGAATCCCATGCGGAGAACCATGTTCGTGATCATCGCCGCCCTCGGCCTCATCGCGGCCACGCAGGCCGTGGCCGCCGCTCCGACCGTCGTGGTCGAGCAGGTCGACCGCACGCGCACCGTGCCGGCCGGCGACATCTGCGACTTCGACGTCGTCCTCCACTCGGAGGGCACCCGTCGGACGACGACGTACACCAACGCCGACGGCAGCCTCGACCGTTTTACGATCCACCTCTCGCACTGGAAGACGACGCTGACGAATCCGGCCAACGGAGCGTCTATCCGGACGGTCCTCGCCGGACCGGTGATCGTCGAGGCTCAAGACGACGGCTCCGCCCTCGTCCGCATTCCCGGGAACGACGGCCTGTTCGTCGTGAAGGGCCAGGGGCCGGTCTACAGCGACAACGGCTACCTCGTCTACGTCGCCCCCGACCCGGTCAATTGGCAGCAGCAGATCGAGGTGCTCCACGCCTCCGGCGGCTACCGCACGACCGAGGACTTCGCGGCCGAGATCTGCGGCGCGATCGACTGACCCCCACAGGGCCCCGCTTCGGCGGGGCCCTCCCCGCTTGGGACGGGTTGATGCTCTGACGGGCGCCTAGGCGCCGACCCGGGCCCGGTCGCCCAACACGTCCTGCCTCAGCGCCTCCGCGAAGGCCGAGTCACACACGACGTCCTCCAGCTCGATGTCCGGGGAATCGAGGAGCTGCAGCCGCAGGTGATCGTGGCCGTCCGGGCCGTGCAGGATCAGGCCGGAAGCGAAGAAGCCGAGGTCGTTGAACGCGGCCGTCGCCTCATCGAGGTCCTGTACGGACGTGAGGTCGAGGTCGGCGTAGAGGACGTCGACGTGCCGGGAAAGTGCGTCGCGCACAGCCCGCTTCAGGGCTGTCGCGGCCTCCTCGTTCCAACGCCGCAGTCGCAGGAACCCGAGCGCGCGCGGTTCGTCGAGGTCGACCGTCACCGCATCGCCCTCGACCGGCGCCCACTGGGCGGGCGTCTCGAACGAGAGCCCGACATTCGCGTAGCTCCGCTCGAGCAGGTCGCGATACGTCGCCGGCAGCACGACCTGCCGTGGACGCCGGTCGAACGGACGGTACGAGCGCAGAGTGGCCGTTCGTCGTCGAGGCCCCTTGCTGCCGAAGCCGCGCATCGTGGTCTGCGCAGGGACCATGCCGAGCTGAAGCGCCGTCTCGTGGTAGCCGTGCGAGGCTTCGGCGCGCTGACTGAAGGGATGGATGGTGACGGCGTCGCCGAAGACCGAGGCGAGGCCCCGGTCGAGCGCTGCACGCAACGTGAGCTCGAACAGACGGCCGAAGAGACCGAGCCCGCGATAGGCGGAGTGGACGACGGCAGCCCCCGTCTCCGCGGATGGAGCATCTGAAACCGGCATCAGGGCGTGGTGCCCGATCACCCGCCCGTCGTGGACCGCGACTGCCGAGAGGAGCTCGCCCGCCGCGAGCGCTGCCACCAGGTACCGCGGCCGGTAGAAGTCGGCGTGCACGTAACTCAGGTGGTAGTTCTCGTAGAGGAGCTGGGCGATTGCCTCGGCGTCGGCCGCCGTGGCGTCCCTGACCTCGATCGCATCGGACGACTCTTCGGACGCCTCCGCGATTCGCGGGGCAGCATCGAGGTGATGCCGCCTCGCCTGTGCCTCGCCGTTCGACCGCACGGGCACCTCGGCCGCCAGGCGCTTCCCGGCGGAACCGAGGTTCAAGAGCTGCACGCTCTGCGCGTCCGCGAACGTGGCGAGCGGCTCCGGGAGCGGCCCGAAGTCGCCTCCGGCGCTCGTCAACGGGAGCCCCCAGTCGTGCACCGTGACGTGGACGAGATCGACGTCCGCTTCGAGCGTCACCTCGATCTCGCCCAGGTCGTCGTCGGGGTAGGCGTGCTCGAGGGTGAAGGCGACGAGTCTCGCGACGACCGCGTCCAGCCGCCGCGCGTCCTCCGCCGGGAGGTCGCTTGCCGCTGCGAATGCAGACGTGACGGCCGCAACGAGCGGCTGCGCAGTCGCGTCGCTGAGGACGGTGGCCTTCACCCTCGACACAGCTCAACCCCTCGAGGCGAGGTCGGGAACCTCGGGACGGCCCAGCCGCTCGTCGACCACCGCTTCGCCCGCCGCGTGGGCACCGGGATGGCCGGTCACGGCGGCGAGGAAGTCATCGCGTTCCAGCGCGTAGAGCTGCGAGTCCCGTAGCGCCGTCACGGTCGCGGTGCGCGGCACGTCCCGGAGCAGGGCGATCTCGCCGAAGTAGTCCCCCTTGCCGGCGCCGACTCTGACGCCGTCCGCGACCACCTCGAGCTCGCCCTCACCGATGATGTAGAACCGGTCGCCGGGTTCGCCGATCCTGATCACGACGTCGTGTGCGGCGACCGAGACGGGCACGAGCGCACCGGCCATCTGCTCCTTCGCCGCGAGCGGGAGCGGCTCGAACATCGGGACGCTGTCGATCAACTCCAACTCGACCGCCGGCCCCGCGACGTCCTGGTCGATCGCGAGCAGGCGCCTCCACGCGACGAGCGCGCTGAGAGGCAGGATCGCTCCCACCGCGACGAAGGCCGCTTGGGGCCCCACGGCTGCGACAAGCAGAGGCGCGGCGATCGAGCCGATCGCGACGCCGCCCATCGCGAGCCCCCAGACGACCGCCAGCACGCGCGTCAGCACCTCGTCCGGGACGATGCGCTGGATCAGGGTGAAGACCGCGACGTCCTCGATGCTGTTGGCCACTCCGACGACCGCCATCAGCAGGAGCGCAGCGCCGAGCGCGCTCCACGGGGCGAGCAGGACGATCGGCAGCCCCCAGAAGACGAGCGCCACCCCGAACGTCGCAGCGAGCCGCCGCCGCTCGAGCGTGACCGCTGCGAGCGCGCCGACGAAGCCACCGAGCCCGACGGCCGCGGTCATGTAGCCGACTGCTGCGGCGCCGGCGTCGAGCACCCGAAAGGCCGCAACGACGATCAGGACGTTCAAGCAGCCGCGGACGAGCGTCTGGGCGAAGATCAACACGACGAGCAGGCGAGGGCGCGGCCGGCGCAAGACGGCTCTGAAACCGCCGAGCAGGAGGCCGAGGGTGCCCTCGGCGGTCGCCTCCTTCAGCCGGAGGAGCCCTTCGACGCGGACGCGAGTCTGCAACAGGGCCGCGCCGAGGAATGCGGCCGCCCCCACGATGAAGACGAGCCCGACGTCCATCACCGCGACCAGCACGCCGGCAACGAGCGGCCCGACGAGCGTGCCGAGGCCCTCGAGCGTCGAGGTGGCGCTGTTGGCGGCGATCAGCTGCTGTGGCGTGCTCGCGAGCGACGGCAGCAGCGCCTGCAGCGCGGGTCGCGCCAGGGTCGCGGCGAGACCGACGACGGCCGCGAGGACGAAGACCAGCACGACGCTTCCGGCGAAGAAGGCCGCGGCGGAGCCCGCGAGCGCAGCGCAGCCCATGAGCGAGATCGCGAGCAGGAAGCGCTCTCGGCGGAAGCGGTCGCCGAGCGAGGCGGCGAACGGCGCAACGAACGCTGCCGGGAGCATCCGCACGACACCCGCGATCCCGACGGCGACCGTACCGCCTTCGTCGTAGGCGTAAATCCCGAACGCGACGAAGTGCGCCCACTCGGCGGCGATCACGGCGCCCCACGCAAGTTCGACACGTCGAAGGTTCTCGTTGCGCAGGGCGTCGCGCAGACCTGCAAACGCAGCGAGCGCCCGATTCACCAGCTCCGATTGAAACTCACTACCGGGCGCCGTGCAATGGTCGCGGGCCTTCGAAGTCCCGAACGGGATCGCTGATGAGGCCGGCGGTCGCTTCGAGTGGCCGCCGTCGATGACGGCCACGCGGGTCAGGCGTTACGGCTAGTCGTCGAGGAGCTGGCTCACTCAGCCGGGGCCCAGGGCATCCCGGATCTTCTCGATTGCCCCAGTCTCGCCGGGCTTGACGCCGCCCTTCGCGCCGGCGACGGACTCCGCGACGTCCAGAACGAGCTGCCGGTAGGCGCCCGCCTCTTCCGGCGCCTTCGCGTCGAGGGTCGCAGTTGCCGAGCGCAGCGCTTCGAGCGTCTTCGCCTCGACCTCCTCCGGCGAGGCCGTGAGCCCGAATCCGCTCGCGCGACCGCTTGCGAGCTCGCGCATGAGGTCGCTCGGGCTCTCCTCGCGCTCTTCACTCAAGCGCTTTGCGAGTGCCCCAACTTCGCCAAAGGTGTCGGTGAAGTCGCGATCGCCAATCGAGACGAGCATTCCGGCGCCTGTCACGCCTTTCCTCATCGCCTCCCACTCGTCGTCGGTGAAATCAGCTCTCGTGGCCATGGACTTTCTCCTCCCGAGTTCGATCATCGAGTATGGCACCCCCGGTTCTCTTCCGTCACCCGCCGCGGTTCCTGTCGCGTCGGCAGCCTGGGCGTCCTGGTTGTGTTTCCGCTCGACCGTCTGACCGAACGTGGGCCGGACGGTCTTGACGCAGAGCACGATCTGCGGCTGCCACGGCTCGGGCTTGGGCTGCTTCGTCGGTCAGAGGCGCGGCTCGCCCGAGACGGCCATTAGGCAGACGCGGAACAACCCCCGGAGGTTTCGATCGGGTTATGGGGTCTTCCGGCTAAACGTTTCGCCTTGACGGCGTAGCCGTGTGGTGTTACGCCTTCACGGCTAGCAACGGGGAAGGCGTGTTCATGAGACCGCCTGAAGACTTGGGCGTTGCTGCGGCGATCGACTCGGAGGGTGACCGATGTTGGTTGCGACTCCCTCGAATGCGCTCTTCGACCCGCACCACGATGCAGGAAGGAGGGACGATGAGACGCGTATTTGCCGTGACCGGCGTGACCCTCGTCGCACTGGTGGCCGTCGTGCTGGGCATGACTGCAGCGTCAGCGCCCGGCGCCGGCCAACCGCTCTATCTGAATGCACAGGCTCCGATCAAGGCCCGTGTCAACGACCTGCTCCACCGGATGACGCTGGCAGAAAAGGTCGGGCAGATGGACCAGATCGTGATCGCGAAGCTGCGAGACACAACAAATCCGGCCAACGGCGACTGCAACGGGGGCAACGATGCCCAGCTTCAGCCGAATTGTCTCCAGCGCACGCTGATCGACTACCACACCGGCTCGATCCTCTCCGGGGGCACCGACAACCCGCCCGACAACACCGGCCGAGGATGGGCTGAGCAGTACAACACGATCCAGCACTACGCGATCGAGCACTCGCGGCTGCACATCCCGATCATCTACGGAGTCGACGCCGTGCACGGCTTCGGCCATCCGTTCGAAGCCACGCTCTTCCCGCAGTCGATCGGGATGGGGGCGACGTGGGACACGGCGCTCGCGGAGGCCGCCGGCGCCGCCACGAGACAGCAACTCGTCGCGACCGGCGGCAACTGGAACTTCGCACCAGTGCAGGACCTGGCTCGAGACAACCGCTGGGGCCGGTACTACGAGACGTGGGCAGAGGCGCCCCACCTCGCGGCCGCGATCGGGGCCGCGAACATCGAGGGCATGCAGGGCGCGGGCCGCAATTCGCTGCAGGTGGCCGCAACGGTGAAGCACTTCGCCGGCTACTCGCAGTCGATCAATGGGCACGACCGCGTCGAGGCGCAGCTGCCCATCCGGTATCTCCAGGACGTCCTGCTTCCGCCGTACGCGGGTGGGATCGACGCCGGCGCGGCGACGGTGATGGTCAATTCCGGATCGATCAACAACATCCCGGCCACCGCCTCGCATTACCTGCTCACCGAGCAGCTGCGGGAGCGGCTGGGCTTCAAGGGCGTCGTGATCAGCGACTACGGCGATGTGCCAGCGCTGCAGAGCGCCTATCACGTTGCCGCTGACTTTCCGGAGGCGATCGCACTCGCGGTCAACGCCGGGATCGACGTGAGCATGACCCCGTTCGACTACGTCGGTTGGAACAACGGCCTGATCCAGAACGTCCAGTCGGGACGTGTTTCGATGCAGCGGGTCGACCAGTCGGTGCGCAGGATCCTCACGCTCAAGTTCAAGCTGGGGCTCTTCGACAACCCGTACGTCGATCCGACCGCAGCCAACGCGGCGGTCAAGGCAAACAAGGATCTCGCCCGCAGGGCGGCGGCGGAGTCGATCACTCTGCTCCGTAACGAGGGCGGGTTCCTTCCACTCTCAAAGTCCGCCAGGCTCGTGGTGACCGGTCCGAGCGCGAACTCGGTCCCGAACCAGCTTGGCGGCTGGAGCGTCAGCTGGCAGGGCGTCTACGATCCCGGCAACCACGTCTGCTGCATGGGGCCGCCCGATCAGATCCCGCCCGCGACGACCGTTCTGGAGGGGATTCAGGCCGTAGACGGGAACGCCGTCTCGGTACCAACCGGCCAGACGGTGACGCCCGCGCAGCAGCAGGCGGCTGTTGCGGCGATGGCCTCGGCCGATGCGGCCGTGGTTGTCGTCGGCGAGCGGGCCTACGCGGAGGGACTTGGCGACAACCCGACGCCTGTGCTCCCGGCTGACCAGCAGTCGTTGATCCACGCGCTCGAGGCGACCGGCAAGCCGATAGTGATTCTGGTCATCGCCGGCCGCCCGCTCGGGTTCGGCCCAGACGCCAACGTCAACGATGCGAGAGCGGTGCTGATGGCGTACTTGCCCGGCACCGAGGGCGGCTCGGCCGTCGCCGGTGTGCTCTTCGGCGACGTGAACCCGAGCGGACATCTGCCGGTGACATGGCCCTCGGCCTCGGACCACAACGCGGGCGACTTCGACACCGGCGGTCCTTCGACCTCCGGTGACGAGCCGAAGTTCTTCGACCAGCTGCCCGGGACGAACTTCGGGCAGGGCTCCGGCTACAACCCGCGCTGGCCGTTCGGCTTCGGACTGTCGTACACGAGCTTCCAGACGAGCGGCCTCTCGGTGACTAGCTCGGTGTCGCGACGGGGAACGGTCGACGTCGCCTTCACGGTCGCGAACACGGGCAGCCGCTCGGGGACGACGGTCGTCCCCGTGTACGTGCACCAGCCGGTCAGCGAGGTGGTCGCGCCGCCGCGGCGCCTCGTCGGGTTCGCGCGAGTGAACCTCGACGCAGGCGCGTCACGACTGGTCCATGTCTCGTTCCCCGTATCCGAGTTGGCTGTGACGAAGGGCGACATTGACGGAGCAGGTAGGCGCGAGGTTGAAACAGGCGCGTATCAGGTGCAGGTCGGCAGCTCGACCGCCGACTTCTCCGTCAGGCGCTGAGAAGGTCGAATCAGTTCGCGACGAAGGGGGAGGCGGGATCACCCGCCTCCCCTTTCTTCTCGCCCTAACGCAGGACGGTCACCCAATCCATGCCTGCGGAGCACCGCCCGCCGCCGCCTCGGCGGCCAGACCTCGCGTCGGTCGGCGCGATTGCCACTCCACTTCGCGGGCCACAGACTCGCTGGCCACAGACCCGACACTCAACAAAAACCCGCCTAGCGGGGCTTTCTGGAAGCGGATGATGGGACTCGAACCCACGACCTTCTGCATGGCAAGCAGACGCTCTAGCCAACTGAGCTACATCCGCGTGGGCGGTCAGTATAGCCGCCGGTTTTTCTCCTCTTCCGTGTCCAGAGCCTCGTTGACGAGCTGGTCGGCGAGCTCGTTGTGCTCGCGCCGGACCGCGGTGTAACGGACAGAGCCGAGGTGGTCGGCGAGCCTCGACGCCTCGGCGTTGAGCGCCTTCAAGGCGTCGTTCTTGACGCGGTACTCCCCGCGCATCTGCTTCACGAGCAGCTCGGAGTCCGACACCACCTCGAGGTCGTCGATCTGCAGCTCGAGCGCCTTCTCGAGGCCGGCGACGAGCGCTCGATACTCGGCGACGTTGTTCGTCGCGACGCCGATCGACTCCCCCTCGGCGGCGAGCACGGTGCCGTCGTCGGTCTCCAGGACGTACCCGTACGCCGCCGGCCCCGGGTTCCCGCGCGCGCCGCCGTCGGTCGACAGCTTCGCCTTCAAAGGAGCGGATAGATGTCGAAGGCCGGCTCCTCATACGGGTGCGTCTCGCGCAGCGCGGCGACCACCTGGTCGTGGAGCTCCTCCGGATAGACCATCTCGAGACGTAGCTCGGACAGGCGCTGTTCGGTGCCGCGCTGACCGACGGCGGGGTCAGTGCCCTCGCCCGCAAGGAAGGTGCCGGTGCCGGCTGCGTACCACGAGCAGTGCTCGTAGTTTCCGATCCGGCCCGCGCCGGCGTCGAAGAGGGCCGTGCGGACGCGGTCGAGCGCCTCGCGCGGCACGAAGACGACGAGCTTTCGGTTCACGCATTCATCCTTACCGACGCGGAGTGAGACTTCGGCGATCTAGTCGATCTGGGCCTTCTGGAGCCGGCCCGAGTAGTCGACGTAGATCGACTTCCACTCGGTGAAGACGTCCAGGGCCGCCTGGCCCGCCTCGCGGTGGCCGTTGCCGGTGTCCTTCGTGCCGCCGAAGGGCAGATGCACCTCGGCGCCGATGGTCCCGGCGTTGATGTAGGTGATCCCGGTGTCGAGGTCGCGCATCGCGCGAAACGCCTTGTTGACGTCGCGCGTGAAGATCGAAGAGGAGAGGCCGTACTTGACGCCGTTCGCCGCCTTGATCGCCTCGTCGAACGACTCGACCGGGATCAGCGCGGTCGTCGGACCGAAGATCTCCTCCTGCGCGATCCGCATCCCCGGCTCGACCTCGCCGAAGATCGTTGGCCGGTAGTAGAAGCCCTTTTCGAGCCCGTTGCCGGAGGCCACCTCGCCGCCGGTCAGGAGCTTCGCGCCCTCGCCCTTGCCGATCTCCGTGTAGGAGTGGATCTTGTCCAGCGAGCCCTGGTTGATCACAGGGCCGACGTCCGTCTCCTCGTCCCAGCCGACGCCGAGGCGCAGGCTCTCCGCGGCGGCGACGAGCTTCGACTGCAGCTCGTCGTAGATCCCGCGCTGGACGATCACGCGGCTCGCGGCTGTGCACCGCTGCCCCGAGGTCCCGAACGCCGACCAGACGATCCCCTCGACCGCCAGGTCGAGGTCGGCGTCATCGAGGACGATGATCGCGTTCTTGCCGCCGAGCTCGAGGTGGACGTGCTTCAGGCCGTCCGCCGCCGCCTTCAGCACCGCGACGCCGGTCTCGCGCGACCCGGTCAGCGAGATCACGCGGACGTCCGGGTGCCGCACGAGCGACTCGCCGACCGTGCCGCCGCCGCCGTGCACGATGTTCAGGACGCCCGTCGGCAATCCGGCCTCGAGCAGCAGCTCGACGTAGCGCTGGCCGAGCGTGGGCGTGTCGGTCGCGGGCTTGAACACGATCGTGTTCCCGGCGACGAGCGCGGGCAGCGTCTTCCACGATGGGATCGCGATCGGGAAGTTCCACGGCGTGATCACGCCGATCACGCCGATCGGCATCCGCACGCTCATCTGGAACTTGTCGCGAAGCTCCGACGGCGTCGTCTGGCCGAAAAGGCGCCGGCCCTCGCCGCCCATGTAGTAGGCCATGTCGATCGCCTCCTGGACGTCGCCGCGCGCCTCGGCGAGCACCTTCCCCATCTCGCGCGCCATCAGCTGCGCGAGCTCCTCTTTGTCCCCCTTCAGCAGCTCGCCGAAGCGGAAGAGGATCTCGCCGCGCTTCGGCGCGGGGACGAGCCGCCACTCCTCGAACGCCGCCTTGGCCGCCTCGACGGCGCGGTCGACGTCCTCCTCGCCCGAGCGCGGGAAGGTGCCGATCGCGTCGCCGTTCGCCGGGCTGGTCGACTCGAAGGTCTCACCGGAGGCGGCGTCGCACCATTCGCCGGCGATGTAGTTCTGGAAGGTCTTCGTCCCGAGGAGCGCCATGCGGCGCACAGGTTACTCGGGCGCCTCGGTCTCGAGAAAGGTTCCCGGCGCCCGCGGCCGGCGGCGGTCGCGGGTCTCGCGGTTGCCTCCGCCCGCACGTCCTTTGCGTCGGTCGGGGCCTGTCCGCCGGTCGACGATCACCGTGACGTTCGGGTTGTCCTTGTAGTACTCGGTGAGCTTGTCGAACAGCTCGTCCTCGAGCTCCGGTGGGATGACGCAATAGATCATCAGCCGCTGCGTCTCAGTGTAAGGACGGAGACGAAAAACGCTACACGCGGGCGATGTCCGGTACGACCCGGCCCTCGGTGTCAACGCGGGCGTTCCAATTCTGGAACAGCGACTCGAGCTCGCCAAGCTCGTGACCGCGAGCCTCGAGGCGAACCGGCTGGGCCGACTCGGCGGAGACGCGGTACTGGTACCAGGTGATGTCCCAGGCGATCGTGATCGCGAGCTCCTGGTTCACGCCCCTGAGCTGGAGGATGCTCGCGCGGGGCTCGCCGAGGCTCTTCGCGACGCCGCCGATCGTGCGCCGGTAGTCGCTGGCGTTGAAGACGTCCGCCGCCCCGACCATCGCGAGCTCCGGCTCGCTCAGCCGGCGGAGGATCGGCTCGGAGGCTACGGTCTCCTCGGTCGTCGAGCGCACGGGCGCGAAGAGCTGCGAGAACCAGTTGCCTCGCTTTCGGCGCTGTGCGGGCACCGTCGGTGTAGTCGGCGTTCCCTCCTTGACCCAGCCGTACTCGACCGCGATCTCCTGGCAGAGCGGGCAAACGTCGAGGAACTCGCCG
This sequence comes from Gaiellaceae bacterium, assembly GCA_035535195.1. GTDB lineage: Bacteria > Actinomycetota > Thermoleophilia > Gaiellales > Gaiellaceae > JACDAN01. The sequence continues at coordinate 34,012 of DATLQK010000060.1, read as the reverse complement.
CCTTGCGGCGCGTAGCGAACCGCGCGCTCCCCGGTCAGAAGGCTCCGATCGCAGATTGCGCACGTCTGGGCGATCGCCTGGCTGCTGATCTGCATGAGGGGCGATCTTAGCCCAGCCTTGCCGGGCCGCCGATCGGTATGCTGGTCGCCTACATGTGTGTTTTACAGGTATGAGGCGCCACCACCGGCATTCCCGTGTGCGGCGGCGCCTGGCTCCCGGCGAGTACGAGGTCCGCGCCAGGATCGAGCGGTTCGCCGAACCGGCCGTGCTGCTCCTCCTCCGGGAGCGACCGGCGCACGGATACGAGCTCCTCGAGCAGCTCCCGGAGCTCACCGGCGAGCGCGCGGACATGGGCAACCTCTACCGCTTCCTGCGCGTCCTCGAGCGGGACGGGATCGTCAGCTCCGCGTGGGACGACGAGGCGCCCGGCCCGAGCAAACGCATTTACGAACTGACAGACGAGGGGCGTGCGCTCCTCGACCAGTGGGCGAGCGCGTTGGAAGGTTCGCAAACGCGACTCGACTCGTTTCTCCGACGATACGAGGAAAGGAGGTGACCATGCACCATCGACGACATCGACATCGTGGCTTCGGCTTCCGAGGCCCCGGAATCGGACGCGGCTGGTACGACCGCGAGAAGGTCCTCGAGCGGCTGGAGGAATACCAGCGCGACCTCGAGCAAGAGCTCGCGGACGTGTCCGACCTGATCAAGCGGCTGAAGACCGAAGGCGGCGGGCAACCGGAAACCGCGACCGTCTGAGCCTCGTAGGGTTGGCTCGTGGTGAAGCTCGGCGAGGAGCGCACCGCGCTCGCCGCGTTCGCCGTCATGTCGATCCTGGCGGGCGGCAACGGCGTCGCGATCCGGTTCAGCAACCGGGAGCTGGCGCCCCTCTGGGGCGCCGCGCTCCGGTTCTCGCTGGCGGCAGCGCTCCTCGCGCTTGCGATGGCCGTGCTCCGCCTGCACTTCCCGCGCGGTCGAGCGCTCGGCGGCGCCCTGCTGTACGGGACGTTCGCGATCGGCGGTGCCTTTGCGCTCGCCTACTACGGCCTCGTCGAGATCCACGCCGGCCTCGGGCAGACCCTGCTCGCGCTGGTTCCCCTCGCCACGCTCTTCCTCGCCGTTCTCCAGCGGCAGGAGAGGCTGCGCGGCGGTGCCCTCGCGGGCGGGCTGCTCGCCCTGGCCGGGATCGCGGTGATGTCGAACACCACGCTTCGGGCGGAGGTCCCGCTCGTCTCCTTCCTCGCGCTGGTCGGGAGCGCCTGCTGCTTCGCCGAGGCCGCCGTGCTCGTGCGCCGCTTCCCGCCGGTGCATCCGATCACGATGAATGCGATCGGGATGGCGACCGGAGCGCTCCTCCTCTTCGCCGGCTCCCTCGTCGCACGCGAGCCCCTGGAGCTGCCGGATCAGCGGTCGACCTGGCTCGCCGTCGCCTACCTCGTCCCGATCGGGTCGGTGCTCGTGTTCGTGCTCTACCTCGTCGTGCTCCGGTACTGGACTGCCTCGCGCGCCTCGTTCGAGTTCGTCCTGATCCCGGTGGTGACGGTCGCGCTGTCGGCATGGCTCGACGACGAGGCGATCACGGCGGAACTCCTCGTCGGCGGCCTACTCGTCCTGGCGGGCGTCTACGTCGGCGCTCTGCGGCCGACCCCGTCTGACACGATCCCGACGTGACGGCGAACGTCCGCGAAATCGCGCCGGGGCTCTGGATCTGGCGCAGCGACTACCCCGACTGGAGGCCCGGGCACGGCTGGGAGAACCCCGTCACCTCGACGTACGTCGAGTCCGGCGGCGAACGAGGCGTACTGGACGCCGTCGTCTTCCCCGAGGACGCCGACGAGCTCTGGGCGCGGTTCGACGAGCGCCCGCCGACGTTCGCAGTCGTGCTCAAGCCGGACCATGTGCGCAGCGTCGACGCCTTCGTTCAGCGCTACGGCATCCCGGCGTACGGCCCGGACGTCTTCCACCAAACCGACGTCCCGGAGACGGAGCTCGACTGGATCGGCCCGGGCAGCGAGCTCCCGGGCGGGCTCCTCGCGCTCTACGACGGGCGAAACCGCAACGAGACGCCGCTCTGGCTACCGGAGCAGCGGACGCTTGTCTTCGCCGACGCGCTGACGGCCCCGCACGGCGAGCTGCTCGTCTGGGCGACGCCGTGGCACGACGAGCGGGTCCTCCCCGTCCTCCGCGCGCTCCTCGACCTGCCGTTCGAGCGCGTGATCGTCTCGCACGGCGAGCCGGTCCACGACCGGGCAGCGTTCGAGGCCGCGCTCGAGCGCGAGCCCTGGACGGGCGACTAGCGCTTCTTCTGCTGCTCGCGCCAGCGGTGGAGGTGCCGCGACTTCGCCAGCGACTTCGGCGGCTCGGGCTCCGCCTTCGGATCGTGCTCGGCGAGCCAGCGGGCCGCGTCGTCGTCGGGATCGAGCCCCACGTGGCGCTCCCGCTCGGCGCGCTTCTGCGCCCCTCGGTGCGTGAGGCGATGCCTCAGGCGTGCGCCTCCTCTTTCTCTTTCTGCGCGTCCGCCATCACCTTCTGGGCCACGTGCGAGGGGACCTCCTCGTAGCGCGCGAAGGACATGTGGTAGTCGCCTCGGCCGCCCGTCATCGAGGTCAGGGATTGCGAGTACGTGAGCATCTCCGCCATCGGCACCTCGGCCTTGATCATCGTCATGCCGGCGCCGACCGGCTCCATGCCGTGGAGCCGCCCACGCCGTGAGTTGAGGTCGCCGTTGACCGATCCCACGGCGTCGTCCGGGACGGTGACGTCGACCTCCATGATCGGCTCGAGCAGTACCGGGTCGGCCTGCTCGTAGGCGGACTTGAAGGCCATCGAGCCGGCGATCTTGAACGCCATCTCGGAGGAGTCGACGGTGTGGTACGAGCCGTCGACGAGCCGCACGCGAATGCCCTGGACGGGCGCCCCCGCCAGCTCGCCGTGCTGCATCGCCTCCTGGATTCCCTTGTCGACTGCCGGACGAAAACCTTGGGGGATCACGCCGCCGACGATCTTGTCCACGAACTCGTAGCCCGTATGGCCCTCGATCGGCTCGAGGACGATGTGGCAGTCGCCGAACTGGCCGCGGCCGCCGGTCTGCTTCTTGTACCGGCCGTGACCCCGCGACTCCTTGCGAATCGTCTCCAGGTACGGCACGCGCGGCGGCCGGAGGTCGACCTCGACGCCGAAGCGGTTCTTGACGCGCTCGACCGCGACCTCGACGTGCATCTGCGAAAGGCCCGAGAGGAGCTGCTCGCCCGTCTGCGGGTCGCGGCGCATCACGAGCGTCGGGTCCTCCTCCGACAGGCGCCGGAGCGCCGTCCCGAGCTTCTCCTCGTCGCCCTTGGCTTTCGGCGCGATCGCGAAGCTCATCACCGGCTCGGGGAACTCGATCGTCGGCGGCTCGCCCTCGCGCTCGGCGTCGAGCAGCAGGTCGCCCGTCAGCGTGTCCTTCAGCTTCGCCACGGCGCCGAGGTCGCCGGGGCCGAAGGCGTCCGCCTGCTCGTGCTCTTTCCCCTGGAGCGTCAGCAGCGCGCCGACGCGCTCCTTGTTGTGCGAGCGCGAGTTGACGAGTGTGGAGTCGGAGCCGACCGTCCCCTCGAGGACGCGGAAGACGTTGATCCGGCCGGCAAACGGGTCGGCGACCGTCTTGAAGACGAAGGCGGCGCTGCCGGCGCCGTCGATGTGGACGTCGAAGTCGCGCTTCGCCGGCGACGGCACGCCCTCGACCATCAGGTCGAGGACTGCGGTCGTGCCGAGGTTCTTCGTCGCCACACCGCAGGCGACCGGGAAGATCTCGCCGCGCGTCATCGCATCCTTCAGCGCGTGCGCCACCTCCTCGTCCGACAGCTCCTGGCCCTCGAGATACCGCTCCATCAGGCCCTCGTCCGTCTCGACGACGGAGTCGAGCAGCTTCTCGCGGTACTCGGCGACCTGGTCGGCCATCTCCGCCGGGATCTCGCCGGGCGTAGCCTCCTTCTGCCCCTCCGGGCTCGTGTAGGCGACCATGTGGAGCAGGTCGACGACGCCGGTCAGCTCGTGCTCGGCGCCGATCGGGAGGTGGATCGCCACGGCGCGCGGAGTGAGCGCGCTCTGGAGGCCGTTCAGCACGCGGAAGAAGTCGGCGCGCTCGCGATCGAGCATGTTCACGAAGAAGACCCGCGCGAGGCCGAGCTCCTCGGCTCTCGCCCAGACGCGGCTCGTCTGCACCTCGACGCCCATGACGCCCGAGACGACGATCAGCGCACCCTCGACGACGCGGATCGAGGAGACCATGTCGCCCTGAAAGGACGGCTCCCCGGGTGTGTCGATCAGGTTGATCTTCCGCCCCTGCCACTCGAGGTGGGCGAGCGACGCGGAGATCGTCATCTGCCGGCGCTGCTCGTCCTCGTCCCAATCGGTGACCGTGGAGCCCTGCTCGATCGACCCCAGCCGGTTGACCGCGCCGGACTGGAACAGCATCGCCTCGACGAGCGAGGTCTTTCCCGTTCCACGGTGGCCGGTGACGGCGACGTTGCGGATCTTTCCGGACTCGACTGCGGCCATACGAACAGGTCCTCCTCGGTTGTGGGAGCCTCGATCTTAGCCCGGAGATTAGGGCTCACCTACGCGTAGACGATGCCCTGCAAGCGGAGTAGCGTGGCGCTGTGACGCCGGGTCAGAAGCTTTGGATCAAGGCCATCTTCTTCACTGTCGGGACCGGTGCGTACATAGGGCTCTACGTCTGGTTCCTCGTCGAGACGTTCGGCGCGACGACTGAGCATCCACCAACCATCCCGGGCGAATGGGAGACGCTGGCGATCACCCTCTCCGCCGCCGTCGGCGGCTACCTGGCGAAGGTGCTGGGGTTCCGTACCCGGGCGGCAACGGGATTTTCGTGCGCCCCCGCGTCACGCCCGCACCCCAACGGATGATCGGCTTCTTGATCTTCCTGGGGGTCCTTGCATACATCGCGATCGGCATCGTGGCGGGGATAGCAGACGCCAAGGTGGACGACAAGCTCGTGCCGGATGTAATCGCGGCTCAGTGGAAGATCTTGCTCGGGCTGATCGTGGCGACCTTCGTTGCGGTCTTCGGCGAACAGTCGAGGTAAGGCTCAGGCTTCCGCTTCGGCGCGTTGGGTCGCGCCGGAGAGGCGGGCCTTCAGCCGGAGGATCGCCTTCGTGTGGAGCTGGGAGACCCGCGACTCCGTCACGCCGAGCACCTCGCCGATCTCGCGGAGGGTGAGCTCCTCGTAGTAGTACAGCGTCACGACGAGCTTCTCGCGCTCCGGCAGGCGCGCGATCGCCTCGCCGAGCGCTTCCTTCAGCTCGGTCGCCTGGAGCGAGCTCTCCGGCGCCGGCGCTTCGGTGTCCTCGATCGTGTCGATCAGGGCGATCTGGTCGCCGCCGGAGCCGCCGATCGTCCAGAGCTCGTCGAGCGCCGCAATCGAGGAGCGGGAGATGTCGGTCAGGCTGTCCTCGAGCTCGTCGACCGTGATCCCGATCTGGCTCGCGATCTCCTCGTCCGTGGGCGGACGGTGCAGCTTCGCCTCCAGCGTCGCGATCGAACGCTCGATCTCACGAGCCCGCGCGCGCACCGAGCGAGGTACCCAGTCGAGCGAGCGGAGCTCGTCGATGATCGCACCCTTGATCCGGGCGATCGCGTAGGTCTCGAACTTGACGTCGCGGTCTGGGTCGTAGCGCTCGATTGCGCCGATCAGCCCGAGGAGGCCGTACGAGACGAGGTCCTCCTCCTCCACGTGCGCCGGGAGCCCGCTCCCGAGGCGTCCGGCGACGTACTTCACGAGCGGCGCGTACGTCAGGATCAGCCGGTCGCGCAGCCCCTTGTCGTCGGGCGAGGCGCGAAACGACCGCCAGAGCTGCTGCGTGTCGTCGACCTGGGAGCTCACGGCTAGAGAAGGATACGGCCCTCGATGGTCGCTCCCTCGACCTCGGGCGTCCGGAAGCGCGATCTGACGCGTCTGGGCCGCTCCCGCGTTACGCGCCCAGCCGCAAGCGGCCCGGCGACCAAGGCGTCCGCTTCACGTCGCCGGGCCGTCACCGATGCTGGTCGCATCGGCAACGTCCCGCCGCCGCGTCCCAGAGCGGCCAGCTCGCGCTCCAAGCGGCCGATCTCGTGGGATCGCCCATCAACTGGTCGTTTCCTCACCGTGCCACGGGTGAAGCCGCGGCAGCCAGCGCGGAACGTGAGCCCGATAGCGGTCGTAGTCCGGCCCGAACCGGCGCCGCAGACCTGGCTCCTCGACCATCGGCAGGTAGACCGCATTGACCGCGAAGACCGAGAGCGCCCAGAGGATGAGCGGCGTCGACCAGAACGTGAGCGACTCGCCGAAGAGGACGATCACGACGCCGCTGATCATCGGGTTGCGAACCCGCCGGTACGGCCCTTCCACGACGAGTTGCGTCGTCGGATCCCACGGCGCGAGCGTGCCGCGGCCGATCCGGACGAAGAGCCGGACGGTGTCGACGATCAGAAAGGCGCCGACGGCGATGACCAAGAGTCCGAGGACGATCAGGTACGGCACTGCGAGGCGTGCGTCCCTGCTCGAGACGATCAGCGCCGGGATCACGACGGTGACGGTGCCCGGGAGGAACAGAACTGCGGCGAGGTGGCGCCAGAGCGTCACCCGTGGCGGGCGGCGCGCAGCGTCCTGATCGCGACGCTCGCCATCCAGAGCGTGAGCGCGGCGGCAGCAACGACGATCACCCAGACCCCTGCGCGGTACGCGGCGGCCGCGATCCCCGCGAAGAAGACCGTCAGGAAGGCGAAGAACGCGCCCTGGACGCGAAGCTGACCGGCGCGGGCCACCCGGCCAGCCTAGTCTCTACACTGGATCTGCCCAGGGGCGTAGCTCAATCTGGTAGAGCACCGGTCTCCAAAACCGGGGGTTGCAGGTTCGAGTCCTGTCGCCCCTGCTGGGCAGAACTTCCCGCAAACGCGGGGCTCCCCCGGGCAAGGCCTGGCTTGAGTCCGGTGCCGCAACCGCTACTTCTGCCCCGACTTCTGCCCGAACCGAACTCAGTGCGCGGGACCGCACCGCGGCGAACGCCAACAGTGCGATCGCTAGCGTCGCAGCGTCTGCCTCGGGCCATGGATCGACCACGCCGCTCTCTCGAGCAAACAAGATGTCCTTTGGCCCGGAAACGGCGCAAGCAGCCGTTTCTCGGACCTTTGTACCGGGAGTTCGTACCGGTCGTGAATCCGACCGCATTCAGAGGATCGGGCCGTGGTGACCATTGGCAGCTCGGCATGCGCGGTCGGCGTTACCGGACTGTCAAGACCCAGGCGTTGGCGGAGACACCGCCATCGCCTTTGACGCCGGCCACCATCACGTGCCGACCGGGAAGGAGCCGCGCGGCTCCGATCCAACGGATTCTTTCGAGATCGGCGTCGGCGGGGATGTCTACGGAGGGCGCGTAATCCAGGCGCCCGTTTACGTGCCGACTGTCGATCCAGAGTTCCGCGTTCGGATAGTTCGATCCGGGACGATAGGCCGAGGCGATGAAGGAGATACGCGTCCGTCCGCTCGGCAGAGCAGTCGTCAGATTGGGGCGTTCGAGGACGGCCTTCGGGGGTGGCGCGAAGCCTGCTTGCCTTTCTTCATCGTCGATGCTCCACTGGGTCTTCCCCCGAGCCACTGGTACCGCATACGCGGCTGGAGAGTCACCGGAGACGACTCCGATCACGATGCGAGCCTCGGGAGCGCCAATATCGATCGCGCCGTAGTGAAGGTCGCCCTTCAGCCCGCGCATCTCCGCTCGCACAAGCGGAAGTAGTCTGCTCTCAACAGACGTGCAGGTGCGCGTCGAGAGGAGTCTGCACATCATCTCGACGTCGCCCGCACGCACGGCAGCCACCCAGGACTCGAGTGACTTGCGTGGGGTCGCCGCGTACTCAGGCGCGTCACTTTCGTCGCCCGCATCGCCTGCGCCGCCGCAGGCGGACAGGACAGCAGCGAGCAGCAGGATCACGCAGGTCGACCGGGGCGAGATCACGACGCCAGAGCGACCGGAGGTAGGAGCGCGAGGCGTCCCCAGCGCGGGGGATGCGCTGGCACTCCCTCGCTTCTCGAGAAGTCGCTGGGCTGCTTGATCATTCCTGGCTGACGAAGTGGGCGACGTCCTCGATCTGCTCCTTGGTGAGAAGGCGGGCATGTTCCGGGTCTGATCGGTCGCCATAGGCGGGCATCCCGCCGCCGCCATCGGTCACCTGCGCGACCGCAAGCTCGAACGTCACATCGGCATTGTCAAGATTTGGCCCGATGTCGGCAGTCGAGCCTGCAGGGGAGTACGCATGACAATCCCCGCACCCGGACTCGGCGAAAACTCTTGCGCCGGCGCTGTTCACATTGTCAGTGCCGCCGTCCTCTCCGCCACAGCCCGCCGCCCCAAGGGCTAAGACGAGGGAGATGAGCACCCCAACCCTCTTGGACATCCGCAGAGACCTAGTTAAGCGAGGGTTCCACCACGGGAACCTCGATCAGCGGAAACTCCGCCAGGCGTACGAATCCCGCCCAAGTTGGCTCATCGGCGGAGCACGCTACGCAAGGCCTGTTCTGCTTCGGCCCGGTTGCCGTAAAGCTCGATCAGTCCGTGGGCGCGGTCTCCGCCCAGTCGGTCGTCAACGAGCCCATAGAGGTAATTCACCGCGGCAGGTTGATCATCTCACGGTTCGCGGACGCACACGAGGTACCGCGTGGGTGCGACGAAGCCGCCGATAACGGATGCTTGGTGCCATGAGCCGCGACCCAGGTTCTCGTCGAGTGCTAGTCCTCGCTCTTGCGATAGCGCTTCTTTGGGGCCTGTGGTGTCTCATGTACGAAACGACGGGGTTCCCAGGTGTGAACTACCTGGCGTTTGGCCTCGTGTCACCGATCGTTGGCGCAACCATTTTTGTCGCTGGTCTACTCCAATACGTGCGTGCGCACAAGGAGGGCCGCGCGACTGGTGATGCGACGATCGCGGTGTTCGTTAGCGTTGGTATCGCCGTAGTGCCCTTTGTGGCGCTGCTGCAGTCCGCCGACTATTCCTAGCTGCGTGGCAGCAGGCGATGTCTCGCCGGCTCTATGGTTGTGACGCGCATGGTGGTAGCGCCGGCCGAGCCTCGCGAGACGAAGACAACGAGCTTGACGAGAGGCCGCGCCGTCCGCCGCTCAGCATCGAGCACCAAATTGACCTCTACCGCGGCGGGCTGGAGATCATCGCGGACGTCGTGCGGCGGGCCGAGGACTCCGACGATCCCGCCGACCGCGAAGCGGCGTGGATGACAATCAAGTCGGTGCTGCGCGAGGTCGAGAAGCACACTGAGCAAGAGGAGCCGTCTAGCCACTAAGGCGCGGCTAGCCGTCCGGTCCCGCCGAGAGGAGGCAGGAACCGGATGGCATCGTCGCTTTCGGTGGCACGCTCAGTGGCTATGTCTGCGCGCAAGTAACTGATTGAGCAGAAGAACCGACGTCGACCCTGCCTTGAACTCTTACTCGCGGAGTGCGACTCTTGGCGAAGGGACTTGGTGAGGACGCTGCGGTCGTGAGCCTTAGGTACCTACTCGTCGCTTTCGCGACGTTCGTCGCGCTGGCATTGGCCGGCCCGGCGCCGGCGGCACCGCCTGTCCTCGTATCGGTAGGGGACGTCGAGGGCCACCCGTCTGCGACGTGGTCGCTTCCACCTGGCGTCAAAGCACGCTGGGCAGAGGTCGCAACGAGCCCGGCGACAGGCTGGTATGGCCGCTTCCTCTTCGAAAACGTGAAGGCGTATTCAGCTCTCGAGGATACGCAGACGACCTGGGTCTACGACTTCCAGCTCGATCCAGGCACGTATTACGTCCACATCGGCGGGATCGACGAGCCGTGCTTCTTCGCCGGCTTGTGCCCGTTCCGAGAGTTCTCGCAGATCATGACGCTCGCGGTTGCGGCTCCGCCGCCGCCACCTCCTCCGCCGCCACCTCCACCGCCGCCACCGCCGCCACCGGGCGATACGTCGCCCCCGCCGGCCGAGGGCTACTTCCCCGCCCTCTCCCCGGCCGGGAACCCGACCGGCCTGCCTGACGGCCAGACCTGCGCCGCCGAGGTGCACCGCTCGACGTGGGAGCCGCGGCCCGACAACACGAAGCGCAACAACACGACCCAGGACGCCGCCGCGATCCACGCCTCGCTCGGATCGAGCCCGCGTTCGACCGATGGCTCCTACGACCCCAGGTACGACTCGTGGCTGGTGCCGCGGATCGACGGCCAGTTCGCCGGCACGACCGACGAAATCTTTCAGTGGGCCGCCTGCAAATGGGGCGTTCCCGACAACGTGATCCGCGCCGCCGCCTACCAGGAATCGACCTGGTACCAGTACCTCGTCTACCCCGACTACCACAACCGCTGCGTGTCGTTCTACGGCTGCGGCGACTTCTTCGGGTCGGCCTCGGCCGCCTCAAACCTCTACTGCGACCACATCGCCACGTTCGGCTACGACTACCGGCAGGACTACGGCGACGGCCTCTGCCCGCAGACGTTCTCGATCCTTGGGATCAAGTCGTGGTGGGACCCGGCGTGGGGGTTCAACTTCGCCGGCAACCAGAACGGTAGCTTCCCGTTCAATCGCAACTCGACGGCGTTCGCCGCCGACTACTACGCGGCCGAGCTCCGCACCTGCCTCGAGAGCTGGGTGCTGTGGCTGCCCGACACCACGAACGACCTCTGGGGCTGCGTCGGCTACTGGTTCTCCGGCGACTGGCACAGCGCCGCAGCCGACCAGTACGCCGCCGAGGTCCAGGGCCACCTGAACAACCACGTCTGGCTCCAGCCCGGGTTCGAGAACGACCGACCCGGCTGCCACCCGACCTACGGCTGCCCAGGGCCGGACGGTCTCTAGCGTGCGCCGGCCGAGAGGCTTGACGCTCATTCGGCCACGGCCCCAGCAACTAGCCGCGGCGCCTAATCGGCGTCGTCGTCTCTGACGGCGATGGGAGTTCGCGGAATCCTTCGGCAACTTGCCCGGGATGGCCAGATCATCGACGTGCGTTGCGAGATGCCCCAGTGCTACTGCTTCCGGGGTCGTAGGCACTTTGAGCCGATATCACCGGGTGCCGATTGGATGCCGACGGCCGACCACTATCCGAGGCTCAAGATGCACGGAGGTCACCTCACCCCGGACAACGTCCGGCTCGCGCATCGGGTCTGCAACCAACGGGACTACCTGTGGCGGGTGAGGATCAATGCGATGCTCGGGAAGCGGATGTCGCTGGAGGAGATCGCGGAGAAGCTGAACGCAACGAAGGTTCCAACGATTCACGGCACGAACAGATGGACAGCTGCATCTGTTCGGAAGGCTTTCGTTTCCTAGGAAGCGCCTTCGACGGCGAACTTCCAGCTCGGGCCCTAGCCCCGCTCCTCCACGATTAGCGTCGGCGCCTGATCCGCATCGTTGTCCCGACTGCGACCACGCAGAGCGCACGGTGGGGTAGCGGGATCGTGTCGCCAGCCTTCCAGTTCGGCACCGCCGTCTTGAACGTGTGCGGCGCGACCGGCTTACCGGCCTCGTCCTCGAGCCTGTAGAGAAACGCCATCCGGTTCCTGCCTCCTCTCGGCGGGACCGGACGGCTGGCCGCAGCTTACCGCGCCTCGGATCCGGAGGAAGCTTGCTCCTGCTCCCGTCGCAGGTTCTGCTCGGCGATGCGAGCGTTGATCCCCAGGACAAGCACCCTGTGTGCCTCCTCGACCGAACAGCCAAACACCTCGGCGACTAGGCGGGCGGCCTTGCCGAGGTTCGAGTCCTCGGGGGAGCTACCAATTCCTCGTCGGCTATACGCCGTCCCGCCCGTACTCGATCGTATCGACCGTTGCAGAGCTATCCGCCCGGTGCTGCGGGCGGCGGTGGGGCTGGGGGCGGCGCTGCGGGAGGCTGAGGAAGCGGGTACGTCAGCTGACAATCTGGATGCCCGGCGCCCCGTTCGGCAACGTGTATCTCGGCCGCACGGTCTTTCGGGATCGACGCGATCGCCTTCCTGACCGGCTCAGCCAGATAAATGGTCTTGTCGGTTTCCCCGATGTAGTCACCGTGGATTGGCGTGCTCGAATCCTTGAGGCAGACCGTGGTCGGCGCCGAAGTGTCATCCCTCCACTCGACCAGGACGCGTCCGACGATGCCACCTAATCCGGCGGCGATGACCACGACGATGACGACCACCGTAGTGCGTGAGGTATCGACGTAGCGGAACAGCAGGTATCCGACCGCGAGAGTGACGACCAGGCCGACGAGAAGGCCAGCAACCCACCAGTTTCGTTGTTGGATATAGATGAAGCTCAGACGTCCCACGACGGCCAGGGCGACGACGAGGCCTACAAGCACGAGCCGGCGGAACTGACGCTCGCCACGAAACTCCTTCCAGAGCAACGCAAGCACAAGGCCTGCAGTCGCGAACAAGAGCGCCGGCGCGACGATCGTTCTCAAGCCGATCGAGATCAGGAACTCCCGGGGCAGCACGCTCACAACCGGGTCGCTGGGCACGTCCTTGTGGTGCAGTCGCACCCACATGACCGCGCCACCCGCGACGTAGACAATGGCGACCGCTGAGATAACGAGCTTCAGCACGTCGCTGAGCGCCGTTATCGCTTTGCTGGTGGCGGTCTCCTCGGCGCCTGTTTCTTCAGGCACCGCTCCATGATTGCGCACATGGCTGTAGTACGTCGCGCGTTGGCCCAGTCGTGAGATGACCACGCTCGCATGAACCTTTATGGGCTCGTCGACGATCGCCTGGCCGGAGACCGCGCCCATGGTCTGATCGAGCTTTACGGCGAGCGAGCCGCGGCAGAAGAGGCCTTGCGTCGTCTGCTCCGCGATGAGCCGACATGGGCGGGCTTTGTGCGCGTGGCGGAGTTTCCGCTGATCGACGTTCCCGTCGTGGAACCCTCGCTGAACTAGCTCTTCGCGGTTGTCCCGGGCGTCTTCGAGGAAGCCGGGTTCTGCAATGCACGCCGCCGCCCCCGCCGAACAGTGGGAGGATCGATAGCGACATGCGCTTCAGCGGTTGCATCGGGACTCCTGCCCTGATCCTCTTGCTCGCAGCTGCGATCTTCGGCTGCGGCGGCTCAGGTCAAGCGGGCGATGAGAACAGGGCGCCCGAGTACGCAGCTACGCCGCGCAAGGCTCTTGAGTCATGGGTGAATGCTGTGCGCAAGGGCGACGACCAGATGATGTGCCGGCTGCTCCAGCCGCAAAGCAGATGCTCCGGACCAGATGAGGCGTACATAGAGTCCAAGTTCGTTCGGCATGTCCGAGCGGAGATGCGCGGGCTGAACGGGGACCTTCACTACGGCGCGACCGGCAGGGGCCCTGGCGTCGTGATTGGAGTCGTCTCCGGTGAATCACCTGCCGCCTATGCGGTGATGGTGACTCGAGGAAAGACCCAGTGGAAGATCTCTGAAGAGAGCTATGTCCCCGGTCTTGCCCCGAGGATCGTCCTTGAACGCCCCGATCCGGCAACTGTTCTGGCAGGCGGACGCACGGTCATATCCTTCCTCGCCTCGGCCTACACGCCCGGCTCGGTCTACCCGGACGCAGAACTCTGGATCGACAGTCGGCACGTCGACGGGCGCTTGACCTGCCCCTGCCTGGACATCTCTCCCCCACACGAAGGCTGCTCGTGCCCGACGGGCAGAGGAGCCAACCCCGACTTGGAGACTGTTCGCTGGATCGGAGCTGCGCGGCTCCTCCCTGGCCACCATGTGATGGTGGCTGCAGTTCGAAGCGAAGATGCCGGGATTTCCGCCAACGCGTGGGTTCTGACCGTCCGATAGCGCCAAGCGGTACAAACGGGCGGTACAAAGAGTCCGGAAACTCCTCAACCAAGCCGTTCCCGGACTAGAAGACATTTCGCGCGATCGAAAAGCTAGGCCGCCGCTAGCGACCAGATGCGGATTTTTGAGAGACTCGGCCGACCAGGGTCACCCGCCCGCAGGGACACGGCCCAAGGGCGACTAGGCGACGAGCCGCCTAGCTGCGCGTCTTCGAACGGGCCGGTGGCGCTACTAGCGGGAAATGCGTTCGGTTCGCTGCCGGCCGCCGACTACGCTTGTAGCGCTTGCTCGTGAAGAAGAACTCCGGCTCTGAGTCCGCCAGGACGCTCGGCCATTCCTGTGTAAGTGGGGCGACGCCGAGATCGTGGATCAGGTGGTGTCGCCACCACGTCCAGATCGCATGCACCCCAGCCCTTGGAGGCGGATCACTCGACTTAAACCGCGAACATGCTCCGTCCGGGTGGGTGACGATCGAGGAGATGACCCGTTTCCTATCGCGGGGCGCGTCAGAGATGTATTCCCATCGCAGAACAGCATCCAATCATGAGCGCGGCGAACTCTCACGGTCCGAACTCGAGGCTCTGGCCGAACACTCCGCACATGAGCTGTTATGCGTGTCCGCCGACAAGGCGTTCGCCATGGTCAATCGGGGCGAGTTGGCTGGGAAGGCTGCCGAATGGCCGCTTCTCGCTCTTCAACGCTCCTGAACGCCTGAACGCTCGCTGAGCCCCGCCAACTGGCGTAGCCCGTACTCAGTCCGTAAACCCGGGAGGAACCGGGCGGAATTGCATCACGCCAACTGACGAAACACCTGCAGCCGCCACGCTTCGCCAGGTTGCGCCACCACCGTCGGAACCCCGTGGAGGTTCAAGTCATAGCGTCGACAGAAGGTTCGCCGGCGCCCAACTTCTGCCCGAACTTCTGCCCATCTGAGCTGACCGGAGCCGACCTGAGCCGACCGAAGCGAGCCGAGAGCCGCCTAGCTGAGCGGAGCGGCCGTCATCCCTAGACCTCCAAAACCGGGGGTTGCAGGTTCGAGTCCTGTCGCCCCTGCTGGGTAGAAGCCCTGCAAACGAGGGGGCTTCCTGTTTTCGGATCAGGCGCTGTGGCGGGTCACTTCGTACCGCCGTCTTGTACCGCCCGGGAGATCGCGTTATTCCCGTCGGCGACGGCGTATTTCCCCCGATACGAGACCGCCCCTCTCGTCCGCGGCGACGAGGCAATGCGGGAAGCGCACACGTTGACAGCCGAGGCGGAAAGTTCGACAGTGACGAGGCGACATGCGGCTCACGGCGGCCTCACCTGTAGCCGGCGGGACGGAAACGCTCGCGTCCGTCGCGTTCACTTCCTCGACCGTAGCCCGCGCCCGTGCCCGGGAACCGCCCTTCGGCTTGACATTCGATCCGGAGCCGACACAAAAGGAAAGGAGCACCCGAAATGCGCAGGTTGCTACTCATAGTTGCCGCAGCCGTGCTGGGGGCCGCCGCCTTCGCCCAGTCGGCCGCTGCGGTCCCACCGATCAAAGAGGACTTCACCTTCAGCAACGCTACGGCTGTCCTCACCGACGTCTGCCCGTTTCCGGTCACCGTTGTCTACGGAGGCACCGGCACGGAGATCGACTTCTTCGATCGGAACGGCAACATTACGATGGCCCAAGTTCATCAGGTCGAGCAGGACGTCTTCACGGCAAACGGGAAAACGCTCGTCGGTCTTCCCTATACCTTCAATCTCCGGGTGCTCTTCGACCCGGAGACCGGCGAGATCACGCACGTCTTCGCGAGCGGTATCGCTTCGCGCGTCCCACTCCCCGGGGGGAACTTCTTCCTGACAGCCGGGCGCGTGGACTTCGCCGCCCATCCAGGGGCAGACTTCCTCCTTCAGCCCGATGTCGGAGCGCAAGGAAACATCGCGGGATTCTGCGCCGCGCTATCTCCATAACAGGCCGCTTCTAAGCGAAGGGCCGGGAGCGACGGCCCGGCCCCTTCGCTCGCCTCCCGGACACCGTGTACATGGAGAACTGTGACCAGCTGCTGTGGTCTCCGGTAAACCCGCTGCTTGAACGAGACCAAGGAGAGAAGCGTGCCGGAGGAACTTTTTCGACCGTCGCTGGAGGGAGCACACCACTACGCCTACGTCGTCGAGAACATCGAGGCGACCGTTGAGCGCTTGGCGGAGCAGCTCGGAGCCGGGCCGTTCTTCCTCGTCGAAAACGTCCCGCTCGAAAACATCAGCTCGAGGGGTGAGCCGGCGGAGTTCGTCCATCATTCGGCGTTCGGCTACTGCGGCGGCGGCCCGATCGAGCTGATGGAGATAGTCCGCCTCGTTCCCCAGCGGATCGAGGGCCGCTTCTCAGGCGCCCGACCGGGCGTTCATCACGTCGCCTGGGCGGTACCGCCGGCATCAGTAGAGGACCTTCGGCGCGAGCTCGAGGACCGCGGGCTACCGGAGTACCTCAGCGCCCAGCTCGGCGAACTCGACATCACCTTCCACGACGCGTCCGCCTCGTTGGGCCATGACATCGAGATCCACGTCGACAGCCAGGGACTGCGCGACTTTTTCCAGATGGTGCGCGAGGGCGCCGAGGCTTGGGACGGGTCGGAACCGCTTCGTCCTGTCGCCACCTGACTCCGGTGCGTCTACTGTCCCGCGCGCTCGAGACCGAGGCGACGCAGCGAGCGTTCGACCTCGGGCACGCGTGCTCGGATCCGGTCGAAGTCCTGACCCGAGAGTGAGAGGAGCCGCATCGGCGTCCGCGCCACGACAGTGGCCGTCCGCTGTCCCGTCAGGAGGAGGCCGATCTCGCCGAACGTGTCGCCGGGGCCGAGAGCCTTCGTCGTCTCGCCACCGCCGTCGAGGACCTCCGCCTGGCCCTCTTCGACGAAGTAGATGGCGGTTCCGTAGTCGTCCAGCGTGACGACTCTGGCACCGGACTCGACCTCGACCTCGTTCATGGCGGCCGCGAGCTCGTCGAGCTCCTCAGCGCGGAGATCGGCGAAGTCGAGAAACGGCGCGATCCGACTCGCATCCACGACCACCCCATCGTGCCACAGGCGCCCGCGCGAACCTCCGAGGAAGGAAGACTAGGTGAGGAAGATCGGGATCAGGATGCCCACGACCAGGCCCAGCGCAACGGAGACGATCGCGAACGTGAGATCGAAACCCGACTCGCGGTCGGCAGAGACCACCCTTCTAGCAGCCGGAACGCCCGCCGCGACCAGGTCGCGCACAGGAAGGCTGCGCGGGCGGCGGTTCTCCGCGGGAGGACTGGCTCGAGGGCGCGGAACGAAGCGTCGGACGTGGGGTCCGCGCAGCCGCGGAACGGCCGGTAACGGAACGAGCCGCGCGACGTTGCCGCCGTATCCGCCGATCGCGAGCGCCGGGAAGGACGGCCGAGGAAGCCGGCGCACCACCGCAATGAGGAAGATCGCAACGGCACCTGCGGCGATTGCAAAGAGGGTCACGCGGGCCTGGCCTCCGTCCGGTCGCGCGGTGGTCGCGGCGGGACGGCGCGAGGCGGCGATGACTGCCCGCCGGACGCGCGGGCTGCGACTGAGGCGGGCCGCGGCATACGGGTGGTTCGCCGCCCACCGGCGATAGTCGCCGCCGTTTGCCTCGAGCCACATCTCGAAGCCCCGGCGAGTGGTGAAGGACCGGTCGCCCCACTCGACGACCGAGCCGCGCAGTGCAGGCGGCGGGTCGGCCGGCCACAGCTGGCCCGTACCGAGATAGATGGCGGTCACGAGCACCGACGGAAGCAGCAGCGCCGTGACGAGCGCAGTGGGAAATAGCGCTTGCAACCTCGCGTTCGTCACCTTTCGAGTCTGGCACGAACGCATCGACTTTCCAACGGAAAAATCGGGCACCGAGCGCCGGTCCAGACACCGAGCGCCGCGTTGGGGGGACGTTCGTACCACTCCGTCGCTCCAATCTCGACCTAGGTCCAGTCGCGCAGGACCTCTGGGGGGTTCGGCGCCCCCTCGCCGCGCCTACGGTCGAACAAGGGCGCGCCGCGTGGGGCGGCGTGCCATGACAAGAGGGACGGGGGAACTTGCCTACTTCTACACCGACGCGCAAGCGTCGCCGATCCACATTCGTGCTCTTGGCGGCCGCGTTGGTCGCCTTCGTTGCGTTCATGCCCATGGCTGCGAACGCCGTTCACACCGAGGGGCTGTTCGAGCTCGACGGAAACATTCTCGACAATCCGAGCGCAACGGGGCAGGACTGGTCCTCGTTCCAGGCGCCCGCACTGGCGGGCGACACGCCGCCGGTCGCCAAAGCCTTCGTCACTGACGGCTTCAACGGCGTCGACGACACGATCTACTTCGGCGGCGGCTCCCAGAACAACAACGACATTCCGAGCTGGAAGTGGTCGTGCGGCAGCGTGTCGACGAAGAGCGACATCGAGCATGCCTTCGCCTCGGCCTACATCCATTCGAACCAGCTCTATCTCTACTTCGGGGCCGACCGCTACGACCCGACCGGCGGCACCACGAACGTGGGCTTCTGGTTCCTCCAGAACGGCGGCGCCCTCCAGGGCGGCACCGGATGTCCCGACACCAACCCCGCGACGAACAACTTCTCCGGTCAGCACGTCGACGGCGACCTGTTCGTCTTTGCCGAGTTCAGCGGCGGCGGCGGCGACTCCGCCGTCAGCATGTACGAGTGGCAGAGCGGCGGGTTGCACCTGCTCGCCTCGAAGACCTCCGGATCGTTCTGCAGCGCCGACGACAGCATCTGCGCGCTGACGAACAGCCAGACGATCCCGTCGAGCTGGCCCTACAGCGACAACCAGGGCTCGAGCCCCGACGGGCAGGTGCTCCAGGGCGGCTTCGTCGAGGGCGGGATCAACCTCAGCTCGATCTATGCCGGCCTCGGCAAGGACCTCCCCTGCGTCAACCGCTTCCTCGCGCAGACCGGCAGCTCGCATCCGGACACCGGCGTCCTGGAGGACTTCGCCGGCGGCTCCTTCAACATCTGCTCGAAGCTGATCGTGGACAAGGTCGCGCCGAGCGGCGTCCAGACAGCGTTCCCGTTCAGCGTCTCCGGCCCGAACGCGTACTCGGATTCGTTCCAGCTCGCCGACGCGAGCCCGCCGCACGACAGCGGCCAGATCAAGTCGGGCACCTACACCGTGGCGGAGACGCCTGGGGACCCGGCCGTCTGGAACGCGCCCTCGGTGGCGTGCCTCGACCAGGGCTCGAACCCGGTCGCTTACGGCCCAAACGGCGCCCTCTCGATCGCGCCCGGCGCCACCGTGACGTGCACCTTCACGAACACGAAGAAGCCTCAGCTGACGGTCGTGAAGAAGATCGTCGGCGGGAACGGCACGACCGACGCGTTCGACGTCAAGGTCGACGGTTCGACCAAGATCGACGACGCCGTCAGCACGGCCCCTGCCGGAACGAGCTCGGGCGCCTTCGCCGTCTCGGCCGCCTCGCACTCCGTCACCGAGACGCTCGGCGACGGCTCCACCGCAGTCCCTGCGGGCTGGCAGGTCAGCTACAGCGGCGACTGCGACAGCAACGGCCAGGTCAGCGTGCAGAACGACCAATCGAAGAGCTGCACGATCACCAACTCGAAGCTGCCGCGCCTGACCGTCGTGAAGCAGATCCAGGGCGGCGACGGCTCGACCTTCGACATCTCGGTCGGTGGGACGAAGGTGCTCGACGACGCCGGCAACGGCGCGAGCGACACGCGCTCCTACTCGCCCGGTAGCTACTCGGTCTCCGAGACCTTCGGGAACGGCGGAGCGATCGGCTCGGCCTGGGCGGTCGGCTTCAGCGGCGACTGCGATGCCAGCGGCGCCGTCAGCCTTGCCTACGGCGACGAGAAGACCTGCACGGTCATCAACAAGCGCAAGCCCAAGCTGACCGTGGTCAAGGTGATCGAGGGCGGCAACGGCGCCTCCTTCGACCTCGCCGTCAACGGCTCCACCGTGCTCGACAACGTCGGCGGCTCCGGCGGCCAGGTGACCAACACGTATGACGTCGGCACCAGCTACTCGGTCTCCGAGACCCTGGGGAACGGCGCTGCCGTCGACCCGGCCGTCTGGGAGACCAGCATGAGCGGCGACTGCTCCGGCAGCCTCGCCGCCGGCGACGACAAGGCCTGCACGGTCACGAACAAGCGCAAGCCCAAGCTGACCGTCGTCAAGCGGATCATCGGCGGGGACGGCTCGAGCTTCGACATCTCTGTCGGCGCTACGAAGGTGCTCGACGACGCCGGTGACGGCGCGAGCGACACCCGGACCTACGCGCCCGGCAGCTACCCAGTCAGCGAGACGCTCGCGGACGGCAGCGCGATCCCGGGCGGCTGGAGCACGAGCTTCAGCAGCGACTGTGCCGGCGCCGCCGTGTCGCTCGCCTACGGTGACGACAAGACCTGCACGATCACGAACTCGAAGCTGCCGCTCCTGAAGGTGGTCAAGAACGTGGTCGGCGGCGTCAAGTCCTCGGGAGACTTCGAGATCTCGGTCGCCGGCAACCAGCCGAGCCCGTCGCAGTTCGCCGGGAGCGCCGACGGAACGGTCGTGACGCTTCTGCCCGGCGGCTACGACGTCTCCGAGCAGGAGGATTCGCACTACGTCGCCTCCTACTCCAGCGACTGCAAGGACGGCTCGATCGACTACGGCGACGCCAAGACCTGCACGATCACGAACACGCGGAAGCCGGCGAGCATCGAGATCGAGAAGGTGGCATCGCCGACCTCGCTGCCCGAGCCGGGCGGGTCCGTCACCTTCAGCATCAAGGTTCGGAACACCTCCCCGGCGGACACGGTGACCCTCACCGAGCTGAACGACTCGATCTACGGCGACCTGTTCGCCAGGGGCGACTGTGACGAGCTGAAGGACCTCCAGCTCGCCCCCGACAACGGCTCGGCCGGAGGCCTCGACGAGGCGACCTGCTCGTTCGCCGCCAACGTGACCGGCAATGCCGGCGATTCGCACCACAACATCGCCACCGTCACGGGACATGACGAGGACAACCGGCCCGTCACGGACGACGACTTCGCCGACGTGGAGCTCACGGACGTCGCTCCTTCGATCGAGGTGACGAAGTCGGCGAGCCCGGAGACGATCCCAGAGCCGGGGGGCCTCGTGGAGTTCACGGTCGAGGTCCAGAACACGTCTGTCTCGAGCGATCCGGTGACGATCACCTCGCTCGTCGACGACCCGGACGGCGCCGGCCCCGCCGCCGCGATCGACCTGAACGGGAAGGGCTCGTGCCACGTCCCGCAGACGATCCAGCCGGGTGGCAAGTACGTCTGCAAGTTCACGCGGTCGGTGACAGGGAACGCCGGCGACGAGAAGACCGACGTCGTCACCGCCTCCGGACAGGACGATGACGGCCACGAGGTCAGTGACCACGACGACGCGACCGTGACGCTGACCGACGTTCCCTCGTCGATCGCGGTGGTGAAGACCGCCAGCCCGACGTCGATGCCGGCGCCGGGCGGTCCGGTCACCTTTACCGTCGTCGTCAAGAACACGTCGGCGGTCGACTCGGTCACGATCGACAAGCTCGTCGACAACGTCTACGGCGACCTGGCCGGCAAGGGCACCTGCGCCGCGTTGATCGGCAAGGTGCTCCAGCCGGATGACCACGGCGCCGGCGGAGCGGACGAGGCGAGCTGTAGCTTCAGCGCCGCGGTCAACGGGCCCGGCGGCTCGACCCACACCGACGTGGTGACCGTCGACGGCCATGACGACGACGGCAAGCCGGTCTCGGCGCACGACGACGCGACGGTCGCGATCACGCCGCTGATCGACCTCTACGTCACCAAGAACGACCTGCCAGACCCGGTGCAGCTGAACGGCCGCCTGACCTACACGATCGTGGTCGGCAACAACGGCCCCGACGCGGCCACCGAGGTGACGCTCGCCGATCCGCTGCCCGCGGAGACGACCTTCGTCTCGGTCTCCACGACCAAGGGCACCTGCACTGGCGGCGCGCTGATCAGCTGCAGCCTGGGCACGGTCGCCAAGGGCGAGACCGTGACGATCACGCTCGTCGTGACGGCGAACAAGGCCGGCACGATCACGAACACCGTGACCGTCGTCGGCAAGGAGCCCGAGTCGAACACCGCGAACAACCGGGCGACCGCGCCGACGCTCGTGGTCGCGCCCGTGGTACGAAAGCCTCAGCGGGCAGTCTGCGATTCCTTCACCGCGACGCCGAAGTCGCTGACCGTCGGGAAGCGCTCGATGGTCGTGGTTCGCGTCACCGCGTCGGGCAAGCCCGCGAAGGGCAGGCTCGTCCTGGTCAAGGGCGCCGGCATCTCGAAGAGCGGCCGCACGAACGCCAGGGGCCTGGCGCGCATCGTCGTCAAGCCACGCCGCGCAGGCATCGTTACGATCACCGTCCCGCAGAAGATCGTGTGCGGTGCGAAGCGAATCGGTGCGGTCGGTGCCTTCCAGCCTCCTGTCACCGGCTAGGTCCGGACTGGCATTCGCCCTGCTTGCGCTCGCGGCCTTCGGGCCGGGAGCGCAGGCGGCGCGGCTCCCCGACCTCCCGCGAGGAGTCCAAGTCGTGGGGTCCGGCCCGCTCGAACGAACCGTCGTCGTCCGCTCGACGCCCCGCCCCGGGGCTCGGCGGGTGACGGTACTGAAGGAGTTCCGCTCGAGCTACCGCCCGCAGATCGTGCTCGTCGTCTCGCAGCGGGTCGACCCGGAGACCAGGGAGCCGACGTGGTACCGGATCGTGGTGCCTGGTCGCCCGAACGGCCGTAGCGGCTGGATTCCGGCCGACGCCGCGAGCATCCGCCCGTCGAAGCGGCTGATCTACATCGATCGGAGCGCCCGCACGCTGGAGGTCTGGGGCGGGCACCGGCTGCTGCTGAAGACGAGAGTGGCCGTCGGCCGACCCGGGATGGAGACGCCGCTCGGCCTGTTCTACGTCACCTGGAAGTTCGTCCCCACCGCGGCCGTACTCGGCCGGTACGCGTTCGAGACAAGCGCGTACTCGAAGCTCTCGGACTGGCCCGGCGGCGGCATCGTCGGCATCCACGGGACCTTCCAGCCGCAGCTGCTGGGCCAGGCCGTCTCCCACGGCTGCGTTCGGGTCGGGAACGACGCCGTGCTGCGAATGCGCTCGCTCGTCCGCCTCGGCACGCCGATCCGGATCGTGGCGTAGAGGGTCTACGTCAAGCTTGGTGCCGCATCGCTGATCGCGGCGCCGGCAGCCGGGTTCCTACCCCTCCCACATGTCGCCTTCGGCGATCTCGAGCATGTTGCCCGCGGGGTCCTCGAAGTAGAGCGACCTGAGGCCGGAGTCCCACGTGGTTTCGTTCACGATCTCCACGCCCTTCGCGTCGAGCTCCGCCTTCCAGCGCTCATACTCGCCGGGCGCCGCCAAGAAGCACGTGTGGACCGGGCCCACGGCGCCATGCGGCGGTGGCCAATCCTGGGTCGAGGTGACGTCGCGGTTGAAGAGGAGGAAGACACCGCTCCCAAGCCGGTGGGCTGCGCTCCCCTCGCAGAGCGGTGCGAGCCCGAGCACGTCCCGGTAGAAGCGCCTGGTCTCATCCTCGTTGTCGGTCGTGCAGTAGACGACGGTCTCGAGGATCCCGGCCAGCTTCACGACCGGATCGTGGCAGCTGGAGGCGGCTTCGTGAACCACATAGATCAGGAGGCGCCTCGTCCCGAAGCTGCGCCGCGGGGTTCAGGAAGCGACCGCAGGCTCCTCAGGCTTGGGCTTCTTCTTCCGGGTGAAGACCATGTCCTTGGCGGCGCCGTAGCCGAACGCCCACACCATCACGATCACGCCGAGCACGACGTTCCAGATCGTCACCACGGCGTCCTGCGTGATCGAGAACGCTGCGATGTCCGCGCTCGCGGCGTAGTTGCGGAGGGTCGCGACGTCCAGCGCCTGCGTCTGCCCCACCCCGCCGGGCGTGATCGCGAACAGGCCCGAGAGCATGTGTGACGAGGCGACGAGGAAGACCGTGAAGGCCGTGATCGGGATCGAGAACGCCGCCATGAACACGATGTTCACGCCGATCCTGCACGAGTACGAGAGCGCCGACGGGATCGCGACGCCGCGCACGTAGGCGCCCCAGTCGCGGAAGATCGCGGCGCCTTCCTTGGCCTTGTGCCACGTGTCGACCAGCCTCGGCTTCAACCGGGGCCAGAAGTAGACGAGCGCCACCACCACGACGACGACGAGCGCAGGGACGAGCACGCGGTGCTGGTCGAGGAAGCCGCCGCTCTCGTCGGACGGCGTCCCTTTCGAGACGGTCCGCGGGCGGAAGGCGCCGACGCCTACGAGCATCAGTGCGCTCAGCGCCGCGAAGAACGCCGCCTGCACGAACGTGGCGGTGGTGATCCCGGCGACCGTCGACCCGCGGATGCTCTTGCGAAAGATCCCGATCATCGCCGCGGTGCCGGCTTGCGCCGGCGTCACGGCATTGATCGCCGTCCCGCCCTGCGAGGCACCCCACGCCGTCTTGAACGTGAGCTCCGATTTCGGATAGGCGGCGTGGAGGATGTTCTTCCACGTGAGGCCGATGAACGCCGACTCGGCAGTCTTCAGTGCGAGTGCAAGCAGCAGCCAGTAGAACGAGACGTCGCCGATGCGGCCGAAGACACCGGCGACCCAGTCCCAGAACTGGGCGAGCACGTCTTCGATCTTCGCGCTAGTCGGCCGAGGTTTCCACCCCGATTTGGCCGGTGGCCCGATCCGTTACATCCGCGGCGGCTCGGAATCCGCCTCGTAGTCGGCGCTGCCGCCCGCCAGGCGGCCGCTCCGCGCCGCGACGTCTTCCTTCTTCGCCTCGAAGTCCTCTTCTTCGAGCTCTCGCTCGAGGGGCGTCATGTGCGCCTCCTCCTCAGCTTGCTCGAGCTCGTCCTTGTTCCACCACGCTCGCAGTCGCTGAAGCAGGGCCATCGCTTCCTACGCTAGCCGGGCGCCTCCCCAGGGGCAAGTGCGGCCGGCTCGGATTCCTGCTCGAGCGACGATTCGGCTTCACCCTGGGGCGGCACGCGAGCTGCCGCACGGCTTGCGGCCCGCTCCAGCTCCGTCGCGACCGAGCGGACATCCTCGAGCAGCTCGCGCCGCTCCTTCCACGTCGCCGCGATGTCCGCGTGGAGCTCCCTGAGCCGCGCCTCGCCCTCCTCCTGCAGCGCCGCG
This sequence comes from Gaiellaceae bacterium, assembly GCA_035535195.1. GTDB lineage: Bacteria > Actinomycetota > Thermoleophilia > Gaiellales > Gaiellaceae > JACDAN01. Next base: position 9,112 of record DATLQK010000060.1, on the reverse strand, counting down.
ATCTCCTCGCGCGTTCGCGCCAGGAGTTTCTCCGCCTCTGCTCTGGCGTCGTCCTTGATCGCTTCCGCCTCGGTCTCGGCCTGGCCGAGGACCCTCGCGGCCTCGGCCTCCCTGCGCTCCGCCTCCGTGCTCGCGTTGACGACGATCTCCGCCGCCTCCGCCCTGGCGGCGGCGGTCGTGTCGTCGGCCTCCTTGCGCGCACTGACCGTGATCTCCTCGGCCGTCTCGCGCGCGCGCTGGAGGATCCCACTCGTCTGTTCGCCGACCTCTTCGAGCGCGTGCCTGACCGCCGCTCGCGGCGAGCTCCTGATCTCGAGCTCGGCGATCACGGCATTGACCCGTTCGACGTAGGCGTCCACCGCGGCCCGGTCGTACCCGCGGACCGAGCCCGGGAACTTGACGGTGCGGATGTCCGTCGGAATCGACATGACCACCTCCCTCACCGCAGCCTCGCGTGCGCGTTTTGCGACCACCCGAGTATGACCGAAAGCTACGGCAGCTTGGTGACGATCACATAGATGACGCGGCGGGTCGTCCCGAAGATGAAGTCGGTGTTGCGCGAGCCGGGCGCACTCGTCCCGAGCCGGCAGCGGCGGTAGAACGGCGGCATCGCCGCGCACTTGAGCTGCGGCCAGGCTGCCTTCACTTCCGCCTCGCTCGAGTCGACCCCGAGCCCGTTGGCGAACCGTTCCGTGCTGCGCGTCGTCACCAGCTCGACCACACGCCGGTTCCGGAACGTCACCGTCACCCGTGCGTAGAACCACTTGAAGCCACCCTTGGCGACCGGCCGGCCGAGCTTCGCCTGCACCTGCGCGGCGGTCATGCCGAGCTCGACGCGGGACATGCCGCGGGCGGGCTTGATCGTGGCGCCGGCCGAGGCGGCGCCGACGAGAGACGTGGCGGCGAGCGCCGCCGCAAGAACGCGACGCATGTTCGGAAAATCGGCCGCGACCGGCGCCGGGCCAATCCCTGGAACGGTGGCAGTCAGAAACGAGAGGCACGCCCCTCGCACGGCGATCGTCAGGACGCCGAGGACGCCGCAGACGTCGGGTCAGGTTTCGAGGATCTCGGCGCCCGAGCCCGGGTGGACCGCTTCCCAGACCCGCAGGTAGAGGGCGACCTCCAGCCGCGCCTGCGCCTCGCTGTAAGCATCCGGCACCGCCACCTCGAGGCCGATTCCCTCGGCATGCACCTCCACCTCGCCGAGGTCGGCGATGCAGTCGGCACGCCGGAGGAACTCGAGGAACTCCTCGGCAAGTGCAGCGTCGCTCAGCCGGACGAACATATGTGCCCCCACTCTCAGCGCCGGAGGCCGCCGAGACAAGTCCAGACCTTGCAGGTCCGACCCCACGGCTAGGCTGGCCTCGTGGCGGTCCTCACCTCCCAGGTAGAGCGGGATTCCGACGTTTTCGCCACGCGCCGCGAGCGGATGGAACAGCTCGTCTCCGAGCTCCGGGAGCGGACGGCGAAGGTCGCGCGAGGCGGCGGCGAGAAGGCCGTCGAACGCCATCGATCACGCGGGAAGCTGACTGCCCGCGAGCGCGTCGACCGGCTGCTCGATCCCGGCAGCGCGTTCCTCGAGCTGAGTGCGCTCGCCGGCTGGGACCTCTACGACGGGCAGGCGCCGTCGGCGGGAATCGTCACCGGGATCGGCGTCGTCGAGGGCCAGGAGTGCGTGATCGTCGCGAACGACGCGACCGTCAAGGGCGGCACCTACTTCCCGATCACGGTCAAGAAGCACCTGCGGGCGCAGGAGATCGCCGAGCAGAACAACCTGCCGTGCATCTACCTCGTCGACTCCGGCGGCGCGTTCCTCCCGCTCCAAGACGAGGTCTTCCCCGACCGCGACCACTTCGGCCGGATCTTCTTCAACCAGGCGCGGCTGTCGGCGAAAGGCATCCCGCAGATCGCCGCGGTGATGGGCTCCTGCACGGCCGGCGGCGCCTACGTCCCGGCGATGAGCGACGAGACGATCATCGTCCGCGGCACGGGGACGATCTTCATCGGCGGCCCGCCGCTCGTGAAGGCGGCCACCGGGCAGGAGGTGAGCGCGGAAGAGCTGGGCGGCGCCGACGTCCACACCCGCCGCTCAGGCGTCGCCGACCACTACGCGACGAGCGACGAGCATGCACTCGCGCTCGTCCGCTCAGTCGTCCGGAACCTGCACCGCCGGAAGGAGCTCCCGTGGGACGTGGCGCCCCCGGAGGAGGCCGTCGCCGACCCATCCGAGCTGTACGGGCTGATTCCCGAGGACTTCCGCCAGCAGGTCGACCCGCGCGAGCTGATCGCGCGGATCGTCGACGGGAGCCGGTTTCACGAGTTCAAGGAGCTCTACGGCGAAACGCTCGTGTGCGGCTTCGCGCGGATCGAGGGCTTTCCGGTCGGGATCCTTGCGAACAACGGCGTGCTCTTCGCGGAGTCGTCGCAGAAGGGCGCGCACTTCATCGAGCTGGCGGCCAAGCGCCGGATCCCGCTCGTCTACCTCCAGAACATCACCGGCTTCATGGTCGGGACCGAGTACGAGACGGGCGGGATCGCGCGGGACGGCGCGAAGCTCGTGATGGCGACGGCGTGCGCTGACGTCCCGAAGTTCACGGTCGTGACCGGGGGGTCGTTCGGCGCCGGCAACTATGCGATGTGCGGGCGCGCGTACGGGCCGCGGCAACTCTGGATGTGGCCGAACGCGCGCATCTCGGTGATGGGCGGCGAGCAGGCGGCGACGGTGCTGACGATGGTGGGCGACGCGGACCCGGAGGAGATCCGCGCGCGCTACGAGGCCGAGGGGAATCCGTACCACTCGACTGCGAGGCTCTGGGACGACGGGATCATCGACCCGCTCGACACGCGGCGGGTACTGGCCCTCGGGCTCTCGGCGGCCCTGAACGCGCCGATCCCCGAGAGCCGGTATGGCATCTTTCGGATGTAATGGGATATACGTTCGTCGATGTCGACTCGCTCGAGGGTGAAGGCCCGGGCGGGATGGTCCGAAAGGCGCGCCGCGCCACGGGCACGCAAGCCTTCGGCTTCAACTACTTCACGCTGCCGCCCGGGGTCGAGGGTCGCGAGCACGACCATGCCGGCGAGAACCACGAGGAGGTCTACTTCGTCGTGCGCGGCGGCGGGACGATGCGGATCGACGGCGAGGAGGTCGAGCTGCGGCCCGGCAGGTTCATCCGCGTCGACTCGGACTCCACGCGTGTTCCGGTCGCTGGCGACGAGGGCGTCGAGATCGTGACGTTCGGCGCGCCACTCGAGGGAACGTACGAGCCGCCCAGCTGGGGTTAAATCCCCGGATGCACACCATCGAGCTGACGGAAGAGGAGCTCCGGATCATCCGGAACGCGCTCCACTCATTCCTCGAGGACTTCGGTCACGAGGAAGCGGACGTCCTGCGGAGTATCAAGGCGGTTCTGGCGAAGCTCCCTGACCCGTCGTAGTGCCCCTGTTCCGCCGGAAGAAAGAATCGCGGCTACACCAGATCGGTGAGGCCGAGGCTTATGGGCGGTCGTACGGCGACGCGAGCGGCGACGTGAAGATCGTCAAGGTCGAGCCGCGCCGGCCCCGTTACCCGCTGAAGGTCACCGGCGAGGGGCTGCGCAATGCGTTCCTCGACCGGCTGAACCGTCGCGAGCCGGCCGAGCAGCCGGACGAGGCGGAGGGATGATCCTCCGCCTCGTGATCTGGAGCCTCGCGGACTCGAAGACGACGATCGACGAGCTCCGCCGGTACCTGCGCGAGGAGTCGGTCGACCAGTTCGAGGAGATCCCGGGGCTCCGCTTCAAGGCGTGGATCTCGGACGAGACGACCGACCGCTGGGGCGCGGTGTATCTCTGGGAGACGGAGGAGGCCGCGCGGCAGCCGCTCCCCGGCCGGGCCCGGGAGCTGATCGGAAAGGACCCGGACATCGGGGAGGAGTTCGACGTCGAGGCGACGATCGAGGGCCGATTCGAGATCGAGGAGCTCTCGCGCCTCGGCCTGGCCTTCGAGCCCTAGACCGTCCCGCCGGGACGTCGCCCCGTGCCTGGCACCAGGACGGGTCTCAGAGGACGAGGGTCTCTGGAAAAACGGCGCCGCCGGCGAAGCGGTCGAGCCGGTACGGCGAGAGGTCGAACGGCGACTCGCCGGTGAGGAGCTCCTCGGCGACCGCCGCGCCGACGGCCGGCGCCTGCATGAAGCCGTGGCCGGAGAAGCCGCAGGCTGCGTAGACGCCCTCGCCGACCCAGCCGATGATCGGATGGGCGTCCGGAGTCATGTCGTAGTGCCCCGCCCAGGCTCCGGCCACTCCGACGCCGGCCGCGGCCGGGTATCGATACGCGACCTGCTCGAGGGCCGCCGAAACGAGGTCGTCGTCCACGAACGGATCAACCTCCCACCGCAGCTGCGGCTCGCCGCGGGCCAGGCGGAGGCCGTTTCCCGCCCGGCGAAAGTGGAAGCCGGACTCGCCCTCGATCGTCATCGGCAGATCCGCGGGGAGCCCGGGAACTGCCTCGGTATCCACGAGCTGCCGCACGAGCGGCCGGACCGGGACGTCGACGAGCTCGGGGGATGCCGCGCCGCAGGCGACGACGAGCACGTCGCCGTCCACCTCGCGCGCGTCCGTGTGCTCGTGCAGCTCCGCGCCGCCCGCGACGGCCTGCTCGACGAGGTGCCGGGTCACCCCGACCGGGTCGGCGACCCCGTCCTCGCGGCAGATCACGGCCCCGAGGACGTCGTCCGTTCGCAGGCCGTGCACGAAGCTCGGATCGACCTCCTCGACCGGAACCCCCAGCCCAACCTGCCGTTCCCGCCGCTCGAGCAGCTCCTCCAGCCCCGCGTCGGTCGTCGCCAGGAACAGGTAGCCGACCTGCTCGAAGAGCGGGGGGCCGAGCTCTGCGAAGAACCGGGCGCTCGCCTGGGCCAGGCGCACCTCGGGCGCGGACGAGAACTGCTGCCGCACGCCGCCCATCGCCTTCCCGGTCGCGCCGGAGGCGATCGTCTCCCGCTCGCAGAGGATCACCTCGTCGTCGGTCCCGCGCCGGACGAGGTGGTACGCGATCGAGGCGCCGACCGCCCCGGCGCCGGCTACGACGATTCGAGCCATGCGCGAAGCTCCGCGCGCTCGGCCTCGGTCAGGCGCCGGAGCGGCGCCCGGACGTCCTCGCGCACCGGAACGCCGCGGAAGCCGATCACGGCCTTCAGCGCCGCCTGGAACGGATAGCGCTCGAGCACCGCGCGCCGCTCCGGTCCGACGCCTTCCGGAAACGCGGCCGCCAGGCCGGACACGCTCCCCGCCGCTCCCTCCGCCAGCCCCCGCTCCACCAGTGACTCGGCGCCGACGAACACGTCCTTTCCGTCCATCAGGTACGGGGCTACTGCCTCGAACGGCTGGTTCGAGACCTTGAGCCCGGCCACCCGGACCCCGAGCCGCTCGATCACGGACAGCGGGATCGAGTAGCCCGTGCGCGCCTTGAACTCGTAGAGGTAGAACGGCGTCTCCCCCGCGGCCTCCGCCGCGGCTGCGAAGTGGGCGTAGAGCGCCTCCTCGTCGTAGGCGTAGTACGGCGGGCCGATCACGGCGACCGCGTCCGCGCCCGCAGCCGTTGCATGGCGGGCGAGCTCGACCGTGTCCGCCGTCGTCTGCGCCCCGCAGTGGACGGCGACGTCGAGCCGGTCGCGCGCCGAGGCCACGAACGCCTCGGCGACCTGCCGCCGCTCCGGCACCGAGAGCAGGATTCCCTCGCCGGTCGTCCCGAGCGCGAGGATGCCGTCGAGGCCGCCCTCGGCGAGGAAGTCCACATACGGCGGGACCGCGCCGAGGTCGAGCGCTGCCCCCTGGTCGCGGAGCGGCGTCACGGCGGCGGCGATCCGTCCCTTCAGCACGCCACGACTTTAAGGTCTCGGCGATGAGCGGCCTCCGGATCGAACGCGACGGGCCCGTCCTGCGCGTCACGCTCGCGAAGCCGGAGCGGCGAAACGCCTTCGATGCAGAGCTGATCCGCGAGCTCCACGAGGCGTTCTCGGACGTCGGCGACGCGCGGGTCGTCGTCCTCGCCGGTGACGGCCCCAGCTTCTGCGCCGGGGCGGACGTGGAGTGGCAGCGCGCGGCGATCGACCTGACCTACGAGGAGAACGTCGAGGACGCGCTCCGTCTCTTCAGCATGCTCGAGGCGATCGACAGCTGCCCCACGCCGGTCGTCGGCCGGATCCAGGGCTACGCGCTCGGCGGCGGCTCCGGCGTCACGGCCTGCCTCGACATCTCCATCGCCGCCGGGGACGCCGTCTTCGGCTTCTCCGAGGTGAAGCTCGGGATCATTCCGGCGGTGATCTCACCGTTCGTCCTGCCTCGGATCGGAGAGGCCGCCCGACGCTACTTCCTCACCGGCGAGCGGTTCGGCGCGCACGTCGCGTTGCGGATCGGGCTCGTCAGCGAGGTGACGGACAACCTCGACGCAGCTGTCGAGCTCGTGGTCAGCGAGCTCCTGACCTCTGGACCGGAGGCCACGCGCGAGGCCAAGAAGCTCGTGCGCCGGCGACCGGGCGGCGAGGAGGCTGCCCAGATCGCGGCGCGGCTGCGGTCGGGAGCGGAAGGACAAGACGGCCTCCGGGCGTTCCTCGAGCGTCGCAAGCCAGCCTGGATCGAGTGACGTCCGCCCCGTCAGGCAGGCTGTAGCCTGCGGTGGCAACATCAATCTCCGAACTCGCCTACGGCCTCTCGACGCGATCGCTCGGCCAGCAGGAAGCGTCATTGAACGAGCTGCGCAGCAGGACGGGGGTGCTCTTGGCCGCGACCGCGATCGCGATCGCCCTGCTCGGCGGACGGGCTCTCGACGACGGCGCCCGGACCGCCCTTGACCTCGCCGGCGTTGGCCTCGCGGTAATCAGCTTCCTCCTCAGTGTCTTCGTCTTGGCACCGAAGGCCCAGTACGTTGCAACGGTCGACGCGGCCGCGATCCACGAGTACTTCAAGCGCGAGCAAGTGGACGTCGGCGAGGCGATGGAGGCACTCGTCTACTCGAATCGAGAGGTTTGGGAGGAGAACCAGCTCGTCATCGACCGGCTCGTGCGCGCGTTTCGCTGGGCGTGCTTCACATTGGTCGGAGCGGTCGCGCTCTGGTCGATCGGGTTGGCGTTACAGTGAGAGGCGCGATGGCGGATCGAGCCACCTCGAACCCGCGAGTCCCGGCAGTGCCTCGCGACATGTACCTGCCCGAGACCGGACCGGCCCGGACCAAGGTCGACCGGCCAGAGCACGTGCTTCCACTCCCGTCCGAGCTGTATCTGCGGCGGGAGGCTGGGCCCAAGAAGACCGACAAGAAGTAGCCGCGCGGCCGGTGCGGCGCCTCCTCCTGCTCGTCGGCGGGACGGTCTTCGTCGACACGATGTTTTTCGTCGCGCTGACGCCGCTCCTGCCCGACTACGCCGAGGAGTTCGACCTCTCCAAGGCCGGCGCCGGAGTGCTCGCGGCCGCCTACCCGGCCGGTGCGTTCCTGGCGGGGATTCCCAGCGGCGTCGCCGCGGCACGGTTCGGGCCGCGGCCGACCACGATCGCCGGCCTCGTGGTGATCGCCGTCACCACGTTCATCTTCGCGACGGGTGACTCGATCCTGGTGCTTGACCTGTCGCGGTTCGTACAGGGCGCCGGCAGCGCCCTCGCCTGGACCGCCGGGCTCACCTGGCTGATCAGCGAAACCCCGGCCGACAGGCGGGGCCAGACGATCGGCACTGCGATGGCGACAGCGATCGTCGGCGCGCTCTTCGGCCCCGTGCTGGGCGGGGTCGCGTCGGTCGTCGGAAAGGCGGAGGCCTTCGGCGCCGCCGGGCTCCTCGCGCTGGGCCTCGCCGCCTGGGCGGCGACGATGCACGCGCCGCGACCTGCGACACGCCAACCGCTCCGCGTCCTGGCCGGCGCGTTAAGACATCGGCGCATCGTGCTCGGCGTCTGGTTCGTGGCGCTCCCGGCGCTCTTCTTCGGGACGCTTTCCGTCCTCGCGCCGCTTCGGCTCGAGGAGCTCGGCTTCTCGGCGGTCGCGATCGGGACGCTATGGCTGGGGACGGCGGCGCTCGAGGCCGCCGCGAACCCGGCCGTCGGCCGGATCTCCGATCGCATCGGACGGCTGGCGCCGATGCGCGCCTGCGTGCTCGCGGGATCGATCTTCACGGCGCTCCTGCCGTGGCCGAACCGCGCGGCCTTCCTCGCGGCCCTCGTTGTCCTCGCCGGCGTCTCGTTCGGCAGCTTCTGGACGCCCGCGATGTCGCTGCTCACCGACCAGGCCGAGCATCTGGGCCTCGAGTACGCCTACATGTTCGCGCTGATCAACATCGCCTGGGCCCCGGGGCAGGCACTCGGCGCCGCAGGCAGCGGCGCGCTTGCCGAGGCGACATCGGATGCGCTCCCTTATCTGCTCCTGTCAGGCGCCTGCCTGATTACGTTCGCGGTGCTGTGGCGATCGAGAAGCTCCTCGTAGCCAACCGCGGCGAGATCGCCGTGCGGATCTTCAGAACCGCGCGCGAGCTCGGCATCGGCACCGTCGCCGTAGCGCCGCCCGACGACCGCGGCGCGCTTCATACCCGCGCGGCGGACGAGACGGTCGCGATCAGCAGCTACCTCGACTCAGAGGAGCACATCCGGGCCGCGAAGGAGCGCGGCGCCGGCGCGATCCATCCCGGCTACGGCTTCCTCGCGGAGAACCCCGACTTCGCCGAGGCCGTCGGCGCGGCGGGGCTTCTCTTCGTCGGCCCCCGTCCGGAGGCACTGCGGCTGGGCGGGGACAAGCTCGAGGCGAAGCGGATCGCCGCGGCAGCGGACGTTCCTGTGGTCCCGGCCGGCGAGCCGGACGAGCTCGGTTACCCGCTGATGATCAAGGCGGCGGCCGGCGGCGGCGGGCGCGGGATGCGCGTCGTGCGCGACCCCGCCGAGCTCGAGGACGCCGTGAAGGCGGCGAAGCGCGAGGCGAAGGCGGCGTTCGGCGACGACCGCGTCTTCTTCGAGCGTTACGTCGAGCGGCCCCGCCACGTCGAGATCCAGCTGCTGGGCGACCCCGAGCGGGTGATCTCGCTCGGTGAGCGCGAGTGCTCGATCCAGCGCCGCCACCAGAAGGTGCTCGAGGAGTCGCCGGCGCTCGATTCTGGACTG
>DATLQK010000059.1:0-3422 GCA_035535195.1 Gaiellaceae bacterium | reverse complement strand
TGAGCTGGTCCGGCGGCGCCTGCAGAGCCATGCCGGCGAGCAGCAGGCCCTTCGCGCGAATCTTTTCCGTGGCGCTGACGATCGCCGCGGGCGTCCCTGCGGACGGGCTGGTATTGAAGCCGTGCCCGTTCCCGAACCGGTTGGTGTCCGCCGGAACGACCTTGACGTCGAGCGACGGCACGCCGAGCTCGTCGGCAACGAGCTTCGCGTACTCCCCTTCCTTCCCATCGGACTCGGTGGTCAGGCTGAGCACCATCTTCCCGGTCGGGTGGACGCGGAGAAAGACTGCGCGGTACGGCTCGTCAGCCACTGCTCGATCGCCTCCTAGCTCGTGTCCGGTTGATCATCCCTCGTTCTCGGTCTCCTCTGCCGGGCGTTCGCGCACGAGTCGCTGGCGCTCCTGATGCGCGGTCAGTGCGTTGTGCTCCTCCAGGTCGCAGAACGCCGGCTGGGGGCCGCCCATCGGATGCGGAGGCACCGCGGGCTGGTCGCACCCCGGGTAGATGCAGATCTTGGGCTCACTCATCGGTCACCCAGCCCGGTGTCGTCTTCCCGCGGCTCGGGCCGTACCCGCTCGGCATCGCGACCGAGCTGCCGGGCACCGGGGTTGCGCTCGCCCACGGCTCCTCTTCTTCATCGGCCGGGGGCGCCTCGGCCGGCTGCTCGCTCCACGTCTCGGCGGCGATCGCCTCGACGACCTCGTCGAGGGCGTCGAAGGTGTGACCGCTGACGAGGGCGTCGCAGTAGGGCAGCGCGGCCCGCATCCCGCCGGAGCGGACGGCGAAGTCCTCGGCGCCGACCCGTGGGTTGACCCACACGATCCGGTGGGCCAGCCGTGCGAGCCGCGCCATCTCGCGCTCGACGAGCTTCGTGTCCCCGCGCTCCCAGCCGTCGGAGAGGATCACGACCACTGCCCCGCGCGCCATGCCGCGGCGGCCGTGGCGATTGTTGAACTCCCGCAGCGCGGCGCCGATCCTCGTCCCGCTCGACCAGTCCGGCGCGGCGGCCGCGGCCCGCTGGATCGCCCGCTCCGGATTACGCGACGCGAGCGCACGGGTCAGCCGCGTCAGCCGGGTGGCGAAGACGAACGCTTCGGCATTCGGCCCGCTCCCGGCCGCGCAGGTCAGGAACTGCAGGTAGGCACGGGCGTAGGGCTCCATCGAGCCGGAGATGTCGCACAGCATCACGAGCCGCCGGCGGGTGATGCGCCGGTGCCGCCTCGCGAGGTGGATCGGATCCCCCTCGGTGCGGCGGCTGGCGCGCAGCGTCCGGCGCAGGTCGATCTGACCGCCCCGGCGTCCCTTCTCGTAGCGACGAGTCCGGCGCGGCGGAGCAGCCAGGTGCAGCCGCGCCATCAGCCGGTAGACCTGCGCGAGCTCGTGCGGTTCGAGCGCGTCGAAGCTCTTCCCGCGCAGCAGCTCCTCGTCGCTGGCGAGCGCCAGCGGAATCTCGGCCTCGGCCGACTCTTCCTCCTCGCCGCGTTCGCGCGGGAGCGTCGACGGCGTGCCCGCTCGCTCGGCTTGCGGCTCAGTCGCGACCCGATCCGAGCTAGGGCGCTCGTCCGGGGGCGACGCGACGGTGCGTCGTTCGTCGGCGGCCTCGTCGCCCGATTCCTCACGGCTGCCGAAGACCGAGAAGAACACTGCGTCGAAAATGGGAGCCTGCGACGGATCGGAGACGAAGATAGCGCGGGCCGTCCAGTACAAACGGCGGCGCGAGATCGGTCGGGCGAGCGTGAGCGCCTCCGCGAACTGCGCGGAGCGGTCCGGCGTGACGGGCAGGCCGCGGTCGTGGAGGCGCCGGCTCAGCGCCGCGACGAGTGGCGGCAGGTCGAGCTCGATCGTCTCGACGCCGAAGTCAGTCACCGCCGCCCACGAGCTGCTCGAGACCGGCTGCGCGGACCACCTCCTGATCCTCGGCGTACTTGAGCACCGAGCCGAGGGTGCGGTCGACGGCCTCCGCGTCGAGGCGCTCGATCCCAAGGACGCTCAGCGCTGCCAGCCAGTCGATCGACTCGGCGATCCCCGGCGGCTTCTGGACGTCGCTGCCGCGCATTCGCGAGACCGCGTTCGCGACCTGCACCGCCAACGTCTCCGACGAGCCCTTGACCCGCCGGCGCACGATCTCGACCTCGCGCTCCGGCGTCGGATAGGCGATCCAGTGGTAGAGGCACCGCCGCTTGACGGCGTCGTGGAGGTCGCGGGTCCGGTTGGAGGTGAGGACGATGACCGGCGGATGCGTGGCGCTGATCGTCCCGAGCTCGGGGATCGTGACGCTGGCGTCCGCGAGCAGCTCCAGCAGGAACGCCTCGAAGTCGTCGTCGGCCCGGTCGATCTCGTCGATCAGCAGCACCGCTGGGCGCGGCCCGGGATGCTCGAGCGCGCGCAGCAGCGGCCGGCGGATCAGGTAGTCGGAGCCGAACAGCTCTTCCTCGCCGATCTCCGAGCCGCGGGAGTCGGCGAGGCGGATGCTCAGCAGCTGGCGCGGGTAGTTCCACTCGTAGAGCGCCTCGGCAACGTCGATCCCCTCGTAGCACTGGAGTCGAACGAGCGGCGTGTCGAGCACGAGCGCCAACGCCTTCGCCGCCTCGGTCTTGCCGACGCCCGCCTCGCCCTCGAGCAGCAGCGGCTGCGGCAGGCGCAGCGACAGGAACATCGAGGTCGCGAGGCCCTCGTCGGCCAGGTAGTCCACCTCCCCGAGGCGGACCGCGAGCGTCTCGATGTCCGGAACGAGCTGACGGATCTCGCCGGCCGCCTCGCCCGTGACCTCCCGGGGGCTCAAGTCACTGCGGCGGTTCGGGCCGCCCTTGCATCGCCGCCCAGACGCGGGCCGGCGTGCAGGGCATGTCGAGATGGTCGACGCCGTGCGTCTCGTGCAGCGCGTCGATCACCGCGTTGACGATCGCCGGCGGCGAGCCGACGTTCGGCGACTCGCCGACGCCCTTCGCCCCGAGGGGATGGTGCGGGCAGGGCGTGACCGTCTCGCCGAGCTCGAAGTCGGGACACTCGAGCGCCGTCGGGATCAGGTAGTCCATGAACGACGAGTTGAGGCAGTTGCCCTCCTCGTCGAACGAGATCACCTCCATCAGCGCGATCCCGATGCCCTCCGCGAGCCCGCCGTGGATCTGCCCGTCGACGATCATCGGGTTGATCCGCACGCCGCAGTCGTCCACGGCGACGAACCGCCTGACCGTGACGTGAGCGGTGTCGGGATCGATGTCGACGACGGCGATGTACGCGCCGTACGGGTACGTCAGGTTCGGTGGGTCGTAGATCACCTGCGCGTCGAGCCCACCCTCCATGCCGGCCGGCAGCTCCTCGCCGCTGTACGCGCGCGCCGCGATGTCCTCGATCAGCGCGCGCTTCTCCGGGTCGCCCTTGACGTACCAGCGGCCCTTCTCCCAGGCGAGGTCGTCCGGGCTC
>DATLQK010000058.1:0-13490 GCA_035535195.1 Gaiellaceae bacterium | reverse complement strand
GTGCTGCACGGCAAGTGGAAGGTGCATCTCCTGTTCGTGATGGCCCGCGGCATCCATCGCCACAGCAGGCTGCTCGACTGCCTGCCGGGCGTGTCGAAGAAGGTGATGACGGAGTCGCTGCGGGCGCTCGAGCGCGACGGGTTAGTCGCCCGGACGATCTATGCGGAGGTCCCCGTCCGGGTCGAGTACTCGCTCACGCCTCTGGGCTGGTCCCTGACCGAGCCGCTGATCGCGCTGGCCGAATGGGGGTCGACGCACGCCGAGGCCGTGGCGGACGCACGGGCGCATTACAGCCTCAAGGATGCGGAGAACGGCCAGGCAGGGCTCGCGGCCTAGCGCATGGCGTTCGGGCCGGCGCGGCAATGACCGTCGTTCCCGCCACCGAGCACGGCGACTTCCACTACGACGTCGTCGTCCACCACCGGACGGGCCAGGAGCACATCCGCCGCTTCGTCTCCGACGACCCGCTCGAGGTCGGCAGCGTCGTCCGGCTGGAAGGTCGCTACTGGCTGATCGAGAGCGTCGACCCCGACGGAGACGACCTCACCGCGCGGGCGACGGCGAAGCCGGCCCGGTACCGCCTGAAGCTCCGTCATCCCGATGGGCGCGAAGAGCTCGGCGCCTTCCGCCGCTTCCGACCGGACGCACCGCGCGTCGGCCACTCCTTCTCGACGCTCGAGGACGGGCGGCCGGCGAGCTGGGAGGTCGTCGACGAACAGCCGGCGAGGGACGAGCAGGACGACGTCTATCTCGAGCTGACCGCGGAGCGCGACTTCGAGGAGGTCGAGGACGTCCCGGACCACGAGCTCGAGCACGCCCTGGCGAGGCGGCAGGAGGAGGAGCTGACGGAGGGCGCCGCTGCGACGCTGCGGCGCGCGGAGCAGACGGGGCTCTCGGTCGAGCTGATCGCGCTCGAACCAGGCGAGGCGCCCGATTGGGACGAGGCGGAGCGCTACGTCGAACTCGTCGTCCCCACGCGCTAGCCGGCGTACGTCGTGGCGGAGGCGGTGCGGGTCTCCGCGAGGGCCTCGGCGAGCTCCTCCGCCTCGCGTGGCAGGAGGGCGGTCGTCGTCACTCGGATTCCCGGCGGCGTCGCGAACCGATAACGCTCGCCGGGGCTCACCGCCCACCCGCGCTCGAGCAGCAGCTGCGCCGTCGCAGTCTCCTCGGCGACCGGAACCCACACGCCGAGGCCCGACGCGCCTTGGGCGGGAATCGAGCGGCGAGCGAGTGCGTCGAGGAGCGCCGCCCGCCGTTCGGCATAGAGGCGCTCGACGCGCGCCAGGTGCTTCCTCGTCGCTGCGCTCCCCAGTAGGTTCGCGGTCACCTGCTGAAGCAGGTGGCTGACCCACCCGGGCCCGAGAAGCTGCCGCCCCTCGACGCGGCTGATCGTCAGCGGGTCACCGGCGACGAGTGCGATGCGGAGATCAGGCTCGAGCACCTTCGACAGCGAGCGAACGACGGCCCAGCGGCGGCTTTCCGAGTGGAGCGCGTGGTACGGCGCGCCCGCGACCTGCGCGACGTAGTCGTCCTCCACGACGAGGACGTCCGGGTGTCGGCCGAAGACGTTGCGTAGGGCCTCAGCTCGGTCTGCGTCGACGGCCGCCCCGGTCGGGTTCTGGCCGCGCGGCGTGACGACGACGGCCTTCGCGCCGCGCCGTAGCGCCTGCTCGAGCGCCTCCGGGACGAGGCCCTGCTCGTCCACAGGGACAGGCTCGAGGCGAAGGGACAGCGCAGAGACGAGGTCGGCGATCCGCGGCCAGCTGGGGTCCTCGACGACCACGGCGTCGCCGAGCCGGAGATGTGTCTGGAGGATCCGCTCGATCCCGTCCAGCGCACCGCCGACGATCGCGATGTCGCCAGCGACACCGTCCGCCGTGAACTCGGCCTCCCCGAGCTCGACCAGGCGCTCGAGCTTGATCGGGCCGCCGTAGAGCTTGTGTGCCGGGTCGACCCGCTCGAGCGCCGGCCCAAGCGGCGGGAGCAGCGCCGGGTCAGGGTTCCCGCTCGCGAGGTCGCGCGCGTTCGGCGGGAGCACTTGCGCCCGTCCCACGCGCAGCGGCGGCTGCGCCGCCACCACCGTGCCGCGCCGGCCCTCGCCCTTGACGAGGCCTCGGTCACGGAGCGTCCGGTAAGCGGCCGCCACGGTGGCCGGGCTGACGTCGAGCTCGTCCGCGAGACGACGCACAGTCGGTAGCCGCGTCGCGGGCTGGAGCCGGCCCTCCGAGATCGCCGCTTCCACGTCGCCGGCGATCTCGGCCGCACTCGCGCGAGGCGAGATATTCTGTATCAGCTCAACTATAGTTATGTACTATAACAAACTCGGACGACGGCTTGGATTCGGCCTCTCGCGGGAGCTCTGGCTCGTGCAGGTCGGGATCTTCTTGAACACGCTGGGCTGGGGCGCCGTCCTCCCCTTCGAGGTCATCTACCTCCACGACGGACGGGGGTTCAGCCTGAGCGTCGCCGGCCTCGTCGTCGGCACACTCACCGGCGTTGCGGTCGTGTCCGCGCCTCTCTCGGGGCCGCTGATCGACCGCTTCGGTGCTCGCACGACCGCGGCGGGCGCCGGCCTCGCGCTCGCCGCCGGCTACGCCGGCCTCGCCTTCGCGCAGACGCCCGCGGCCGCGTTCGCCGCCGCGACGCTGGCCGGGGCCGGGAACGGCGCCCTGGGACCGGCCCAGTCGACGCTGCTTGCCGCGCTCGCGCCGCCGGAGCTCCGTCACCGCGCCACCGCCGTCTCTCGAGTCTCGACGAACGTCGGCTTCGGTCTGGGCGGAGCGGTCGGCGGCCTCCTCGCTGCCACGGGCCTCCACGGCCTGATCGCGCTGTTCCTCGTGAACGCCGTCAGCTACATCGTCTACGTCACCGTCCTCGTCGCCCTCGTCCGCGAGGCTCCGCCGACGGAGCGGATCCGCGGCGGCTACCGGCTCGTCCTGCGCGACCGAGCCTTTCTCCACCTGGCCGTGACGAACGTCGCGATCATCACGGTCGGCTGGGGCGTCCTCCCCTGGCTCGTCCCGCCGTACGCGAAGAGCGAGGCTGGAATCGACGCCGAGCTGATCGGCCTGCTGATGCTCGCGAACGCGGCAACGGTCGTCGTCACCCAGGTTCCGATCGCGAAGGCGGCCGAGGGGCGTCGGCGGGTCGTGATGATCGCGCTGGGCTCGGCGATCTTCGCCGCAGCCTGCCTGCTGGTCGTCGTCGCGGGCATTGCCCCCTCGCACGCCTACCCGGTTCTCCTCGCTGCGGTGGTCGCGATCGGCGTCGGGGAGTGCTTCCACTCGGCGGCGCTGATGCCGCTCGTGGCCGAGCTCGCGCCGCCGAGCCTGCGCGGGCGCTACATGGCGACGATCGGCCTCTCGTGGTGGATCGGCCTCGCAGTGGCGCCGACCGCCGGCGCGCAGGTCCTCAGCGTCTCACCGCCGCTCGCCTTCCTCACCGCCGGCGGCGTCGCCGTCGCCGCAGCTGTGTCGGCGCTGGCGCTCGAACGCGAGCTCCCCCTGCAAGTGCGCGTGACCCCCCAGCCGAGCTAGCGTCCGCGAATGGGCGAGCTCGTCCTCGTCCGGCACGGCGAGACGGAGTGGACCAGGGACGGACGGCATACCGGCCGGACCGACGTGCCGGTGACCGACGGCGGACGCCGCCAGGCCAAGGCGCTCGGCCGAGCCCTCCGCGGACACGAGTACGCCCTCGTCCTGACGAGCCCGCTCTCGCGAGCCGACGAGACTGCGCGGCTGGCCGGCTTCGGCGACCGCGCCCGGCCACGCGACGAGCTCCTGGAGTGGGACTACGGCGAGTACGAGGGACGGAAGACGGCCGAGATCCGTGAGGAGCGGCCCGGCTGGACGCTCTGGCGCGACGGCGTTCCCGGCGGCGAGACCGCCGACGAGGTCCGCGAGCGCGTCGACCGGTTACTCCAGGAGCTGCGCGACGTGGACGGGGACGTGCTGCTCTTCGCCCACGGGCACCTGCTCCGGGTGCTGGCGGCGCGCTGGATCGGCCTCGAGCCGGCGGCGGGCGCGCACTTCGCGCTCGATCCGGCGACCGTCAGCGTCCTCGGCTACGAGCGGGAGAAGCCTGTGATCCGCCTCTGGAACGAAGCGCCCGCGCCGTCGGAGTCAGACTGACGCCGTGTCGACGATGGCTGACCTCGACGAGCTCGCTCTCGCGATGCCGCAGGCGACGAAGGAGCTCTCGGACGACGGGCGGCCGGCGTACCTCGTGCACGGCAAGGTGTTCTGCTTCCACCGCGGGCCGAGACGCGACGCGCTTGACCCCGACACCGGCGACCGCATGGAGGACGTGCTCATGTTCCGGGTCGATGACCTCGACGTGAAAGAGCTGCTGCTGGCCGACGACCGTGGTGTCTTCTTCACCACGCCACACTTCGACGGCTACTCGGCGATCCTCATCCGCATCCCCAGCCTGGCGAAGCTCGACCGCGAGGAGCTCCACGATCTCGTCGCGGAGGCGTGGCTCACGAGGGCGCAGAAGCGCGTGGCGAAGGCCTGGCTCGAGGAACAAGAGCTCGAGCGCGAGCCATAATCGACCCATGGCATCGGATCCTGACGAGGCGAACAGCCGTCTGACCAAGACGGCGGGGCGGGCCGCGATGTTCCCGGCGCGCACGGCCGCGCGGGTCTGGCGCGACCAGCTGGAGACGGCCGTCGACGAAGTCCTCTCCGCGCCGGAGATCGCCCGCGTGATCGACCGGGCGCTCGAAGGACCGTTGCCCGAGGAGATCGCGCGCTCGATCGTCCGTCACCGCGTGCTCGAGCGCGTCGTCGCAGAGCTGGCCGCGACCGGCGAGCTGGAGCGGCTCCTCGCCGATGCGCTCGCGAGCTCGCGGACTCGGGGGCTCATGGACCAGGTGCTCGCCAGTGACGAGCTGCAGCACGCAATGCGGGAGGTGGCCGCAAGCCCGGAGGTTCGGGCTGCGATCACGCGGCAGACGACGGGATTCGTGGAGGAGGTTGCCGAGCGGGTCTGCGAGTCCGCCGTCCGCCTCGACGACCGGCTCGACCTGCGGAAACGCCCGGCCCACCCGCCGTTCGCGGGCATCGTTACCCGCGCCGCTGCCCTCGCAGTCGACGCGCTCCTCGCGATCGCCCTCTACCTGCTCGTCGTCGGGGCGGCGGCACTGGTGACCTCGCTCGTGGGCGGGTTGCACCCGCACTGGTTCGCCGGCGCCCTGCTCACCGTCGGCTGGGTCGTGGTGTCCGGGGCCTACTTCGTGCTCTTCTGGAGCTCGGCGGGCCAGACGCCCGGCATGCGCCTCCTGCGCCTCCGGGTCCGCACCGCTGGCGGCACGTTTCCGTCGGTCGGCCGCTCGCTTGTCCGCCTGCTCGGGCTCGAGCTCTCGATCGCGCTGTTCTTCCTCGGGTTCCTGCCCGTCCTCTTCGACGAGCGGCGCAGAGGGTTGGCGGACTTCCTCGCCGGGACCGTCGTCGTCTACGACGACCCGTCGCGCACCTGATCGAAGTCGCGGTCCCTTTTCGGCCCCGCCGTTCGTCTTAGACACGAACATTCCCCGAGCAGGAGGCAGACGATGAAGTACGTGCTCTTGATCCAGCAGGGCGACACGCCCACCCCCGACAACCCCGAGGCCTGGGCGCAGCTGTCCCCCGAGGAGCAGCAGGCCGTCTACGCCGACTACCAGGCGATCAACCAGACGCCGGGCGTCACGCCGAGCGACATGTGGCTCGACTCGCCCGAGACCGCGACCACCGTCCGGGTGGAGGACGGCAAGACGCTGACCACCGACGGCCCCTTCGTGACCGTGAAGGAGGCGCTCGGCGGGTGGCTCGCCTACGAGGCGGACGACATCGACTCGGCGATCGAGCTCGCGGCTCGGATCCCCGCCGCCCGGATGGGAGGCTCGGTGGAGATCCGGCCGGTCAAGGAGGGCTAGCGATCCTCGACCAGGTCTTCCGCGACGAATGGGGCCGTGTCCTCGCGGGCCTGATCGGCTTCCTCGGCGACTTCGACCTCGCCGAGGAAGCCGCGCAGGACGCGTTCGCGCTGGCGGCTGCGCGATGGCCGCGCGAAGGCACGCCCTCGAACCCGCGCGCCTGGCTGATGACCACGGCGCGAAACCGAGCCGTCGACCGGATCCGCCGAGACCGCACGCTCGCGGCGAAGCTCCGGCTGCTCGACGTGCCCGCGAGCGCGGAGCTCGAAGTGGATGAGGACGTCGCGATCCCGGACGAGCGCCTCGAGCTGCTCTTTTCCTGCTGCCACCCGTCGCTCTCGCTCGAGGCGCAGGTGGCGCTGACGTTGCGCACCCTCGGCGGCCTCGGCACCGCCGAGATCGCCCGCGCCTTCCTCGTCTCCGAGACGACGATGACGAAGCGGCTCGTGCGCGCGAAGCGGAAGATCAAGGCTGCGGGGATCCCGTTCCGCGTCCCGCCGCCCCATCTGCTTCCGGATCGCCTCACGGCGGTGCTCGCGGTCGTGTACCTGATCTTCAACGAGGGCTACGGCGGCCGCGGCGAGCTGGCGGCGGAGGCGATCCGCCTCGGGCGCGCACTCGGCGAGCTGATGCCGGACGAGCCGGAGGTTCACGGGCTCCTGGCGTTGATGCTCCTGAACGACGCACGCCGCGACGCGAGGTTCGCCGACGACACCGTCGTCCTGCTCCGCGATCAGGACCGGTCGCTGTGGGATGCCGACCGGCTCGCGGAAGCGCGGGTCGTGCTCGAGCGCGCACTGACTCTCGGCGGCCGCGGCCCGTACGCCCTGCAGGCGACGATCGCGGCGCTCCACGTCGAGGAGCCGCAGGACTGGCCGCAGATCGCGGCCCTCTACGGCGAACTGGCCCGCATGACGGGCTCGGACGTCGTAGAGCTCAACCGCGCCGCCGCGATGGCGGAGGCCGGCGACGTCGAGGACGCGCTGGCGCTGGTGGAGCGACTCGACCTCGACTCGTACCACTACCTCCACGCCACCCGGGCCGAGCTCCTGCGCCGGCTCGGTCGAACCGAAGAGGCCCGCGCCGCCTACGAGCGCGCGCTCGGGCTCGTCCAGGCCGAGCCCGAGCGGCTGTTTCTGGAAAGGCGGCTGGCGGAGCTCAGCGAAGCGAGACCGCAGTCTCCTCCAGCAGGTCCAGCGCGTCCTGCATCCCGGCCTCCATCCCCGACTCGATGATCGCGTCGCGGACCTCGCGGCTCGGGGCCTGGACGAGGATCGTCATCGTCGTTCGGCCGTCCGCTTCCTCGAAGGTCGCCGTATTGAGGGTGCCCTGCTCCTCCTCGCCCTCTGGCTGCGGCGCGCCCTCGTAGACCTCGGTCGATACGACACGCTCGTCCGGGACGATCTCACGGTATTCGCCGTGGAAGGCGACCTCGAAGCCGTCCGGCGTCACTGACACGTACCGCCAGGTGCCGCCGACGCGGAGGTCGATCTCAGCGACCTTCATCTCGCCGCGGTTGGCGTGCCACCAGCGGCGCACGAGCTCCGGCGTCGTCCAAGCCTTGTAGACCAGGTCGCGCGGCGCGTCGAACTCGCGGGTGATCAGGATCTGATCGTCCGCGGGGAGCGTGACCTTCGCCGTTCCACTACTCGTCACTGCCATCTCCTTCCTCCTTCTTGAGCTCTTCGAGTACGACATCGAGCCGGTCGAACCGTTCCGACCAGGACTGCTCGTAGGCCTTGACCCAATCGTGGATCGGCTTCAGGGCCCGGCCATTCAGCCGGTAGAGCCGCCGGCGCCCGTCTTCGCGGACCGCGACCGCCCCGACCTCGCGCAGCACCCGCAGGTGCTTCGACACCTGCGGCTGGGCGAGCCCGAGCACGCCGACGAGCTCGTTCACCGGCCGCTCGCCGCCGGCGAGGGCGTCGAGGATCTGCCGCCGGCGCGGCTCCGCCACCGCGTTGAACGCATCTGCCGTGGTCGCTGCTCGGGCCATGGGTCCGATTATATACCTATATGGGAATGTGTTGTCCAGTCCTGTTCTGCACCGAATCTGCACACGAACCGCACCGAATCGCCAAGCCGCCCTCCTAAGCTGAGAGGCGATGCAGCGGCGGATCGCGGTGATCGAGGACGAGGCCACCATTGCGGCCTCCGTGGCGGCGCGGCTGCGGGCCGAGGGGTTCGAGGTCGAGACGGCGGCCGATGGGCTCGAGGGCGTCGAGCTCTGCAGGCGCTTCCGACCGGACCTCGTCGTGCTCGACCTGATGCTGCCCCGGCTCGACGGACTGGAGGTCTGCAGGCGGATCCAGCAGGAGCGCGCGGTCCCGGTCCTGATGCTGACCGCCCGGGACTCGGAGACGGATCTCGAGGTGGGGCTCGCCGTCGGCGGCGACGACTACCTGACGAAGCCGTTCAGCCCGCGGGAGCTGGTCGCCCGAGTGCGCGCCCTTCTCCGACGCGCCGACCGTGCGCCCGAGGCCACCGACGAACCGGTGAGGCTCGGCGTCGTCGTGGTCGACCCGGCCACCCGGCGGGTGACCCGGGACGGTCGTGAGATCGCGCTGACGGCAACGGAGTTCGACCTCTTCTTCCGACTCGCCCGCTCGCCGCGGGTCGTCTTCGGCCGGCGCCGCCTGCTGCGGGAGGTCTGGGGCTACGAGGTCGGCGGCGGTGAGCGCACGGTCGACTCGCACGTGCGGGCCCTGCGGCGCAAGCTCGGCCCGGACCTGATCCGCACGGTGCGCGGCGTCGGCTACGCGGCCGAGCCCGAGCCGGAGGAGGCGGCATGAGACCGCTCGACCGACTGCACTCGATCAAGCTCAAGCTCGGCGTCGTGATCCTCGCGGCGGTGCTCGTGACCGTCGTGGTCGTCACCGTCGGACAGGAGCTCGGGATCTCGCCGGTACTCACCGGGCTCGGCGCCGCGGTGCTTGCCCTCGCGATGGTGCAGTTCCTCGCGCACGGCATGACCTACCCGCTCCGCGAGATGGTGGCCGCAACGCGGGCGATGTCCAAGGGGAACTACGACATCGCGGTCACGGCGACATCACGCGACGAGGTCGGCGAGCTCGCTCGGGCGTTCAATGCCATGTCCCGCGAGCTGGCCGAGGTCGACCGCTTTCGCCGGGACCTCGTCGCGAACGCTTCCCACGAGCTCCGGACGCCCCTCGGCGCCCTGCGCGCACGCCTCGAGAACCTCGTCGACGGCATCGAGCCGGCGGACTCGGCCGCGCTCGCCGACACGCTCGCCCAGGTGGAGCGGCTCGGCGACCTCGTCGAGCAGCTGCTCGACCTCTCTCGACTCGAGTCCGCCGCCGTCTCGCTGGACCTCCGCCAGATCAAGGCGCTGGACCTGCTCCAGGAAGTGGTCGGCGAGTGGCGCGGGACCGCCGAGGCGCATCGGGTCTCGCTCGAGTTCGGCGCGTTCCCTTCGGACCTCCAGGTGACGGTCGACCCGAACCGAATGCGACAGGTGCTCGGCAACGTCGTCGCGAACGCGATCCGTCACTCGCCGGAGCACGGGCGGGTCGTGCTCAAGGCGCGGGGCGGGAACGGCACCCCGCTGCTCGAGGTCGTGGACGAGGGGCCCGGAATCCCGAGCCACGAGCTCGATCGCGTCTTCGAGCGCTTCTATCGCTCCGACCGCGCTCGGTCGGCCGACGCGGGCGGCGCGGGACTCGGGCTCGCGATCGCACGCTGGATCGTCGAGCTCCACGGCGGGACGATCGCGGCGACGGACGCGCAGCCCGCCGGCTGTCGGATCGTCGTCGAGCTGCCTGCGTGAGGCTCCTCGCACTGCTCGCGGCGCTCGTCGCCGCGACCGTCGTCCCGAACGCGCCGCCGGGGATCGGCGTCACGGCGGTGGCGGCGCTGATCGGAGCCGCCGCCTGGACACAGGCGCGGCGCACGACCGACCTCTACGTCTTCGGCGGCCTCGCCGTCGCACTCGCGCTCGCCCCGGCGGTGCTGGACGCGCAGTGGGTCGTGTGGACGGATCTTCTTGCGGCCTGGGTCTGTGCGTCGGTTGCCGTGGGCGGGCCGAGGCTTCGGGCGATCTCTGCGCCGGCCTGGTCGGTGCCGCGGCTTCCGGCCCTACTTCCCCACTCCTCGTCCCGTGCCGTGCCGGTCCTGCGCGCGGTGGCGATCGCGACGGTGATCGCGATCCCGTTCGCGGCGCTCTTCCTGACCGCCGACGCCGCGTTCGCGGCGATGGCCGACAGCGCGCCGAGGCCGGAGCTCGGGTCGCTTCCGCACCGAGCCGCCGTGTTCGGCCTCGTGCTCGTTGCCGCGTCGGCACTCGCGCTCGCAGCGGCCGCGCCGCCGCGCGCCGTCGGGCAACCGCCGAAGTCCCGCCTCGCGCTCCTCGAGTGGGCCGTCCCGCTCGCGCTCCTCGACCTACTCTTTCTCGCCTTCGTCGCCGTCCAGCTACGCGTGCTCTTCGGCGGCGACGACTACGTCGTCAGGACGACCGGGCTGACGTACTCGGAGTACGCACGCCAGGGGTTCTGGCAACTGCTCGCCGCCGGCGCGCTCACGCTGCTGGTCGTCAAGGGCGCAGCGAGGTTCGCGCGTCCACTGACGACCCGCGAGCGGCTCCTTCGCGACGTGCTCGCGGGAGCGCTGTGCGCGCTGACCGTGGTGGTGGTCGCCTCAGCGCTGCACCGGCTGCGTCTCTACGAGGACGCATACGGCCTGACGCGGCCCCGGCTCGCCGCCGAGGCGTTCAGCCTCTGGCTTGCCGGGACCTTCATGCTCGTCGTCGCCCTCGGCGCGTTCCGACGGGCCGCGGCGTTCACCCGGCTCGCCCTCGTCTGGTCGGCCGCCGCAGTGGTGGCGTTCTCGGCCGCCAATCCGGACGCGCGGATCGCCGAGCGCAACCTCGCGCGCTGGCAGGACACCGGCAGGATCGACACGGACTACCTCTCGACGCTCAGCGCCGACGCGGTGCCCGCGCTCGAGCGGCTCCCGGCTTCGCTGCGGGCGGAGGCCCTCGACCCGATCGACCACCGGATGAGCTCCGGCGAGCCGTGGACGTCGCTGAACTGGTCCCGGGCGCGCGCCCGAAGCCTGCTGGCGGACGACTAGCGACGGCGCGGCACGACGCCGGACCGTCCGAGGTCGAGCGCGATCGCGAGGATCAGCGTCGCCGTCCAGACGTTCACGGGGTCGAACCGCAGCGGTTCCTTATCGCCGATGAGGTCGGCAATGAGCCAGACGACGAACCAGATGAGGGTCATGGCCATAGCGTCCCAGAGCGCCGGCGTTGGCGAGTCCGGGACGACTGCGGCGCAATTTGCGGGTTGTCCGCGATGGCGAATCAGCGTGCCCTCGGATGGCGGCGGCGCCCGGGCCCGTGACGCTGGGTGGAACCAGAAGGAGGCATCCATGAAGCGACTACTCATCGCAACCGACGGCAGCGACTGCGCCGGCGAGGCTCTCGAGCACGGCCTCGCGATCGCCGAGGAGCTCGGTGCCGCGGCCACCGTGCTCTACGTCCGGCAGCCGCCGTCGCCGTCTCTCGGCGAGCCCTACTACCAGGACGTCCTGACCGAGGAGGCGCGCCGTGAGCGGTCGGTCCTCGCCGACGCCAGGCGCCACGCGGGCTTCTACGACATCCGCGTCGAGTACGAGGTGCTCGAGGGCGACGCGGTCGAGAAGATCGTCAACCTCGCCCGGTCGCGAGACGCAGACCTGATCGTCCTCGGCTCGCGCGGCCTCGGCAGCATCTCGAGCCTGACGCTCGGGAGCGTCTCCACCGCGGTCGTGCATCAGGCCGACCGACCGGTGCTCGTGACGAAGACCCCGGTCTCCGCGGCCGCGGCGGTCTAGCCGTGCGTCCGCTCACCGTCCTGATCGCGGGCGCCGGCGTCGCAGCACTCGAGGCGACGCTGGCGCTCCGGCACCTGGCAGACGAGCTCGTCGAGATCGAGCTCGTCGCACCCGAGAACGAGTTCGCCTACCGGCCGATGTCGGTCGCCGAGCCCTTCAAGCAGGGCGAGGTGCGGCGGTTTCCGCTCGACCGCCTGGTCGACGCCGCTGGCGCGCGGCTACGGCACGGGGCGCTCGCCGGAGTCGACCTCGCCGAGAAGACCGCCACGCTGGAAGACGGCACCGAGCTGGCCTGGGACGTGCTCCTCCTCGCCCTCGGCACGCAACCGACGGAGGCGGTTCCCGGGGCGCTGACGTTCCGGGGCGCGCAGGACCGGGCGGCTCTCGTCGAGCTCCTTGCCGACGCGGCGGCCGGCCGCATCCGCTCGATCATCTTCGCGCTCCCGACGATGGCCGCCTGGCCCCTCCCGCTCTACGAGCTGGCCCTGATGACGAAGCTCCACCTCGAAAACGTCGGGGCGACGCGCACCAGCGTGGAGATCGTGACGCCGGAGGCGCGCCCGCTGGGCGTGTTCGGCCAAGCCGCGTCGGACGCCGTCGAGCAGCTCCTGGAGCTCCGAGGCATCCCTGTGCGCACGCACACGACCCCGGCCGTCTTTCGCGACGGTGCGCTCGTCGTCGTTCCCGGTCTCTCGATCCGTGCCGACCGCACCGTGACGCTTCCGGTCCCGCAGGGGCTTCCGGTCGCCGGACTGCCGCAGGACGCCCGCGGCTTCGTCCGGACGGACGAGCACGGGCTCCTCGAGGGGCAGGCCGACGTCTACGCCGCCGGGGACATGACCGCGTTCCCGCTCAAGCAGGGCGGAATCGCCGCGCAGCAGGCCGACGCGGCAGCGGAGTCGATCGCCGCCACGGCGGGCGCGCAGGTATCGCCGCAGCCCTTCCGTCCGGTGCTCCGCGGACTCCTCCTGACCGGGCTCAGTCCGCAGTTCCTGCGGGCCAACCCCCTCGAGGCGGCGTCCATGGCCGACGCCGAGGCGCTCTGGTGGCCGCCGGCAAAGATCGTGGGCAAGCACCTTAGCCCGTTCCTCGCCTCACAGCTCGGGATCAGTGTGGAGGCTCCGCCGGCGGGAATGGGAGCGCTCGACGTCGAGGTCGAGCTCGAGCGCTCACACGGAGACTGGTCCCCGGCCGCTCGGTAGTAACCCGCGTCCCGCAGCCGCGAACGCCCCGATGGCGGCCGCCGCCGCGGCGGCGACGCTGCGTCTGACGAGAGAAAGGAGTATCGATGAAGGCGCTCGTCTTCCACGGCCCCGGGCGGCGTGAGTGGGAAACCGTCCCGGACCCCAGGCTCGAGGAGCCGACCGACGCGATCGTCCGGATCGACACCTCGACCATTTGCGGCACAGATCTCCACATCCTCAAGGGCGATGTCCCCGAGGTCGAGCCCGGACGAGTGCTCGGGCACGAGGCCGTCGGCACCGTGATCGAAGTCGGCGACGCCGTGACGACCCTCGAGCCCGGCGACCGTGTGCTCGTCTCCTGCATCACCTCGTGTGGGCGCTGCCGCTTCTGCAAGGAGGGCCGCTACGGCCTCTGCACAGGTGGCGGCGGCTGGATCTTCGGCCACCTCATCGATGGGCTCCAGGCGGAGTTCGCACGGGTGCCGTTCGCCGATACGTCCGTCTACAAGGTTCCGGCGGAGCTGAGCGACGACCAGGTCGTGTTCCTCGCGGACATCCTC
>DATLQK010000057.1:0-13288 GCA_035535195.1 Gaiellaceae bacterium | reverse complement strand
CTCGTCGATCTCGCGCTCTGGCTGGCCGACTACTACGGCTCGACCCCGGCGCGGGCGCTCGAGCTCGTCGCGCCGCTCAAGCGGAAGCCGCGGGGCGAGCGGGAGTCCCCGGCGGCGCGCGACGCGCTGGCCGGGGAGGCCGAGCCCTCACAGCTGTCGGACTCGCAGCGCTCCGCGCTCGACCGCGTCATCGGTGCGCTCGACCAGGGCGGCGGGAACTTCCTGCTCCAGGGCGCCACCGGGAGCGGCAAGACCGAGGTCTACATCCAGGCCTGCGCTGCGGCGCTCGAGCGCGGGCGGAGCGCGATCGTGCTCGTGCCCGAGATCGCACTCGCGCCGCAGACGGTCGGGCGGCTCCGCGCGCGGTTCGGCGATCGAGTGGCCGTGCTGCACTCGGCGCTGACGGAGGCGGAGCGCCGCGACGAGCGGGAGCGCATCGCGAGCGGTTCCGCGCCGGTGGTGGTGGGAGCGCGCTCGGCCGTCTTCGCGCCCGTCGACCGGCTCGGGGTGATCTGCGTCGACGAGGAGCACGACCCGGCGTACAAGCAGGAGTCGGATCCGCGCTACGACGCCCGGACCGTGGCGGTGAAGCGCGCGGCGCTCGAAGGCGCCGTCGCCGTCTTCGGCTCCGCGACGCCGCGGCCGGAGAGCTGGGCGACCCTCGAGCGACTCGAGCTCGGCGGCAGGCTCGGCGGATCGCTTCCGCCGGTTCGCATCGTCGACCTCCGCCGAGAGGCGGGCTACCCGCTCTCGGCGCCGCTCCTGGAAGAGCTGGGCGCGATCGCCGAGCACGGCGGCAAGGCGATCCTGCTCCTGAACCGGCGCGGCGTCGCGCCGGCGATCCATTGCCGCTCGTGCGGCGAGACCCGGCGCTGCCCCAACTGCGACGTTGCGCTCGTCCTGCACCGCGACGAACGGCTCCACTGCCACCACTGCTCTTGGGAGGAGGAGCGCGGGACGAGCTGTCCGGCGTGCGGCTCGGGCGAGCTGGCGCGGATCGGCGCGGGGACGCAGAAACTCGAGCGGGAACTCGAGGAGCGGTTCCCGGAGCTCGAGCGCATCCGCCTCGACGCGGACGCCGTGAAGAGGCCCGGCGACCTCACGGCCGCGCTCCGCCGCTTCGCCGAGGCAGACCGGGCGGTGCTCCTCGGGACCCAGATGGTGGCCAAAGGCCATCACTTCGCCGGCGTCGCGCTGGCCGCCGTCGTGGACGCCGACACCGGGCTCGGGATGCCGGACTTCCGGGCCGAGGAGCGGACGTTTCAGCTGGTCACGCAGCTCGCCGGGCGCAGCGGCCGCGACGCGCCGGGCCGGGTGCTCGTCCAGACGTTCCAGCCAGACGCCCGCCCGATCGTCCATGCGGCCCGTCACGACGTCGGTCGCTTCCTGACGGAGGAGCTGGAGCGCCGCCGCGAACTCGGGTACCCGCCGTTCCGGCACCTCGTGCGCGTGGTTGCCTCGGGTGAGGACGAGCGGACCCCGTCACGCCTGCTCGAGGAGGTCGGCGAGGGTCTCGAAGGTGAGGTGCTGGGCCCCGCGCCTCTGCTCCGGCTCCGTGGCCGCCACCGTGCGCAGCTGCTCGTGAAGACCGACCGGCCGCGCCGAGTCGCCTCGCGGGTCGGGGCGCTTCTCGGCTCCGCCGCGGCCCCGATGCGGAAGGCCGGGGTCTCGGCCGTCGTGGATGTCGACCCGCAGGGCCTCTGATTCCATAGGCTTGGGCGCCGTGGCAGACGAAGCCGGACAGGTTCGGACCGAAGAACTCGACCCGGAGCGCGAGGCGCTGCGGCAGGCGGCGCTCGCGCAAATCCGCCAGTACCCGGATCCCGTCCTACGGCTGCGCGCGAACGAGGTCCAGGACTTCGACGACGACCTCCGCCGCCTCGCCGACCGGATGCTGCGGCTGATGGAGGACGCGAACGGCGTCGGCCTCGCCGCCAACCAGGTCGGCGTCGTCCGCCGGATCTTCGTCTTCCATCCCGACGCCGAGGGCGACCCGGTGGCGGTGGTCAACCCGATGATCGTCGCGCGCGGCGACGAAGCCGAGTCGGACGACGAGGGCTGCCTGTCGATGCCGGGGATCCAGGTCCCGGTCGAGCGCGCGACGACGGTCACGCTCGAGGGCAAGGATCCCGAGGGGAACGACGTCTCCTACGAGCTCTCCGAGCTCGGCGCGCGGGTCGCGCAGCACGAGCTCGACCACCTCGATGGTGTGCTGATCATCGAGCGGACGACGGACGATGCTCGCAAGGCCGCGCTCGCGGAGCTACGGCCGCGCGCGATGCTCACGCCCGGCTAGTGCGGCTGGCCGTCGCCGCGACGGCGCCGATCGGGGCCGACCTCCTGCGCCGGCTCGCGGAACGGCACGACGTCGCGTATCTCCTGACTCGGCCCGACCGCCCGCGGGGGCGCGGGCGGCAGGTCGGCGCGCCGCCGGCGAAGGTCGTCGCGGACGAACTCGGGATCGAGGTGCGGCAGCCCGAGCGGCCGTCGGAGCTGGGCGATCCCGGAGTCGAGTTGGTCGTCGCGGCCGCGTACGGCGCCCTGATTCCGAAGGACCTGCTCAACCGGGCGCTGTGGCTGAATTTCCACCCGTCTCTGCTGCCGCGCTGGCGGGGCGCGGCGCCGGTGGAGCGCGCGATCATGGCCGGCGACGCCGAGACGGGGGTCTCGATCATCCGGCTGGTCGAGGAGCTCGACGCAGGGCCGGTCGGCGCTTCGGCGTCATTCCCGATCGGGCCCGACGAGGACGCCGGGGCCGTGTTCTCGCACGCCGGCGAGCTCGCGCCCGACCTGATCGACGAGGCGCTCGAGGGCGAGTTCCGAGACCAGGAGGGCGAGGCGACCTACGCCGCGAAGATCGGCCCGGGTGACCGCGAGCTCGACTGGTCACGGCCGCCGGCCGAGCTCCACAACCGGATCCGTGCGCTCTCGCCGCACATCGGCGCCCGCGGCGAGCTCCACGGGCGGCCGGTGATCGTCTGGCGGTCGCGGCTCGGCGACGACGGGTCGCTCGAAGTCCTCGAGGTGCAACCGGAGGGCCGCCGGCGCATGAGCCTCGCCGAGTTCGAACGTGGCCTCCGCTAGACGCTCGCAGTCCTGGACGGCAGCCGCTCCCCCCGGGCGGAGCCCGGCTCCGCGTCTGCCTCGCGCCGCGCCATGAGCGCGAGTGCGGCTCGGCGCATCGCGCTGAGGACGCTCGTCCGCGTCTTCGACGAGGGCGCTTACGCCGACCGCGCGTTCGCCACCGAGGCGGCCGAGCTCGACCCGCGGGACCGGGCCTTCGCGCAGCGGCTCGCGTACGGCGCAATCCAGCGGGTCCGGACGCTCGACCAGGTCCTCGAGCAGGTCGGAGGGCGGCCGGTCGGCGGCCTCGACGTTCCCGTTCGGGCCGCGCTGCGGCTCGGCGCCTACGAGCTCGGCTTCATGGACTCGGTTCCGGCGCGGGCGAGCGTCAACGAGGCCGTCGAGCTGGTGCGCGCGTCCGGTGCGTCCCGCGCTACGGGCCTCGTGAACGCCGTGCTGCGCAAGGTCGCCGACCGGATCGGGCCGATGCTCGAGGCCATGCCCGAAAGCACGCCGAAGGAGGCGGCGCTCAAACACTCGTACCCGGACTGGGTTGCGGAGACCTGGTGGTCGGAGTGGGGGCCGGAGGAGGCGCTGGCGCTGATGAGGGCGCAGAACGAGCCCCCGGAGACGGCGGTCCGCGATGTGGAGACGGGTGCGGCGCGCGTCGTCGAGCGGATCGACGCCGACGAGCTCGCCGCCGGGAAGGTCTGGCCGCAGAGCCGCGGGGCGCAGCTCGCCGGGAGCGTCGTCGGCGCAGAGGACGGCGAGCGCATCCTCGACCTGGCGGCGGCGCCCGGCGGCAAGACCGGCCAGCTGGCGCGGAAGGCGGCCGAGGTAGTGGCAGTCGAGCTGCACGAGGGGCGGGCGCGCGAGCTGGAGGAGAACATGAGGACGCTCGGGCTCGACAACGTCACGGTGGTGCAGGCGGACGCACGGGAGCTTCCCCCGGAGCTGACGGGGTTCGACCGCGTGCTCGTGGATGCACCGTGCTCCGGCCTCGGCGTCCTCGCCTCGCGCCCCGACCTGCGCTGGCGCGCGCGGCCGCTACCCGAGCTTCAGCGAGAGCTTCTCCACGTGGCCGCCGAGCGCGCGAAGCCCGGCGGGACGATCGTCTACTCCGTCTGCACGATCGCCAAGGTCGAGAGCGAGGACGTGGTCGACGCGAGCGGACTCCAGATCGAGTCCCTAGGAGACGAATGGCCGGAGTTCGCGCACCCACGGCGCCCGGAATTCCTGCTCACCCTGCCGCACAGGCACCACACGTCGGGCTTCTTCATTGCCCGCCTCCGTTCCTGAGGGCCGTGGCCGGGTGCCAGGCACGATGACGCGGCCCGGCTGGACAGGCCCGGTGTCAGACACTCGTCGTGTCTCCGAGGGGCATGGCCGCTCGTAAGATCGCTCGCGGGATGGGCTGGGACGACTGGATGCGCGGGCCGGAGCTCGAGCCGTCGCTGTACGCGGCCGATTTCTCGCGCCTCGGGGAGCAGATCGAGACCTTGCTCGAGGCCGGCGCGCGGATCTTCCACTTCGACGTCGGGGACGGCCATTTCGTCCCGCCGGTGACGATCGGCCCGATCGTGCTCCAGTGGATCTCGCCGATCGTCCACCGCGGCGGGGGCGCGCTCGACTGCCACTTGATGGTCGAGCGCCCGGCGAAGCACTTCGAGGCGATCGCGAAGGCCGGCGGCGACAGCGTGACGTTCCACTACGAGGCCGTCGACGACGTCGCGGCAGTGGCAGAGCAGGCGCGCGGCCACGGCCTCGCCGCGGGGCTCGCCTTCAAGCCGCAAACGGAGCCCGAGCAGGCCGCCGCGGTCGCGGACGCCGTCGACATCGTGCTCTGCATGAGCATCGAGCCCGGCTATTCGGGCCAGGCCTTCATGCCCGAGGCGCTGCCGCGGATCGAGCGGCTGCGAGGGCTCCTCCCTGACGGGAAGCACATCCAGGTCGACGGCGGCGTCGGGCGCGAGAACCTCCGGCAGCTCCGTGAAGTCGGCGCCGAGCTCCTGGTCGCCGGCACGAGCGTGTTCGGCGTCGACGACATCGCGGCCGCGTACCGCGACCTCGCGGCGCTCACGTGAGCCTCGAGCGCGCGCTCGAGCTCGCCGAGCGCGGCCGTGGGACGACGCACCCGAACCCGATCGTCGGCGCAGTCGTCGTCCGGGACGGTGAGGTCGTCGGTGAGGGCTGGCACGAGCGGAAGGGCGGCCCGCACGCCGAGGTGGTCGCGTTGGAGGCTGCCGGCGACCATGCGCAGGGCTCCACGCTCTACGTCACGCTCGAGCCGTGCCGTAGCTTCGGTACCACGCCGCCGTGCACGGAAGCTGTCCTCCGGGCCGGCGTGGCGAAGGTCGTCGCGGGCGCGCTCGACCCGAACCCGAAGGCGGCCGGGGGCCTCGAGCAGCTCCGGCAGGCCGGGGTCGATGTCGAGCTCGTCGACAGCTTCGACGCGCGCGCCCAGAACGAGGCGTGGCGGACCTGGATCTCGCAGCGCCGCCCCTTCGTCACCTACAAGGCGGCGATGACACTCGACGGGCGGCTCACCGTCCCGAAAGGACGCTGGGTAACCGGCGAGGCGAGCCGGCGCCTCGTGCACGAGCTGCGCGCAGCCTCCGACGCCGTCGCCGTCGGGATGGGAACCGTTCGCGCCGACGCGCCGCGCCTCGACGCGCGCGACGTCGAGGTGCCGCGCCAGCCGAGACGCCTGGCGTTCGGCCGCGGCCCGCTTCCACCGGAGTCCGAGCTCGAGCTGCGTCCCGGCTCCCTCCCCGACGAGCTGGCGGCGCTGGCAGCGGACGGCGTCCAGTCGCTCCTGCTCGAAGGAGGTCCGAGCCTCGCCGCGGCGTTCCTGCGCGCCGACCTCGTGGACAAGCTCCTGGTCTTCGTCGCCCCGAAGCTCTCGGGCGAGGGGCCGCTGCTCTTCGAGGGCGCGGTCCCGCCACAGCGGCTCAGCCGTTTCGAGGCGCGCCGAGTCGGAGAGGACGTGCTCCTCTCCGGCTATGTCCACGAGCCCTGATCTCCCCCTCACGATCTCGCTTCAACAGTAGGCTGGCTGCGTGTTCACGGGAATCGTCCGGGAACGCGGCCGGGTCGTTTCGCACGAGAACGGCCGCCTCGTCGTCGCGTCCACGCTCCAGCCCGGCGTCGGGGACTCGATCGCCGTCGACGGCACCTGCCTGACCGTGGTCGAGGCCTCGAACGGTCACCTCTCCTTCGACGTGATGCAGGAGACGACCGACCGCGCCAAGCCCTACGGCGAGGAGGTCAACCTCGAGCCGGCGCTGGCAGCCGGCGAACCACTCGGCGGCCATTTCGTCCAGGGCCACGTCGACGCCGTCGGCACCGTCCGCTCCTTCGAGGACGACCGGCTGACGGTCGAGGCGCCCGCGGAGCTCCTTCGCTACTGCGTCGAGAAGGGCTCGATCACGGTCGACGGTGTCGCGCTGACGCTCACCGACGTGACGGGCAACGCGTTCGAGACGGCACTCGTGCCGCACACGCTGGAAGTCACGACTCTCGGCTCCCTCCGGCCCGGAGACGCCGTCAACCTCGAGGTCGACGTGCTCGCCAAGTACGTCGAGAAGCTGATCCGCCCGGATAGCATCTAGCCCGTGGCAATCGAGGCGAAGCGCGTCTTCTCGACCGTGGAGGAGGCAATCGGCGACATCCGGGAGGGCAAGTTCGTGGTCGTCGTCGATGCCGCCGACCGGGAGAACGAGGGCGACCTCACGGTCGCCGCGCAGTTCGCGACGCCGGAGGCGATCAACTTCATGGCGACCCACGCGCGCGGCCTGATCTGCCTCTGCCTGACGCCGGAGCGTTGCGACGAGCTGGCGCTGAAGCCGATGGCCGAGAACAACGAGGCGCCGCTGCAGACGGCGTTCACGGTCTCGATCGAGGCACGCGAGGGCGTTACCACGGGGATCTCGGCCGCCGATCGCTCCGCCACGATCCAGACGGCGATCGACCGGAGCCGAGGCGCCGCCGATCTCGTCCACCCGGGCCACGTCTTCCCGCTCCGGGCGCGACCCGGGGGGGTGCTCGAGCGCACCGGTCAGACCGAGGCAGCGGTCGACCTCGCGCGGCTGGCCGGGCTGAACCCGGCCGGCGTCGTCTGCGAGGTGATGAACGAGGACGGGACGATGGCGCGCGTGCCGGACCTCTCCGAGTTCTGCGAGCGGCACGGGATCAAGATGATCACGGTCGCCGACCTGATCGAGTACCGGCGCCGGACCGAGAAGCTCGTGGAGCGCAGGGTCACCGTGCGGCTCCCGACCGCCTACGGCGACTTCACCGCGATCGCCTTCCGCGAGAAGCTGACGGGCAAGCACCACGTCGCGCTCGTGAAGGGCGAGGTGGAGGGCGCCGACGACGTGCTCGTGCGCGTCCACTCCGAGTGCCTCACCGGCGACGTCTTCCACTCCCTCCGCTGCGACTGCGGCGAGCAACTCGAGCAGGCGCTCGGCCAGATCGGCCAGGAGGAGCGCGGCGTGCTGCTCTACATGGCGCAGGAAGGCCGGGGAATCGGTCTCCTGAACAAGCTCAAGGCCTACGAGCTGCAGGAGAACGGGTTCGACACCGTGGAGGCGAACCTCGAGCTCGGCTTCCCGGCCGACGCGCGGGACTGGGGGATCGGGAACCAGATCCTGGCCGACCTCGGGCTCTCGACGATCCGGATCCTCACCAACAACCCGAAGAAGATCACCGGGCTCGAAGGGTTCGGCCTCACCGTCGTCGAACAGGTGCCCATCGAGACCTCGCCGACGACCGAGAACCGCAGCTACCTGGAGACGAAGCGCGACAAGCTCGGCCACCGGCTCCACCATCAGGATCTCCGCTTCGGACCCGACCAGCGATGAGCGACCCAGACCTCCGCGACCAGCCCCCGCGCTCGCCTCCCAGCCTCGAGCCGGACGAGGAGCTGCCGGCGTTCCGGCGCGCGGAGCCGCTCCCCGAGCCGGCCCCGGAGCCCCTCGCGGGTGAGCCGGAGGCAGCCCCCGAGCCCGAGCCGGAGCACGCTGCGGGCGACCTGCAGGTCCCGGACGGCTACAGCGTGATCGAGGGTTCCGGCGACACGAACGGCCGCGGGGTCGGCGTCGTCGTCGCCAGGTTCAACGGCGACATCACCCGTCGGCTGCTGCACCGCGCTCTCGAGGAGCTCGAGGAGGCGGGGATCGAGCGCGAGGCGGTCACGATCGTCCCGGTGCCCGGCGCGTTCGAGCTGCCGCTCGCCGCGATGGCGCTGGCGAAGACCCGCAAGTGCTCCTGCATCGTCGCGCTCGGCTGTGTGATCCGGGGCGACACGCCGCACTTCGACTTCGTGGCGGGGGAGGCCGCGAGCGGCCTGCAGCTGGCGGCGATCGAGACGGGCGTGCCCGTCTCCTTCGGTGTTCTCACCACCGAGACGACGGAGCAGGCGGAGGCCCGCATCGACCGCGCAGGAGACGCCGTCAGGAGCGCGCTCGAGATGGCCAGCCTCTTCTCGGAGCTTCGGGCCGCCGCCAAGTAGTCGCTACACTCGGCCGCGCCTATGTCACGAGTCTGCGCCGTTTGCGGGAAGAAGCCCGGCTTCGGTCATAACCGGAGCCACTCGATGGTGGCCACGAAGCGTCGCTTCGATCCCAATCTCCAGCGGGTGCGCGTCGTGCTGAACGGCTCGCCGACCCGCGCGTATGTGTGCACCCGCTGCCTGAAGGCCGGGAAGGTCCAGAAGGCGCTGTAGTCCGAGTCGCTCTCGTCGAGGACAACAAAGTCTTCCGCGAGGCGCTCGAGCTCCTGCTCGGCCTCCGGCCGGACCTCGAGGTCGTCGCCTCGGTCGAGGACGGCTACGCCATGGTCGAGCTCTGTCGTGAGCTCAACCCCGACGTGGTCGTGATGGACTACCGGCTGCCCGGCATGGACGGCGTCCAGGCGACGGCCGCCCTCCGTCGCGAGTGCCCGGATGTGGCCGTGGTCTGTCTGACGGCGTCGGCCAACGTCCGCGA
This sequence comes from Gaiellaceae bacterium, assembly GCA_035535195.1. GTDB lineage: Bacteria > Actinomycetota > Thermoleophilia > Gaiellales > Gaiellaceae > JACDAN01. Next base: position 4,238 of record DATLQK010000057.1, on the reverse strand, counting down.
GCTCGAGGCGCTCCAGGAGGCGGGCGCCGTCGCCTGTCTGACGAAGGACCAGGAGCTCGATGAGATCGTTGTTGCCATCCGAGAAGCCGCGAACCGTTAAGGTCGGCCCGTGAGCCCGACGCAAGGCGTCATCGGCGAGGCCTGGCAGCTCTACAAGCGCCACTGGCAGCACCTGTTCTCGATCGCGTTCATCGTCTACGCGATCACGTCGCTGATCGGCCTGATCCTGGTCGCCACCTTGACCTGGTTCGGCGCGATCCTCGCCGCAATCATCTCGCTCATCGCGTACTTCTGGGTGCAGGGCGCGCTGATCACCGCCGTGGACGACATCCGCGACGGCCGTGCCGACCTCTCGATCGGCGAGACCTTCCAGCGCGTCAGGCCGCGCCTCGGCTCGATCATCGTCGGCGGCATCCTCCTCGGCCTCGCAATCTCGATCGGGCTCGTGCTGCTGGTCGTCCCTGGGCTCCTCGCCCTCACCTGGTGGAGCATGGTGATCCCTGTGATCGTGCTCGAGGGGCGTGGCGCCGGCGACGCGTTCGGACGAAGCCGCGACCTCGTGCGCGGCTATGCCTGGAACGTCTTCGGGATCATCATTCTCACCTTCCTGATCCTGATCGCGTTCTCGATCGTCCTCAGCCTCGTGCTCACGCCGGTCGCGGACTGGCTGCAGAGCTTCATCTCCAACGTCATCACCGGCACCATCGCGACGCCGTTCGCGATCGCTGTCTGGTCGCTCCTCTACTTCCGGCTGCGCGACGCGAAGGAAGCTCCGGTCGCGCCGGCCGTCGAGGCTCCGGTCGAGCCGCCGCCGGCGTCAGGGTCGCCGCCCCCATCGGAGCCGCCGGGTGCGCCGCCGCCCGCATCACGGCCGCCGACCCCGCCGCCGCCCGACACGACGCCGTAGTTCACACATCCGCGGCCCTGCTCCCTGACGTACAACTCAGGGTGTTCGACTGCGACGACAAGGAGCTGAACGTATGAAACGACTCATCCCACTCGCGGCGCTCGTGGCGCTGCTGGCGGCGCCGTCGGCCTTCACGGCCTCGAGCGCGACCAAGCTGACCGGCACGACGGGCCCCGGCTTCACGATCACCGTGAAGAAGGCAGGCGCCAAGGTGACGAAGCTGCGCGCCGGGAAGTACACGCTGACCGTCAGCGACAAGTCCGCCGCGCACAACTTCGTGCTGAACGGCCCCGGGATCAAGAACAAGCAGGTCACCGGCGTCAGCTTCAAGGGCACAAAGACGGTGACGGTGACCCTGAAGAAGGGGCGCTACGAGTACTACTGCACCCCCCACCGCTCCATCGGCATGAAAGGGTTTATCCGGGTTACGTAGTTCCCGCCGTTCGAAGGCTCGGCCCGCGCTCCCGCGGGCCGAGCCCGAACCGCCCGTCCGGCGCCTCGGCGCCGGTCACTACGCGCGCGGCGTACTCGGCCAGCGCCGGTCCGTGCTTGAAGCCATGGCCGGAGCCGCCGCCCAGGATCCACTCGCCATCGCGATCCGGGTGCGGGGCGACGACGAAGTTCGTGTCTCGCGTGAGGGCGTACTGGCAGACGACGGCGTGCGTGAGTGGCGCCTCCCGTAGCGCCGGAAACCGCTCGCCGAGGTAGTCACGCGCCGCCGGCTCGGTCTCGGCCGAGACCGACCGCTCGCCGGTCTCCGGGTCGAACGGCGGCCCCTCCTGGTCGGGGGCGACCTTGACGCCGAGCCCGTCGAGCGCGCCGTGGCCGTAGATCGCGGCGTCGTAGTCGACCCAGGCGGGCACCGGCGGGGAGTCCCAGCCGTCGCCGCCGAAGTAGAGCGTGTCCTGCTTCGTGACGCGGATCGGCAGCTCGAAGAGCTGGGGCAGCCAGGCGCCGCAGGCCCAGACGACGACGTCGCCGCCGACCGATCCGGGCACGCCGACCTCCCTGGCCACGTGAACGCCGACCCGCTTCGCCGCCTCGACCGTCGCCCTCGTGGCCTCGGCCGCGCGGAGCACGCCCGCGTTCGGCTCCCAGAGGATGAAGGCGAGGCCGCCGGGGTCGAAGGAGGTGAACAGCTCGCAGCCGGCTTCCGGGTCGAGTCGCTCCACCGGGACTCCCGCCTCGCGGAGGCGCTCCTCGCTGCTCGCCTCCCAGCCGTCGTTCGTGCGCGCGAACCAGGCGATCCCGCACTCGACCAGGAGGTCGCGGCCCGTTTCCGCCTCCAGCTCGCGCCAGAGCCCCCTCGCGCGCCACGCGGAGCGCGTGTACCAGTCGTCGTCGCCGTGCGCGTAGCGGATCAGCCTCGACTCGCCGCCCGAGGCCGCTCCCGAATGACCGGGCTCGTGCCGCTCGTACAGCGTCACGTCCCAGCCGTCGCGCGCCAGCCGGTAGGCGAGTGAGGCGCCGAAGATGCCGGCGCCGACGACGGAAGCGGATCCAATCACTCCAGGGACAGTGACTCTACGCTGCCGTTCTGGATCCGCCAGCCGCGGAGCTCGCTGGTGTCGGCGCGCAGGATCAGGTACGGCCGGCCCTCCCAGAGGCCGATGTTCGCGATATCCGTGCGCGACGGTCGCGGTTCGCTCTCCGGGTGGGAGTGGAAGACGGCCAGCTCGTATCCCTCGTCCTCCAGGAAGAAGTCGGCCGGGTCGTTCGGCCGGAGCTCGAAGCGGTACGGGCTCTCGAGCGTGTTTTCGCCGGGGAGGTAGCGCTCCGCGACGCCGTCGCGGAAGGCCACGAGCCCGCAGGCCTCGTTCGGCAGTCCCGCGCGCGCGTGGGCCGACAGCTGCGCGCGGATCTCGTCCGGGATCACCACCAGAGCGCGTGCTCCATAGCCTGTTCCACGTCCTCGGCCTCCCACAGGGGCGCGGAGAGATACTTCCAGCCGCCGTCGGCGAGGATCGCGACCACGACGCCTTCGTCGAGCTCCTCTGCCAGCCGCCGCGCGACCTGGAGCACAGCGCCTGAAGAGACTCCGGCGAAGATCGCCTCCCGCTCGAGCAGCGTCCGCATCCCCGCGACCGACTCGGCGTTCGACACGAGCAGCTTCCGGTCGAGCTGGGAGACGTCGAGGATCGGCGGGACGTAGCCGTCCTCCAGGGACCGCAGTCCCATCACCGGGTCGCCGGGGAGCGGCTCCGCGGCGGCGACGACGACGTTTGGGAACGACTCGCGCAGGCGCCGGCCGACCCCCATCAGCGTGCCGCCCGTGCCGAGCCCGGCCACGACGAGGTCGATCCGGTCGAGGTCGGCGACGAGCTCGGCTCCGGTGCCATCGTAGTGCGCCTGCGGGTTGGCCTCGTTCGCGTACTGGAACGGCATGAAGTACTTCGGCTCGCGCTCGGCGAGCTCGAGCGCTTTGCGCACGGCCCCGTTCGAGCCCTCTGCGCCCGCCGAGGCGATGATCTCCGCGCCGTAGAAGCGCAGCAGCTTGAGCCGCTCTTCGGTGACGTTCTCCGGGACGACGCAGGTCAGCGGGTAGCCCTTCACGCGGGCCACCATCGCGAGCGAGATCCCCGTGTTCCCGCTCGTCGGCTCGAGGAGCGCGCGGCCAGGCTCGAGCTCGCCCGACGCCTCGGCCGTCTCGATCATCTTCAGCGCGACGCGGTCTTTGATCGAGCCGGTCGGGTTCTGGCCCTCGAGCTTGGCGTAGATCCGGACGCCGTCCGGTGAGAGGCGCGTCAGCTCGACGAGCGGCGTTCGGCCGACGAGGTCGAGGACGCTACGAAGTGGCGCCGACGTTGCCTCGGTTCCCTGGTCGTTCGCTGGCAAAGGAGGCGAGCGAGGCAGGCGCAGGACAATGCGAGGCGGCACGGACAAGCCTGTCTCGCGCAGCATCCTGCGGCCAGTGGGCGAAGGCGCGCACGGAGGCCGGCTTCGCCGGCCGGGAGCGCGCGCCGGCCAGGGAGGCGAGGCGGCCACCGGCCATGGCCGGCAGGAGGATCATGATGCCGCCGCTCACCGGCGTCTCGAGGCCCTCGCGGGTACGGATGTCCTCGCCTTCGACGTAGACGTTGACGAAGCTCGCCAGGCGGCCGTCGTCGTAGATGCGCTCGCGGAGCTCCGGGAACCGGCCCGTCAGGTCATCGAGCACCTCGCCGACGGTGCCGCCCTCCGCCTCCAGCGCGGCCTGGCCCTGGGTCTGCTCGCGGAGCGTCGGAGGGATCCGGACGACCGTCACGACCCGGGCTCCGGGGTTTCCCGAGGCGGCGCTGGTGGCGCGGAGCCGGAAGGGACAGTGTGCTCAACACGGCCCTGGAGAGCTCCG
>DATLQK010000056.1:0-25048 GCA_035535195.1 Gaiellaceae bacterium | reverse complement strand
ACGTTCGGGTGCTCAAGCTCGCTCTCCCGGGCCCGGACCGCCCGCGCGACCCGCGCCGCAACCTCGCGCGCCTGCGCGCCCTAAACGTCGGCTACGTGCTCGTCACCGGCGCGGTTGCGGACCGCGTGCGGGCTCACCGCGACCTCTACCCGGCCGAGAATCGCTTCTACGACGAGCTCGAGCGACGGGGGAATCGGCGCTTCTACCGCGAGGGTGTCGGCACACTGGCGGGACCTTGGGTAGCGGTGTACGAGCTGTAGACGCCCCGGAGATGAAGGTCCGCCGCGGCGCGATCGTGGCGGTGGCGGTGTTCGTCTCGGGTGCGGCCGTGCTCGGGATGGAGATCGCCGCCTCCCGCGTGATGGCGCCGTTCTTCGGAAACTCGCTTTTCGTCTGGGGCGCCCTGATCGGGGTCGTCCTCGCCGGCCTCTCGATCGGCTACTGGGCCGGCGGCTCGCTCGCGGACCGGTGGCCGCGCCCGGGCCTGCTCGCGGCGGTGATGGGCCTCGGCGCCCTCTTTGTGCTCGCGATCCCGGTCCTCGACGGGCCGGTGCTCGAGGCGATCGTGCGCTGGGATCCCGGACCGCGGCTGAACCCGCTGCTCGCGGCGATCGTGCTGTTCGGGCCGCCGAGCGTCGTCCTCGCCGGGGTAGCGCCGATCGCCGTGCGCCTCTGGGCGATCTCGCTGGCGACGCTCGGCCAGACCGCCGGTCGCCTGTTCGCGATCTCCACCGCCGGCTCGATTGCGGGCACGTTCGCGACGGCGTTCTGGCTGATCCCCGAGTTCGGCACCGACCAGCTGCTCGGGCTCGCTGCCGCGGCGCTCTTCGCTGCCGCAGCGCTGGTGGCGCTTTCCGAGCGGCTCGTCGTCCTCACCGCGCTCGTCGCCGCCGGCACGGCCCTCGCCGGCGTCGCCGCGGTGCAGCTGGCGCCGGACACGGGCGGGACGATCGGCGCCGTCCAGGCGCGAAACTGGTCGCCCCTGTACCGCCGCGCCGGCTTCGTCAAGGGCCAGGAGCCCGCCTCGACCGCCGGCCTCAGACTCCTGTACGCGAAGGACACGCGCTACCACCGCCTCACCGTCGTCGAGGACTCGACGGAGCGCTACCTCCGGTTCGATAACACGTACCAGAGCGGGATGGTGCGCGGCCGGCCCTTCGCGACCGCGTTCGCCTACGCCGACATCTTCCACCTCTTCCGGGCCTACAACCCGACCGCGAAGAAGGTCCTCTTCATCGGGCTCGGCGGCGGCTCGTCCCCGAAGCGCATCTGGCGCGACTTCCCGGACGTGCAGATCGAGGCGGTCGAGCTCGACCCCGTCGTCCGCGACGTCGCCTACCGCTACTTCGCGCTCCCGCGCGACCCGCGCCTGAAGGTCACGGTCGACGACGGCCGCCATTTCCTCGACAGGCACGACGAGCGTTGGGACGCGATCCTGATCGATGCGTTTTTCGCCGATGCGATCCCGTTCCACCTGTTCACGAACGAGTTCATGGAGCTGGTGCGGTCACGGCTCAACCCCGGCGGGTTGGTAATGACGAACGCGATCGGGTCGATCGCCGGCCCGAGCTCTCGTCTCTTCCGGTCCCTGTACCGGACCTACCGATCGGCGTTCCCGACGGTGCTCGTGCACCCGACGAACCTCGGCCGCGACGAGAGTGACACCTCGATTCGCAATCTGATCCTCGTCGCCACCGAGAGCCCGGCCCTGTCGAAACCGTTCCTCGCCGAGCGATGGCAGGAGGTCCGCGCCCGGTTCCCGAACGCGCCCGACCTGCGGAGACGGATCCTCGACCGTCACGACCGGGCGATCTCGATCACCGGCGTCCCGACGCTCACGGATCAATATGCGCCCACGGACGCTCTACTCTTGATCGAGTGAGAGCGCTCCTCGCCCTGCCGCTCCTCGTCCTCGTCCTGGCCGGCTGCTCCGGCGACGACAAGGCCGAGGGCTCCGCAGCCGCCAGGGCACGTCCCGCGTGCCCCGCGGCGTACAAGGCCGAGTGGCGGCGGCTCGCGAACCGCGTCCACGTTCCGGTCTACTGCCCGAGCTGGATGCCGAGCCCGCTCGATGCCGACATCGGCGGGCAGTGGAACAGCGACGGGCCGATCGTCGACAAGGACCGCAGCTACCTCGTCGGCTTCCTCTGGCACGAGGCCGGCGCCGGGGACGTCCACGTGAACTTCCGCGCCTATCCCGGCCGCACCGCCGTGCCGCGCTGCAAGGACGGCAAGCAGACCGTCCCCTGCTTCAGCGATGCGCGGGGAACGAAGCGGATCGGCGACAGGAAGGTGACCGTGTACACGGTCTCGCGAGACGCCGACCAGTGGCACGTCAGCTTCCTCTGGCGGCGCAACGGGACGCTGTATGCCGTGAGCGAGCACGTCGCGCCGCCCCTCACCTTCGGGAAAGTGGTGTCGAACCTCGAGCGGCTCGTCGGGGGCCTCGAGCTGATCAAGCCGACCACATAACCCTCGAGACATGCGCCTGACACGCAAGCAGCTCCTTGGCGGGGCCGCCGCCGGTGCTCTCGGCGCCGCCGGCATCTACGAGCTCGTCGACCAGATCGCCGAGTCGCCGCCGCGGGCCGCAGCCGCCGAGCTGCCGGTCGAGCAGCACCTCGTCCCGGGGATCCGCGTGATCGACCACGAGGGCGTCGAGGTGATCGAGCCGCCGCTTCACCATCAGGTCGTGACGGCGAAGCTGTCCGTCGGGCGGAGCCCGGCGGAGCTGCGGGGAGCGCAGCAGGACCTCGAGCGCGCGATCCGGCGGATCGAGCGCCGCTACGACGTCACGCCGGGCGGCCTGCTCGTCACCGTGGCGTGGGGGCTGCCGTACTTCCGGCGGTACGTCCCGGCGGCCGCGGCGCGGCACATCCCGATCGACCGGCGGGCCTCGGCGCCGGGACGGCCGGTCTCCGCGCTCCTCGACGCGATTCGGTTCCCGAGCGACCCGCCCGAGACGGTGCTGGACGCGAACGACGTCGCGATCCTGATGCGCAGCGACGCGCGCGAGCACGTCGCGGACGGGGCGGAGCGCCTGTTCGCGGACGCGGGCCATCTCTTCGAGCTGACGAGCATCCGCAAGGGCTTCCAGGGCGGCGGGTTCGGCGGCGCGACGAGCGTGCCAAAGGCGATGGCGACGGCGGCCGGGATCCAGGGCGCCGACCTGATTCCCGACACGGCACAGCTCTTCCTCGGGTTCACGTCGACGCAGAAGCAGGCGATGGGTCCGTCCGCAATCGCGAACTTCGAGACGCTCGGCCTTCTCGACCTGCGCGGGGCGTATTTCCGGGGCGGGACGCACATGCACCTGTCGCACCTCCACGAGAACGTCGAGGCCTGGTACCTCGATTTCGACTTCCGCAACCGCGTCGACACGACGTTTCGCCCGAAGTTCGAGGCGCGCGACGGTGCGCAGACCCTGCCGCAGCCGCCCGGCAAGGTCGCCGGCGCGCGGGACGTCGAGGAGGACTTCGACCGGTACGGCACGATCGGCCACTCCGCCTCGATCCAGCCGGCGTCGCGGCTCCAGATGGACATCCGCGGCGAGGACGGGACGCTCTACCCCAAGGGGACCGCGATCCCGATCCGCGCCGACTTCAACACCCTCGACAACCCCTTCTTCTGGACTGCCGACCCGGTGCGGGACCGGTTCGACCCGTCACCCTCGGCCGGCCTGCACTTCATCACCTTCAACCCGTCGAGCGACGACTTCCGGCGGAACCGGCTCGCGATGGACGGCAAGCTCCCGGACGGAACCGACCTGCCGCTCGAGCCGCGCTCACGCGGGCAAGGGCTGAACTCGGTGCTCCGCACGACGCATCGGCAGAACTTCCTCGTCCCGCCGCGGGAGCGCCGCAGCTTCCCGCTCGCGGAACTGCTCTAGCCGAAGAACGCCTCGGCCACCGCGTACCACGCGGGCGGCACCTGCTTCAGCTCGCGCGTCGCCTCCTCGATCGGCACCTCTTCGATCGCGTCCCCGTGGAGTGCGGCCATCAAGCCCCAGCGCTCCTGCTCGACGAGGTCGGCGGCCTTGAGGCCGAAGCGGGTTGCGAGCACCCGGTCCCGCGGTGTCGGGCTTCCGCCGCGCTGGACGTGGCCGAGCACCGTGACACGGGTCTCGTAGCCGGTGCGGTTCTCGATCTCCTGGCCGAGCTCGTGCCCGACCCCGCCGAGCCGGACATGGCCGAAGGCGTCGAGCTCGACCTCCTGCGCCACCGCGCGCCGCTCGCCCGACTCGTAGGTCAGCTCATACCCCTCGCTGACGACGGCGATCGAGAAGTCCTTGCCGCGCTCGTGGCGCCGGCGCAGCTCCGCGCAGGCCTGCTCGACCGTCGCCGGCTGCTCCGGGATCAGGATCATGTCCGCGCCGCCGGCGATCCCGCTCACCACCGCGATCCAGCCGGTGTGACGGCCCATCACCTCCACGACCATCACGCGGTTGTGCGACTCGGCCGTCGTGTGCAGCCGGTCGATCGCCTCGGTGGCGATCGACACCGCCGTGTCGAAACCGAAGGTGTAGTCCGTCGCAGAGAGGTCGTTGTCGATGGTCTTCGGGACGCCGACCACCGGGAAGCCTCGCTCCGCATGGAGCCGCGCCGCGACCCCGAGCGTGTCCTCGCCGCCGATCGCGACGAGGGCGTCGAGCCGCTGCTCGGCGAAGGTCGCGACCACGCGGTCGACGCCGCCGTCGAGCTTGTAGGGATTCGTCCGCGAGGTGCCGAGGATCGTGCCGCCGCGGGGGAGGATTCCCGAGATCTCGCGGTAGCCGAGCGGCTGGACGAGCCCCTCGACGAGCCCGCGCCAGCCCTCGCGGATTCCGACCACGTCGGCGCCGCGGTCGAGCGAACGGCGGGCGACGGCGCGGATCACCGCGTTCAGGCCCGGGCAGTCGCCTCCGCCCGTGAGAATGCCGATTCGGTCGGCCACGGGGCTACCCTATGCGGGAAGCCGAAGTGGCGGAATTGGCAGACGCGCCGGACTCAAAATCCGGTGGCCCTCGGGCCGTGTGGGTTCGATTCCCACCTTCGGCACTGAGAGAAACGATGTGCGGCTCGCCTCGAGTCGAAGGTTCAAGGTCGCCCCCTTGACCGGGGGTTTGCGATGGGCGTACGCTCAGTGGTGGCAGCGCGTCAAGCCCCGGCGCTCGAACATTTGCGGCGCCCACTACCCATCGAAGGAGGTTGACATGGCTGCTTCAGACCAATTGACGAAGCTGGCTGCCCGTGCCAAGGAAGCTGAGGACCACGCGGCGGAAGCGCGAGGGAAGGCGAAGGCCGACCTCGAGCGGGACGTCGAAACCGCGCGCACGTCGGCTCATGAGCAGTCCGAGAAACTGCACAAGTCCGCCGACGCCCGCAAGGACAAGATCTCCGTCTGGTGGCACGACCTGGAGCGTTCGTGGAACGAGCACATCGCGGAAATGCGTGACGACATCGACCGTAGGCGAGCCGGGCACGACGTGGACAAGGCCGAGAAGCGAGCAGAGCGAGCGGAGGACGACGCGGTCTTCGCCGTCGACTACGCGTTCGCGGCGATCGAGGAAGCCGAGTACGCAGTGCTCGACGCGGGCCTCGCGAGAATGGACGCCGACGAGCTGGCGACCGAATCTGCCACCTCACGCACCTGAGGGCGCCGCGGGCTGCGCGCTGCCCCGCCCGTAGACCTCAGGACACCGTCAGAGTCCGGCGGCAACGCGTAACCCGCCGAGCGACCGACCGGGCCGGGTGGGTCCGATTCCCACCTTCGGCACCTCTCTCGCGCGCCTCCGCCGCGCGTCGTCGCCGAAAGTCTCACGACTTTCGGACGACCCGGAGGCGAAGCCGGAGGGTTGCAGCTTGCGCACGGGAACCTGACCTCCGATACTTTCGCCGGAGCGCGGATCGGCGGCGGCACCCCGTCTGTCCGCTGTGGGTGAGCGACAGCGATGGGAGGCGTGGTTTTGAAGAAGAGGTATCTAGGTTTGTTGGCTCTGCTGCTCGCGGTCCTCGGCGTCGCCGCGGCCGGCTGCGGGGGCGACGACGGTGGGGGCGGAGCCGCGACCGCGCTTCCCTCGGCGTCGTGCGGGCCCATCCGGTACGAAGGCGACGGCGACCCCGACTACCTGATCGCTTCCGACTTTCCGCTCCAGGGCGCGAACCGCGCTCTCACGACGGAGATGGCGGACGCGGTCGAGTTCGCGCTGAAGCAGCGCGACTGGAAGATCGGCGATCTGACGATCGGCTACCAATCGTGCGACGACTCGACGGCCCAGGCGGGCAGCTGGGACTCGGCGAAGTGCACTGCGAACGCACGCAGCTATGCGTCGAACGAGAAGATGCTCGGCCTGATCGGGACGTTCAACTCGGGCTGCGCGAAGCTCGTCATCCCAGTACTCAACCGGGCGCAGAACGGCCCGACCCCAATGGTCAGCCCGTCGAACACCTATCCAGGCCTGACCGAGGGCGGCCCCGGAACCGAGGCGGGCGAGCCCGACAACTACTACCCCAGCGGCAAGCGGAACTACGCCCGCGTCGTCTGGAACGACCAGTTCCAGGGCGCCGCAAACGCGCAGTACGCGAAGGAACTCGGCCTGAAGAAGATCTTCATCCTCAACGATGGTGAGACCTACGGAAACGGGATCGCGACGCTCTTCGACCAGTACGCGAAGAAGCTCGGGATCCAGATCCTCGGCAACCAGAAGTGGGACAAGAAGGCCACGAGCTACGAGGCGCTCGGCAGCCGCATCAAGTCGGCGGGCGCCGACGGCGTCTTCTTCGGCGGGATCATCTGCAACAACGGCGGCAAGCTGCTGAAGGACGTCCGGGCAGCTGTCGGCCCCGACGTGGAGTTCATCGGCCCGGACGGCTGGACGCCGATCTCGGCCACGATCGAGGGCGCCGGCGGCGCGGCGGACGACATGTACATCAGCCAGCCGGGCATCCCGATCGACCAGCTGACCGGCAAGGGCAAGAACTGGGTGGACTCGTTCGAGCAGGACACGGGCAAGAGCACGGTCGACCCGTACACCGCGTACGCCGCCCAGGCGGCCGAGGTGTTGCTAGACGCGATCGACCGGGCCGGAGGCGCCGACCGCGCGAAGATCTCGGAAGAGCTCTTCAACACGGACGTCAAAGACGGCATCCTCGGGAACTTCAAGATCGACGAGAACGGCGACACCACGCTCGGCACCGTCACGTTCTTCGAGGTGAAGAACGGGGAGCCGGAGTTCGTGAAGACGATCACCCCCGAACTGAGCTTCGTCGGGGGGTAACACGACGACGTTGATCGACGCTGGGGGAGGCACAGCCCTCCCCCGGCGCGTCTAAGGAGGCAGATGGTCACTCAGGCCCGCCGCGCTCCCCTCCCGACCGTCGGCAGGCGGCTGCAGGGACGGATCATGCCGGCGATCGGCGCGCTCCTCGTGGCTCTGCTCGTCCTCTGGCTCGTCGTCAACTTCATCAAGACGCCGGCCGAGTTCTACCGCCTCTTCCTGATCGGCGTCACGAACGGAGCCATCTACGGCCTAGTCGCGCTCGGCTACTCGCTCGTCTACGGCATCCTCGAGCTGATCAACTTCGCTCACGGCGACGTCTTCATGCTCGGCGGGATGCTCGTCGCGACCATGGTGACGACCTTCGGCCTCGCCGACGACTCGGGCCTCGTCCTCTGGTCGATGATCCTGCTCATGCTCGTAATCGTGATGGCGTTCTGCGCCGTCCTGAACACGACGATCGAGCTCGTCGCCTACCGGCGCTTACGCCACGCGCCACGCCTCGCGCCGCTGATCACAGCGATCGGCGTCTCGTTCATCCTCCAGAACATCGGCCTCGTCTGGAAGGGGCCCCGCCCGACCTCGGTCCCGTCGATCCTGCCGCGCGGGACGGTGTTCACGATCGCGGGCGTCCCCTACACGTGGGACAAGCTGATCGTGCTCCTGTTCACGGTCCCCGTGCTCGTCGCCCTGCTGCTCCTCGTCCAGCGGACGCGCCAGGGAAAGGCGATGCGGGCGACGGCCCAGGACCGCGATGCCTCGGCCATGATGGGGATCAACGTCAACCGGACGATCTCCTTCACGTTCTTCATCGCCGGCGGGCTGGCGGGTGCCGCCGGCCTGCTCTACGCGCTCTACATCACGAACATCCGCTACGACGAGGGCTTCCGGCTCGGCCTGATCGCGTTCACGGCCGCCGTCGTCGGCGGCATCGGCAACCTGCCGGGCGCGGTCTTAGGGGGGCTCGTGATCGCGTTGATCGAGTCCTTCAACAACGGTCTCAGCTGGGCGACGCCGGGCAGCGACTGGACCCAGTCGATCATCTTCGCGATCCTGATCATCATTCTCGTCTTCCGGCCCGAGGGGCTGCTCGGGGAGAGGACGCCGGAGGGTGTCTAGCACGGCGAACCGGCGCTCCGAGTGGCGGAGCCAGGTCTCCGAGACGCTGCGCTTCGACGCGATCCGGGCGCAGTGGCGGCGGCTGCCGCGCCGTGTGCGGGGCGCGGCGCTCCCGACGATCGTGATCGCGCTTGCCTTCCTGTACCCGTACTACCGGACCTGGCTGCCGGACATCCCGATCTTCGGCGACGTCCCGACTGTGGACACCGGCGTGACGATGCTGATCTACATGATGATGGCGATCGGCCTGAACATCGTCGTAGGCTACGCGGGCCTCCTCGATCTGGGCTACGTCGCCTTCTACGCGATGGGCGCCTACACGGCCGCCTGGTTCGCCTCACCGCATTTCGAGAACGTCCACGTCCATGCGGGCGCGATCGGCGTCAACCCGAAGGCGGCGGGCTTCCACGTCTCGATCTGGTTGGTGGTCGTCGTGGCCGGGATCCTGTCGGCGATCGCCGGCATTTTGATCGGCCTGCCGACGCTCCGGCTGCGCGGCGACTACCTGGCGATCGTCACCCTCGGCTTCGGCGAGATCATGCCCCAGATCGCCCGGAACGGCGACAACCTCTTCGGCACCGGGTTCAACCTCACGAACGGGGCGCAGGGCATCAATCCGATCGACCCGCCGGGCTTCGGCGCGACGCTGAACCGTTGGCTCGGCCTCCCCGAGGACTTCCTCACCGTCTCCAACGGGATCAATTTCTTCTATTGGACCGCGCTCGTCCTGCTCCTGTTCACCGTCTTCTGCTCCGTGCGCCTCCGCGACTCGCGCCTCGGCCGCGCCTGGATCGCGATTCGCGAGGACGAGACCGCGGCGGCGGCGATGGGCGTGCCGCTGATGCGGACGAAGACCTGGGCGTACGCGGCCGGCGCCTTCTTCGGCGGGATCGCGGGCGCCTACTACGCCGCCTTCAAGAGCGGCACGTTCCCCGACGACTTCTTCTTCAACATCTCGGTCTTCATCCTCTGCATGGTCATCCTCGGCGGGATGGGGAACGTCTGGGGCGTGCTCGTCGGCGGCGGTTTCCTCGCGTACCTGAACCAGGAAGGGCTCGGGAACATCGGCCAGGAGATCAACAAGAACCTCGGCACGAACATCGACGTGCCGCTCTACCAGTTCGGGATCTTCGGCGTGATCCTGGTCGTGATGATGCTGTTCAGGCCGCAGGGCTTGATTCCGAGCGAACGGCGCAAGATGGAGTTCGAGGAGGGCGTCGCGGACGAGCCCCTCTACGACGTGCGGCACGCGCCCGATGGCTGACCTGCTCACAGCCCTGGCCGTGCGCAAGGAGTTCGGCGGCCTCGTCGCCGTCAACGACGTCGATTTCACGATCCCCGAGGGCTCGATCATCAGCCTGATCGGCCCCAATGGGGCCGGGAAGACGACGTTCTTCAACATGCTCACCGGCGTCTACAAGCCGACCGCGGGCCAGATCGTGTTCTCGGGTGAGGACGTCACCGGCAAGCCCCCGCATGCGATCACGGAGCGGGGTGTCGGTCGGACGTTCCAGAACATCCGCCTCTTCCAGAGCATGACCGCGCGAGAGAACGTGCTCGTCGGGATGCACGCGCGGCTCAAGGGGGGAATCGTGAAGAGCGTGCTGCGCACGCCGGGCGTAAGGCGCGAGGAGCGCCAGGCGGTCGAGCGGGCGCGCGAGCTGCTCGCCTTCTCCGGCCTCGAGCGCCGTCAGTGGGAGCAGTATGCGCGCAACCTCTCGTACGGGGACCAGCGGCGGCTCGAGGTGGCGCGGGCGCTCGCGACTGAGCCGAAGCTCCTGCTGCTGGACGAGCCGACGGCGGGGATGAACCCGCAGGAGACGGCGGACTTCACCTCCTTCGTCGCGAGGCTCCGCACGGAGCGGGAACTGACGGTACTGATGATCGAGCACGATATGAAGGTCGTGATGGGCATCTCCGACCGGGTGACGGTGCTGGACTACGGCGAGAAGATCGCCGAGGGCTCGCCGCAGGACGTCCAGCGCGACCCGAAGGTGATCGAGGCCTACCTCGGCTCGGCGGCGGTGGAGGCAGGATGAGCGAGCAGGGGGCACCGGCCCGCACGGACGGCGGCGGCAAGATCCTCGAGCTCGAGGACGTCCACACCTACTACGGCTCGATCCAGGCGCTGAAGGGCGTCACGCTCGATGTCGGCGAGCGGGAGATCGTCACGCTGATCGGCGCGAACGGGGCCGGCAAGTCGACCACGCTTCGTTCGATCAACGGGCTCAACCACCCGCGCACCGGCAAGATCCGCTTCCAGGGCCGCGACATCACGGACGAGGCGCCGCATGACGTCGTGAAGATGGGGATCAGCCAGTCGCCGGAGGGCCGACGGCTGTTCCCGCGGATGAGCGTTCTCGAGAACCTCGAGATGGGGGCCTTCCAGCGCTCCGACCGCGGCGCGATCAAGGAGTCGCTCGACCGCGTCTACGCGCTCTTCCCGCGGCTCGCCGAGCGAAAGAACCAGAAGGCGGGGACTCTGTCCGGCGGCGAGCAGCAGATGTGCGCGATCGGACGCGCGCTGATGGCGCAGCCGAAGCTCCTGCTCCTGGACGAGCCGTCGATGGGCCTGGCGCCGATCTTCGTCGAGAAGATCTTCGAGATCGTCCGCGAGATCAACGACCAGGGGACGCCGATTTTGCTCGTCGAGCAGAACGCGCTGATGGCGCTCGACACCGCCGACCGCGGCTACGTGATGGAGACGGGCACGATCGCGCTCGCGGATGACGCCAAGCGGCTGCAGGAGAACGAGCAGGTTCGGAAGACGTATTTGGGCGTGGACTAGCGCGCGACCCTGACCGGGAAGTAGGGCGGGGCGACGAAGTAGCCCACGCGCGGCACGCCCTCCACCCGGGCGCGCGCCATCGCGAGCGCGGCGGACAGGTTCCTCGTCGGCACGAAGCCGAACTGGCGCGCGGCCCTCGCGTCCCTCGAGCCGGCGACCAGCACGGCGCCGGCCCGCTGGAGCACCGGCAGGCAGGCGGACCAGTCCGCGTACGGGAGCAGCGGGTGGACGGTGTGGCCGCGGCGATAGGCCTCGACCGCCCGCGGGTCGGCCGCCGCCGCGCGCTCCGCCTCGGCCCAGCTCGCCGGTTCGTGTCCGGCCCGCGTGCCGAGCGCACGCAGCGCGTTGAAGAACGTCCGGTAGGGCGACTGCGTCGGATGCGGGAAGTGGCGGTCGAGCGGCGTGACGAGGATCACCGTCCCGCCGTCGGTGAGCGGGAAGCGGTCGCGCCAGAGGCGTAGGGCGAGGCCGAGCGCCTGATAGGCGACGAGAACGGGATTCGGGCGCTCGCGCGGGAGGTACGGCGTGGTCGCCGGCACCCCGATTACAGCGACGTCGAGCGGCGCCTCCAGCGTCGCGGCCCGTCCGTCGAGACTGCGCAGGATCGACTCGACGTGGGCGGCCGACGGCCGCCCGCCGAGCGCGCCGGTCGCGGTGAGCTCCCGGGGAATCGATGCAAGGAGGCGCGAGCGGACGATCCCCGGGGCGAGCCGGAAGGCGAGCCGGACGGGTGAGGTGGCGATCCGGTCGAGCGCGCGATCGTCGTGCGGGTAGCCGTGGAAGGCGCCGGTGACGGCGGGCGGGTTCAGCGTCAGCGTCACGCCGAAGAGCGGTACGCGTTCGGCCAGCCGCCGCTCGACGCCGACCGCGAGCTGCCAGCCCTGCGAGGCGCTCGTCTCGAGCAAGGAGTAGGCGCCTGCCGCGCGCAGGGGCTCGGGGCCGGCGGCGGAGAGGAACGCCGCCGCGCCGCCGTGCAGCAGGCTCTCGGCCGCGGAGACGACGACTACGGCGTCGGTCTGGACGAGCGTCGGGTTGACCCGGACGGGCACGTTGCCCTCGGCGCCAAGGTCGACGAGGTCGGGCCGCTCGGCGTCGTGCACCTCCACGCCGCCCGAAAAGCGCCGGGCGAGCATCGGGGGCACGAGCGCCTCGAGCTCACGCTGGCCCGCCCGGCGGGTGAGGCCGCCCGCCACGAGCAGCGTCTGCCGCTCAAGCGGCACGCCGATCCGCTCGAGCTCCTCCACCGTCGCCGACAGGGCGGCGCGGCGGGGATCGCGCAGCGCGCTCGGCACCGGCAGCGCCGGCGGCTCGACGACGATCGTCACGCGCCCGCCGCGCGGGACGAGCTCCTCGAGCGACGGGCCGTCGAGCGGGAACCGCAGCGCCTCCTGCACCGCGGCGCCGGCGTTCGCGACGGCCTCGCCCGGAGGTCGCGCCCTGAGCACGATCGCGTCGTCGGGGAGCTCGACGATCTGCAGTCGCGAGCCGGAGAGGAGGGGGACGCGCATCAGAGGCGGAGCGAGTACGCGCGCGCGTAGTGCTCGAACCCGTACGACTCGTACAGCCGATGCGCCTCGGCGCGGTGGTGGCCGGACTCGAGCACGAGCACGTGGCAGCCGCGCTCCCGGCAGAGCTCGGCGCAGGCGTCCAGCAGCGCCCGAGCCGCGCCGCGGCGGCGGAAGGCGGGGTCGACGTAGAGGTCCGGGATCCAGCCCTGCGGCGTCGTCCAGTTCAGCCGAGGCTGGATCCAGAGGCTGACCGCGCCGACGAGCTCGCCGTCGGCCTCGGCGACGAAGATCGCCGCGTCCTCGCGGTCGAGGTGAGCGAGGAAGACATCCCGCTGCGGTGCGGGGTCGTCGGCGACGGCCGGACGCGTCAGTCCCTCCATCAGCGCCAGGACGCGGCCGGCGTCGCTTGGCTCGGCGCGACGGACGTTCACGGGATCGAGCGGTACATCCGAAGGAACGTCGGCCGAAACCCGCGCTTCGGCCAGAACCGCGAGGCGAGGAGGTTCGTCATCCGCCAGTCCGTCGTCATCGACCCGTAGCCCTGCTCGTGTGCCCAGCCGAGGACATGGGAGGTCAGTGCGCGGCCGACCCCCGTCCCGCGCGCCTCCGGCTCGGTCGAGGCCGCGGCGAGGTCGATGCTGTCCTCCGGGATCCGGATCCCGCTCCGGCCGGTGTAGAGCACCGCGTGGCCGACGATCCGGGCCTCGGACTCCGCGACGAAGTGCTTGAACTCCTCGTCGTCCCAGGTGTCGCGCCACTCGTCGAGCAGCTCCTCGTTCGAGCGCGCTTCCTGGCCCGAGAAGCTCGGCGCCGGGCGCATCGAGTCGGCCATGTCCTGATCGAGCTTGACGGCGGCTTCGAGGTCGTCGGGCGTCCCGTCCCGGACCGTCACGCCGGCCCCGAACGGCTCGACGGCGGTCTCACGTGCCGCGGTGATGCCCGAGGCCCCGAAGGTGAGGCGAAACCAGGCGTCGATCAGATCCTGCTCCGGCCAGGGCACATAGGCGCAGTGGCGAGTGTGACCGTCGTCGACCCACCGCGAGGCGGCGTGGGCGTACAGGTCACGCAGGAGCTCGGGATCGCCCTCGAACGCCAGCCCTGCGAAGCCGACGACCTGCCAGGTGAGGCCGGTGTTCGTGAGCGGTCTGGGAGAGCCGATCACGTAGCCCCGGACGCGGCCGTCGTCGACCAGGACCGATCCGCTTGCGCCGTCGTCGCCGGCCGCCTGCTCGACCTCCGCGCGGAAATCGGGCGCTCGCTGAAGCAGCGTCCCCTCTGCGAGATGCCGCTCGTGGCGCCGGGCAAGCAACTCTGCTGCATCGTCCAGATGAGCCTTCGAAAACGGCTCGACTCGGAGGTCGGGCATGGTGCGAGCACGATACTCAGCGGCATGTTGAGCCTCGCGCGGCGACTGCGCCGGCCGTACCGCGTCCTCGTGGAGCAGGTCTTTGGAACCGCCGACCCGGTTGAGGTCGAGGCGGCGCTGCTCGGGCTCCCGCTGGAGATCCGTCGCTGCTTCCATCTCGAGATCAGCGTCGGCGCGCTCCTCGGGCTCGAGCTCCGCGACGGCCGCCGCGTCGCGCGCAAGGTCCATCAGGCCAAGGTCGGCGCGCCTGAGCTCGAGGCTCAGCACGCGCATCTGGCGGAACGCGGCTTTCCGTGCCCGCGCCCTGTCCTCGGGCCGACGCCGTTTCTCGTCGGGCTGTGCTCCGCCGAGGAGTGGCGCACGGACGGCCGCCGGTATGCTGAACGTCACCAGCGCCAGGCGCCGCGCGATGGCCGCCGCGCAGCTTCGGATCGCGCAGCTCGGCGCCGAGCTCCCCCCGGCTGTCGGCGTTGGAGGCGTTTCAGTGGCGGCGAGGCCTCTGGCCCGAGCCCCACAAGTTCGATTTCGACGCGACCAGTGAGGGCGCCGGGGAGATCGACGAGATCGCCTCTCGCGCGGCTGCCCGGATGGAGGCCGGTCCCCTCGTCCTCGGGCACCAGGACTTCAGCATCAAACACTTCCGCTTCGGCGGCGGCGGCGAGATCACGATCGTCTACGACTGGGACAGCCTCTCGATCGACTACGAGTCCGTCGCGCTCGGCGGTGCCGCCGCGACCCACACCGCGGCGCTCCACGCGCGGGTCTACCAACCGTCCGTCGAGGACACACTCGCGTTCGTCAACGCCTACGAGGCCGAGCGCGGCGGGCTTCCGCTCGAGGTCCGGCGAGCAGCGCTCGCATACTCGGTGTACATCGTCGCTTACACCGCTCGTTGCGAGCACGCGTTGTCCGTCGTGGGCGGCTCCCGGCGGGCGACGGCGGCGCGGGCGGCCCTGCCGAGCTTTGCGTCAGCGCTCCTCGCCTAGACTCGAAGCGAAATGCCGAAGACGCTCACAGGCGAGGAGCTGCAGCTCGACGACGCGCCGGCGCGCGATTCCGAGCTCTTCCTCGTCGACGGGAACAACCTCGCCTACCGGGCCTACTTCGCCCTGCCCGAGGAGCTCGCGACGAGCGAGGGAATGCCGACGAACGCCCTGCTCGGGTTCACGAACATGCTCTTCAAGCTCTTGACGGACTACCGCCCGAAGGGCGTCGCCGTCGCGTGGGACACCCGCCCCGTCGAGCGCATGGAGCTGTCCGAGGACTACAAGTCGGAACGCCGGCCCATGGCCGACCTCCTGCGCGAGCAGTTCCCGTATTTCCGGCCGATCGTGGAGGCCTTCGGCTACCGGAACCTCGAGTTCGAGGGCTGGGAGGCCGACGACGTGATCGCGACGCTCGCCACGCAGGCGGACCAGGCCGGCGTGAAGACGACGGTCGTCTCCACCGACCGCGACGCGTTCCAGCTCGTGACGGACAACGTCACGCTGATGATGACCCCGCGCGGCGTCGCGGACGTGAACGTCTATACGCCCGAGCGGGTGGAGGCGCGGCTCGGGATCACGCCCGACCAGATCCCGGACTTCATCGGCCTCAAGGGCGACACGTCCGACAATATCCCCGGCGTTCCGGGGATCGGCGACAAGACGGCGTCGCAACTGATCCAGCAGTACGGCTCGATCGAGGGCGTCCTCGAGCACGTCGAGGAGCTGAGCCCGGCGCGGCGCAAGAACCTCACCGAGCACGCGGAGCAGGCCGAAGTCTCGAAGCGGCTCGCGACGATGCGGCGTGACCTCGAGCTCGACTGCGACCCCGCCGAGCTCGTGCTCTCACCGCCCGACCGGTCGAAGCTCAAGGAGATGTTCCGGACGTTCGAGTTCAGGAACCTGCTGAATCGGGTCGACGAGCTGGATGCGACCGTGCCTGCCGCCGCGCTGGTCGTCGAGGGGGTCTCGGTGCCGTGGCGCGAGGGCCTGCCGGTGGTCGAGGGGCGGGTGGGCGTTGCCGCGGAGGCCGACCGAGTCGCCATCGCGACACCGGAGGAGGTGGTCGTGGCCGCGCGTCCGCCCCGGCTCGAGGGCGACCTCGTCGCGCACGACGCGAAGGCGCAGCGCGTCCAGGCCGCCGACGACACGCTGATCGCGGCGTACCTGATCGACCCGGCGCGCGCCGGCTATGAGCTCGACGATCTCGCCGCGGAGTACGGCGTCGAGCTCGTCCCCGAGCCGTCTGCGGACGAGGAGACGGAGGGGCTCGTTCGGCGCGCCGCGGCGACCCTGCGGATCGTCGATCCGCTGCTGGCGCGGCTGCGTGAGCGCGAGCAGGAGTCGCTCTACCGCGACGTCGAGCTGCCGCTGACGGCGGTGCTCGCGGCGATGGAGGTGGCCGGCGTCAAGATCGACACGTACCGGATGGGCGAGATCACCGCACGGCTGGCGGAGCGCGTGGAGGAGCTGCAGGCGCGCGCGCACGAGCTCGCCGGCGAGGAGTTCATGCTCGGCTCGACCCAGCAGGTGGGGCGGATCCTGTTCGAGCAGCTCGGACTGACCCCGGATCGCAAGGGCAAGACCGGCTACTCGACGGACACGCGCGTCCTCAGGAAGATCCGCCACGAGCACGAGGTCGTCGGAGTGATCGAGGAGTGGCGCGAGTACTCGAAGCTCCTGAACACCTACCTCGGCCCGCTGCCGTCGCTGATCGGCGAGGACGGGCGCCTTCACACGACCATCAACCAGGCCGTCGCGTCGACCGGCCGGCTGTCGACGACCAGCCCGAACCTGCAGGCGATCCCGATCCGAACCGAGCTCGGGCGGGAGATCAGCTCGGCCTTCGTCGCCGAGCCGGGGCACAAGCTGCTCTCGGCCGACTACTCGCAGATCGAGCTGCGGATCCTGGCCCACGTCTCGGGCGAGCCGAAGCTGCGCGAAGCGTTCGCGCGCGGCGAGGACATCCACACGGCGACCGCGGCAGAGGTGCTCGGGAAGGATCCGGCGTCGCTGACGACCGCCGATCGGTCGACGGCGAAGATGATCAACTTCGGGATCGTCTACGGGATCTCGTCGTTCGGGCTCTCGGAGAACCTCGAGATCTCCCGGGAGGAGGCGCAGTCGCTGATCGACGCGTATCTGGCGCGCTTCCCGCACGTACAGGACTTCATCCAGCGCACGATCGAGCAGGCGCGGGAGGACGGGTACTCGACGAGCCTGATGGGGCGGCGGCGGCCGGTCCCCGAGCTCCGGGCTTCGAACCGGCAGACGCGCTCGCTCGGCGAGCGTCTCGCCGTCAACTTCGTCATGCAGGGGTCGAACGCGGACATCATCAAGAAGGCGATGGTGGCGATCCACGATCGCCTGCGCGCCGAGGGGAGAGGCGCGCGGCTCGTTCTGCAGGTGCACGACGAGCTGCTGCTGGAGGTGCCGGACAACGAGGTCTCGTCGATCCGCGACCTCGTCCGGGAGGAGATGTGCGGCGCCTACGACCTCGATCCACCGCTGGCGGTGGACATCGGGGTCGGCGAGGACTGGAACGAGGCGAAGTCGTGACCGGACCGGCTCGAAGGGCTGCGTGAACGTCACACTGCCCGACGGGTACTCGATGTCCGTTGAGGACCTGGGCGGCGACGGGATCCCGCTGATCGTGCTTCACGGCGGGCCCGGGCTCGACCACACCCACCTGCGGCCGTGGCTCGACCCGCTGAGCGAGGTCGCGCGTGTGATCTACGTCGACGAGCGCGGCCAGGGGCGCAGCGAGCGCGTCGACCCGGAGACCCTGACCCTCGAGGTCTTCGCCCGCGACGTCGACCAGCTGGCAGACGCGCTCGAGCTCGACCGCTTCGCGCTGCTCGGCCACTCCTTCGGCGCGATCATCACCACCTGGCACGCCGTCAACCTCGGCACCGCCGAGGGCTACGTGATCTCCGGTGGAGGCGACTCGAGCGCCGCGCTCGGCGCCGACGTCCAGGCGTCGCTGGATGCGATGGGAGACCCCGGCAAGGCGATCGCCGACTCGTGGGAGTGGGAGAAGACCGTCCAGACGGCCGAGGAGTCCGCCGAGCTGATGAGGATCCAGACGCCGTTCCACTTCTGCGGGGAGCCGCCGGCCAACTTCGCGGCCGACACGATCTATACCGCCGACGTCCTCCGGTACTTCGCCTCCGCCGGCTACGGCGACTTCGACTACACGCCCGACCTGGGCCGGGTCTCGAAGCCGACGCTCGTCATCGTCGGGGCCCACGACCGAACGACCACACCCCGCGCCGCACACGTTCTCCACGAAGGCATCGAGGGCAGCGAGCTGGTCGAGCTGGAGGGCGCCGGGCACATGAGCATGATCGAAGCTCATGACGCCTATCTGAGCGCAGTGAAGCCGTTTCTCCGCACACTGCAATAGCCGGTCGGCGCCGCCTAGTCGGCGCCTTGGGATAAGCGAAAACCGCAGATATACTGCGCCGCTCTTGGCGAACGACATTGTGGAGAAACCGCAGGTGGACGACCCCGAGGTCTGGACGACAGGCCCTGAGGGCGAGCTGATCCCCGACTACGAGTCGACCTTCCCGACGATCAACGAAGGCGAGGTCGTGCACGGCACCGTGGTCCGAGTGGACAAGGACGAGGTGCTCGTGGACATCGGCTACAAGTCGGAGGGGGTCATCCCCGTCTCGGAGCTGTCCATCCGTCGCTCGGTCAACCCCGAGGACGAGGTCGGCATAGGGGAGGAGATCGATGCCCTGGTCCTCACGAAGGAGGACGCCGAAGGCCGCCTGATCCTTTCCAAGAAGCGCGCCCGCTTCGAGCTCGCGTGGAAGACGATCGAACAGAAGGCCGAGACCGGAGAGCCGATCGACGGGAGAGTGATCGAGGTCGTCAAGGGCGGCCTGATCCTCGACCTGGGCGTCCGCGGCTTCCTGCCCGCCTCGCTCGTCGACATCCGCCGCGTCCAGGATCTGGACGAGTTCCTCGGGCAGACGCTCCGCTGCAAGGTGATCGAGCTCAACCGCTCGCGCAACAACGTCGTGCTCTCGCGCCGCGCCGTCCTGGAGGACGAGCGGAAGGAGATGCGCCAGGCGATCCTCGACCGGCTCCAGCCGGGCGACGTCGTCGAGGGCCAGATCTCCAACATCGTCGACTTCGGCGCCTTCGTCGACCTCGACGGGATGGATGGCCTGATCCACATCTCCGAGATCTCGTGGAGCCACGTGAACCACCCCTCGGAGGTGCTCGAGATCGGGCAGACGGTCAAGGTCAAGGTGCTCGACATCGACCGCGACCGCCAGCGGATCTCGCTCGGCCTCAAGCAGACGCAGAGCGACCCGTGGCAGCAGGTGCTCGAGCAGTACAACGAGGGCGACGTCGTCGAGGGCAAGGTCACGAAGGTCGTCACCTTCGGCGCCTTCGTCGAGATCATGCCCGGCGTCGAGGGCCTCGTTCACATCTCCGAGCTCGCGCAGCACCACGTCGAGAATCCACGCGAGGTCGTCGGGCAGGGCGACTCCGTCCAGGCCAAGATCATCGAGGTCGACCCGGAGCGCCGCCGCCTCTCGCTGTCGCTGAAGCGCGTCGAGGGCGAGGGCCCGACCCCGGCCTCCGAGCTCGGCCTCTCCGACGAGGTGTTCGGCGCAGGGCCGTCGGAACTCTCGGAGCACACCGGCGCGGAGCCGTCTCCGGAGCCGACCGCGGCGCCCGAGGAGGCGCCGCTCGAGCCCGAGGCCTCCGCCGTTCCGGAGCCTGAGGCCTCCGCCGTTCCGGAGCCTGAGGCCTCCGCGGTGCCGGAGCCCGAGGCCTCCGCCGTGCCGGAGCCCGAGGATGAGCCGGCCGCCGACGAGGCGTCGGCCGACACTGACGACGAACAGCAGTAAGAGCGGCTCGCCCGGCCACCGAGCCTCGGCCCGGTGACCGGACGAACCGCCAGACCTGTCTCCGTCGCCATCACGGGCGGCATCGGAGCGGGGAAGAGCGAGGCGCTGAAGGCGTTCGCCCGCCACGGTGCCGCCGTCGTCTCGAGCGACGACATCGTCCACCACCTGATTCAGAACGACCCCGAGGTGAAGGCGGCGATGGTGGAGCGGCTCGGCGAGGAGATCCTCGACCAGAACGGCGACATCGAGCGGAGCTTCGTCGGCGCGAAGGTCTTCAACGACCGTGAGGCGCTGGCCTGGCTGGAGGCGCTGCTGCACCCGCGCGTCTCGGCGGAATACCTGCGCTGGCGCGAGCAGCTCGCCGAGCTGCCGGAGCCCCCGCCCGCCACCGTGACCGAGGTGCCACTTCTCTACGAGGTCGGCGGCGACGCCCGCTTCGACAAAGTGGTGGTGATCACGGCGCCGGAGAAGCTTCGCGAGGCGCGGGCGAACGTGCCCTTCGCCGGCCGCACCGAGCGCCTCCTGCCGGACATCGAGAAGGTCGACCGCGCGGACTACTCGTACGTGAACGCGGGCTCGCTTGAAGAGCTCGACGCGTTCATCGCGACGGTGATGGAAGAGCTTCGAGCGCTTCCCGCGCCGCCGCCGCGGTGATGGCGTTGCCCTTCGCGGTGGCGCCGGCCAGCGCGTTCTCGAGGCCGGCGCGCGCCACGTCCGGCGGGAGGTGCGGCGCGACCTCGACAAGCGCCAGCGGCCCGTCGAAGCTGTCGTAGTCCGTCGCCAGCTCGACCACCGCGGTCGAGAGCGCACGGGCCTCATCGCGATTCCCGCGTGCGGCCGCGACGTGAGCCTTCCCGACGCGCCAGTAGATCTGGGTGATCAGGTCATCGTCGGCCCCGATCTTCCGCCCTTCGTCCGCCATCCGGTCGGCCTCGTCGAAGCGTCCCTGCTTCGCCAGCGCGAGCGCCAGCAGCCCGAAGACCGTGGACAGGTACCCGCGCTCGCCGGCGTTGCGAAGGATCTCCCTCGTCTCGGCCAGGATCTCCTCCGCGGCAGCGAAGTCGCCGGCGAGGAGCTCGATCATGGCGGCCGGCATGCCGATCGCCGCGTACTGCACCTCGAGTCCGAGCTCGCGCAGCTCGGCGCGTCCGTCCGCCGCGAGCAACCGCGCGGACTCGAACTCGCCTGTGAGCGCCAGCAGCGTCCCTTCGGTGACGAGCAGCTCTGCCTTCGCCCTGCCCATCTTGTCCGCGACCTCGCTCAGCCGGCGGCATTCTTGCAATGCCTCGCCGACCGGGACCGGTCCCCAGAGCAGCAGGATCCCGATCCAGTTCAGCGTCTCCGCGACCTCCGGCTCCCCCGATTCGGCTGCCTGATCCAGCGCAGCCCAGAGGAGCTGCTCGCCCCGCGGGTTGTCGCCGACCCACATGTAGAGGATCGCGAGTTTGCGGTACGCCTCGATCAGCACATCCGGCTGCCCGAGCCGCTTTGCATCCTCGACCGCTTCTTCCATCGGGGCCACGATCGGCGCCATCTCGTCGCCCTGGTTCAGCTCCAGGAACAGCCGCCGGATCCGGCCTCGAAGCGCCGTGCGCTCGTCACCCAGGGCCTCGGCCTTCCTGTAGAGCTCCATCGGGCGCCGGAGGTCTCCGCTCTCGCCGATCGCCCCCCCGAGGTCGGGCAGGAGCGCGACGGCGCCGGGATCGTCCTCCGGAAGCAGGCGGATCGCCCGCTCGAACAGGTTGAGGGTGGCGTGAACGTCGGCGCGCTGCCTCGCGCGGTGGCCGGCCGCCGTGAGCGCCGCCGCCGCTCGGCGTGCGATTCCCGCCGCACGCTCGTCGAGCGGCCCCAGGTCGGCCCGCGCGTAGTACGCCTGCTCGAGGTGGTAGCCGATGATGGCGTCGAAGTCCGGCCTCTGCAGCTGGGCGACCCAGTCCACGAACGCCTCGTGGAGCTCCGCCCGCGCCTCTTTCGGCAGCGCGTCGTAGGCGCTATCTCGCAGGAGCAGGTGCTTGAAGCGGTATTCGTCCTCCTCGCCGGGGATCGGGCGGATCAGGTCCTTGCGCACGAGTGCCTGGAGGTGTGTGCTCAGGCTGTCGCCGAGGCTCGCCGGAACCATCCCGACGAGGGCGGAGCGGTCGAACTCCTGGCCCTGGACCGCCGCGCACTCGAGGACGATTCGCTCGTCGCGCGTCAGCCGGTCGAGGCGCGCCGCGAGGAGCGCCTGGATCGTCGGGGGAACCGCGATCTCGCCGAGATCCTCGGTCAGCATCGACAGCATCTCCTCGACGAAGAGCGGGTTGCCCTCGGCCGCCGTGGCGATCCTGCGCCGGAGGTCCGCGTCCAGCCCGACGGCGATCAGGCTGTCCACGAGGGCCTCGGACTCCTCTTCCGTGAGAGCTTCGAGGAGAATCGTGGTCGAGTTCAGCTTCCCGCCGCCCCAGGACGGCCGGGCGTCCAGCAGGTCGGGCCGGGCGAGACAGGCGAGCAGCATCGGCGCGTCGCGAGCGAGGTCCGTGACGTGGTCGATGAGGTCGAGGAACGTCGGCTCCGCCCACTGGAGGTCGTCGAGGAGCACGACAAGCGGCCGTTCCCTCGCCCTCGCCTCCAGGCGTCTCCGGGTGGCGAGCGCGATCTCGTCGCGGTTCGCGTCGAGGTCGACCGCCTCCGGGTCGCCGCCGAACATCTCCACGAGCGGCCAGTAGGTGATCCCCTCGCCGTACGGTAGGCAGCGCCCCGTCAGCACCGTTGCGTCGACCCGGCCGAGGAACTCGCGAAGGAGCCGTGACTTCCCGATCCCGGCGGAGCCGAGCACCGTGAAGAGGTAGGGGACGCGCTCCGAGACCGCGTGGTCGAAGGCTCGCTGGAGCTGGGCCAGCTCGTTCTCGCGACCGACCATCGGCGAGTCGAGCCTGCGTGGGATCGTCTCCGCGGCCTCCCTGACGGCCGCAACCGAGTATGCCGCGACCGGCTGACTCTTGCCCTTGGCGTCGACCGCCTCGGCCGGCTCGGCGTCGACCGCCTCGCGGACGAGGCGGTACGTGCTCTCTCCGACCAGGATCTCGTCCGGCCCTGCCGCCTGCTCCAGCCGTGCCGCCACGTTGACGGCGTCGCCGGTGGCGAGCGAGTCGCCCTCGCCCGCAACGACCTGGCCCGTGTTGACCCCGGTCCGGGTCGCGAGGCGGACGCCCCAGTCACGCTCGAGCTCCTCGTTCAGCACCTCAAGCGCGGCGCGCATGTCCACCGCCGCTCGAACGGCGCGCAGCGCGTCGTCCTCGTGGACGGTCGGCACGCCGAAGACGGCCATGACCGCGTCGCCGATGAACTTCTCCACGGTGCCGCCGTGCCGCTCGATCGCAGCGCGCATCGAGTCGAAGTAGCGGCCCATCACCCGCCGCGTGGACTCCGGGTCGAGCCGCTCCCCCATGGCGGTCGAGCCGGTGACGTCAGAGAAGAGGACGGTCACCGTCTTGCGGAGCTCCCGTGGCCGCTCGACGACGGTCAGGTCCGCGCCGCAGGCACCGCAGAAGCGGAAGCCGTCCGGGTTCTCCTGGCCACAGTTGTAACAGCGCCCCATGGCTTGATCTTACGGTGGTGCTTGACAGATGCCAGTGTGGTGTCATAATGACACCATGGAGACGGCAAGATTCACCAGTGCTCTCGAGCGGGACCTCACGGCCGTCGCCGCGGTCGGCGACGACCAGACGGCCTCCGCCGCCGAGCGTCTGATCCAGGCGCTGCGCGGCTCGGCCGGCATGCGCCTGCTCGAGACCCTGGGCGAGGCGGCGCTGGAGATCAGTGCGCAGCTGCCCGAAGGCCACATCGAGGTTCGTCTCGCCGGCCCCGACCCGCAGCTCGTCTACGTCGGGAGCGAGGCGGTCGAGGCGTCCGCAGTCGCGAGCGAGGATGGGCTCACCGCCCGCCTCACGCTCCGGCTTCCGGAGAACCTCAAGCGCGAGCTCGACTCCGCCGCCAACGCCGCGGGCGTCTCGCTGAACACCTGGATCGTCCGGGCTTTGTCCCGGAGCACTGCCCCGCCGGTTCGCCGCTCCGGCAACCGGCTGACCGGCTACGGCCGCAACTAGGAGGAGGAGACATGACCTTCTACCCGCTCCCATTCGGACACGTCGAGGTCAAGGACGACGCCCGGCCGCCGCGCCGCCGCCGTGGAAAGAAGACGTCATGAGGACGGAGACGTTCTCCACCCCGGGCAAGGTCAAGCTGGAGATCAGCCTCCCGTCCGGCGACGTCGACCTGGAGACCGTCCCCGGCGAGACCACTACCGTCGAGCTCGAGGTCCAGGGCCGGGACGGTGAGGAGCACGAGCGCGACACCGAGATCGCGATGCGGCAGCGGGGCGATCGCTACGAGGTCGTCGTCGCCGCTGCCAAGAACCGAGGCTTCAACTTCATCCGCGGCCGGGACTACCGCCTGCGCGTCACGTCGCCGCCTGACACGGACGTCGAGGCGAAGATCGCGTCGGCGGACGTCGAGGGACGGGGCCGTTTCGGAGACGTCCGCATCCAGACCGCGTCGGGCGACGTCGAGCTCGAGGACGTCGGCGGGCTCGTTCGGATCGACGCCGCTTCCGGCGACGTCCGAGTCGAGCGCGCCGGCTCGCTCAAGCTGAACTCGGCCTCGGGCGACGTCCAGGTCGACGACCTTCTGCACGGCGGCGACGTGAACACCGCTTCCGGCGACGTCGAGTTGAAGACCGTTCGCGAGGGCGCCTTGAAGTTGAACTCCGCCTCCGGCGACATCGAGGTGGGCATCGCCAAGGGATCCCGGCTCTGGGTCGAGGCGCAGTCGCTCTCGGGCGACACGTCCTCAGACATCGACCTCGAAGCCGGCGCGACCATCGAGTCCGACGAAGGCCCGCTCGTCGAGCTGACGGCGCGAACGCTCAGCGGCGACATCGCCGTCAGGCGGGCATGACCGACACTGACCTCCGCACCGCGGGGCAGGCCGAAGAGCCACCCCGGCTGATCAGGCAGCCCGAGTTTCTGAAGCTCTGGTCGGCGCAGTCGATCTCGATGCTCGGCGACCAGGTGACGCTGCTCGCCCTGCCGCTGACCGCCGTGCTCACCCTGGACGCCTCGGCGGCCCAGATGGGCCTGCTGGTCGCGGCGGAGCTGATGCCGCACCTGCTCTTCTCGCT
>DATLQK010000055.1:0-4908 GCA_035535195.1 Gaiellaceae bacterium | reverse complement strand
GGCGCGCATGTCGGACGAGCGATCACCGGCGACCAGATCGTCGGCGTCAACTCCGGAGAGATCTGGGTCAACGTCGATTCGGGGGCCGACTACGACTCGACGCTAGCCGAGGTCAAGCGGGTCGTGGCCGCGTATCCGGGGCTCTCGCACAGCGTCCAGACGTACTCGCAGGACCGGGTGAACCAGAGCATTGCGCAGAGCGACGGCAACGTCGACGTGCGCGTCTACGGCGAGGACCTGCAGGTCCTCGACCACCAGGCGGCGAGGGTGCGGAGCGTCATGTCGCAGGTGGACGGCATCGACGGCGCGCGCGCGCTCCTGCCGCCGCAGGAGCCGGCTGTCCGCGTGCGAGTCGATCTCTCCAAGGCGGACACGTACGGGATCAAGCCCGGCGACGTGCGCCGCGCGGCGACGACGCTGCTGTCCGGTCTCGTGGTCGGCAATCTGTTCGACAAGCAGAAGGTCTTCGACGTCGTCGTCTGGGGGACGCCCCAGGTTCGCAACAACCTCACGAGCGTCCGCCGGTTGCTGATCGACACGCCCGAGGGAGGCCACGTCCGGCTCGGTGACGTCGCGGACGTCCGGATCGCCCCGAGCCCGAGCGTGATCAACCGCCAGGCCGTCTCCCGTTACGTGGACGTGGCCGGGCGCGTCAGCGGACGCGATCGGGACGCCGTCGTGAGGGACGTCGAGAACCGCCTGCTGCAGCTCAACTTCCCGTCCGAGTACCACGCCACCGTTCTTTCCGCCGAGACCCAGCCGACAGGCCTCCTGATCCTGGTCGCGATCGCGGCCGTGATCGGGATGTTCCTGCTCCTGCAGGCGGTGCTCGAGAGCTGGCGCCTGGCGACGCTGTCGATCCTCACGGTTCCGATCGGGCTCGTAGGCGGCCTTGTGGCGGTGCTCGCGGCGGGCGGCACGCTCTCCTTCGGCTCCTACGCCGCGCTCCTGGCCCTCTTCGGCCTCGCGACCCGCGGCTGCGTGTACCTCTTCGGCCGCGTGCGCGCGCTCCAGCAGGACGAGGGCGACACGCCGGCGGCGGACCTCGTCCTGCGAGCTGCACGCGAGCGCCTAGGTCCGGTCGTGACGTCAGCGCTGGCGACGGGACTGGTCTTCCTGCCGGTCCTGATCATGGGCAGCAGGCCCGGGCTCGAGCTGATCCACCCGGCCGCGGTGGTGTTCGTCGGCGGGCTGATCACGACGGCGCTGGTCAGCCTCTTCGTCCTGCCCATCCTCTACCTGCGCTTCGGGCTCAGCCCGGCAGGAGAGGCCGCGGAGCGCGAGGAGCTGCCGGCGGCGCTGGGGGAGCTGGCGCGCGGGGCTGTCGCGCCGGGGCCAGACGAGGTCCCCGGGCGCGCCGTGATGGAGACGCGGGCAGTACCACGGCCCGGGGACGAGTGAGATCGGGATCGAGGAGTCGGAGGACTGGAATGAAACGGCATGGGAGAGGCTGGTGGGTCACCGTGGCGGCGCTGCTCGCCGTCCCGCTGCTGCTGGCGGCGTGCGGAGGCACCGCGACTGATGAAGCCGGGGTCGACTCGGCGTCCGTCGAGCAGGTCAAGGGGACGGACATCATGCGCGTGAAGCTCACGGCCGACGCGGCGAAGCTGCTCGGCGTCCGCACGGAAGTAGTTCGGAGCGAAGGCACCGGAAGTCGCACGGTCATTCCGTACGACGCTGTGCTCTACGACCCGGACGGCGGCACGTGGACGTACACGAGCCCGAACCATCTCGTCTACCAGCGAGCGGACATCCGCATCGCTCGGATCGACGGCGTGTCCGCGGTCCTGACGAGGGGCCCGCCCGCCGGCACGCATGTGGTCACGGCCGGCGCTCCCGAGATCTGGGGCGTCGAGTACGGCGACATCTCGGAAGACTGACCGTGCCCGGCGCAAGGTCGAGGGCGCATGAAAGGGCGGGGTAGCAAGTAATGCGGTGGATCGTCGGATCGAGCCTTAGGTTCCGATTCCTCATCGTCGCCGTCGGCATCGCGATGCTCGCCTTCGGCGCCGCTCAGCTACGCGGAATGCCGGTGGACGCATTTCCGGAGTTCGCGCCGCCGCGCGTCGAGGTGCAGACGCTCGCGCTCGGACTGACGGCGAAGGAAGTCGAAGAGCTGATCAACACGCCGCTCGAGCAGACGCTGACCGGCATCCCGGGTCTCGAGGTCATCCGTTCGAAGGCGGTGCCTCAGCTGTCCTCGATCGAGCTGCTCTTCCGGCCGGGGACTGATCTCCTGCGGGTGCGACAGCTGGTGCAGGAGCGCATCAACGCGGCGACGCCGTCACTGCCGACGTGGGCGGCGCCCCCGTTCATCATGCCGGCGACCTCGAGCACCTCCCGGGTGATCAAGATCGGAATGTCCTCGAACACCGTGGGCATCCTCGACCTGTCGACGATCGCCTACTGGAAGGTCCGAGCTCGGCTGCTGCGCGTGCCGGGCGTGGCGAACGTCGCGCTGTGGGGCGAGCACCTGGAGCAGTACATGGTCGAGGTCGACCCGAAGCGGATGCGAGCGCAGGGCGTCACGCTGGAGCACGTGATGGAGTCCACCTCGTCCGCACTGGACGCGGGCCTGCTGCGATTCGCCGACGGACACAGGATCGGCACCGGCGGCTTTGTCGAGACGCCGAACCAACGGCTGGCCGTCGAGCACATCCTGCCGATCATCACGCCGAACGACCTGTCCCAGGTGGCGATTGCCGAGCGAAAGGGCCAGTCGGTCCGGCTGGCGGACGTTGCCCAGGTCAAAAAGGGCACGCAGGGGCTGGTCGGCGACGCGGTCGTCAACGGCAACCCCGGCCTTCTGCTGATCGTCGAGAAGTACCCCTGGGGCAACACCCTCGATGTCACCCGCGGGGTGGAGTCGGCCCTGAACGAGATGGAGCCGGGCCTGCCCGGGATCCGCTTCGACACGCACGTCTTCCGGGCAGCGAACTTCATCGAGACCTCGCTGCACAACCTCACCGTGTCACTCTTGATCGGCGCGCTGCTCGTCGTGTTCGTGCTCGGCGCCTTCCTCTTCGAGTGGCGCACCGCGCTGATCAGCGTCACGTCGATTCCGCTGTCGCTCGTCGCCGCCGCCCTCGTCCTCGAAGCACGGGGCGAGACCGTCAACGTGATGGTCCTGGCGGGGTTCGTGATCGCGCTCGGGGTGGTGGTCGACGACGCGATCATCGACATCGAGAACATCTGGCGCCGCCTGCGTCAGCACGGGGCGGCAGCCTCCCGGAGATCGAAGGCGCGCGTCGTCCTCGAGGCGTCACTGGAGGTGCGGAGCCCGATCGTCTACGCGACGCTGATCATCATCGCCGCCCTGATCCCCGTCTACCTTCTGCACAGCCTCACGGGAGCGTTCTTCCGGCCGCTGGTGCTCTCTTACGGCCTGGCGGTGCTCGCGTCGCTCCTCGTCGCCCTGACGATCACGCCGGCGCTGAGCCTGATCCTGCTCTCCAGGGGGCGGCTCGACCACCGCGACCCGGTAACCGTGCGAGCGCTCAAGCGCGGCTACGCCGCGATGCTGACGCGGGCGATCCACCAACCTCGGTGGGCGTACGCGGCCGTGGCGGTCACCGCCGCGGCCGGGCTCGCCGTCGTGCCGTTCTTGGGGGAGTCACTGATCCCGGGGTTCAAGGAGCGGGACTTCCTGAGCCACATCATCACGAAGCCCGGCACCTCGCTTCCGGAGGAGCGCCGTATCGTGACCACCGAGCAGCGCCAGCTCGACTCGATTCCGGGCGTCGACCACGTCGGGACGCACATCGGGCAGGCGTACCTCGCCGACGAGGTGGTCGGGGTCAACTTCGGCGAGCACTGGATCGCGATGAGCGACTCGGCGCCGTACGACGAGACGCAAGCCGCGATCGAGGACAAAGTCGCCCAGCTTCCCGGCGTGTTCCAGAACGTGGAGACGTACCTGAACGAGCGAATCGACGAGGTGCTCGCGGGCTCGAGCGAGCCCATCGACGTGCGCATCTTCGGTTCGGACCTGAAGCTCATCCGCCAGAAGGCGGACGAGCTGCGGGACAAGATCGCGGATCTCGACGGCGTCGACGTCGCCTTCGTCGAGTTCCAAGAGGGCGTGCCGCAGATGGAGGTGAAGGTGAACCTCGCCGCGGCCCAGCGCTACGGGGTGAAGCCGGGCGACGTCCGCAGGGCCGCGGCCACCCTGGTCGAGAGTGAAGAGGTGGGTGACATCTTCAGGGGCGGCAGGGCATACGACGTCCACGTATGGAGCACACCCGAGACGCGCAGGAACATTGAGAGCATCTACGACCTTCCGATCGACACGCCCGGGGGCGGGCATGTACTCCTCGGGCGGGTGGCGCGGCTGCAGATCAAGCCGTTGCCGAACGTGATTCACCACGAACAGACGCAGAGGGTGATCGACGTCCTCGTCGACGTGAAGGGACGTGACCTCGGCTCCGTCGCCCGCGAGGTTCAGGAGACGGTCGAGAACACCAGCTTCCCGCTCGGCTACCACGCTGAGGTGCTCGGCGAGTACAAGGAGCGCCAGTCCGCGCAGAAGCGCCTACTGCTGTACGGGATCGGCTCAGCGGTCGCGATCTTCCTCCTGCTCCAGGCGTCGTTCGGCAGCTTCCGCCTGGCCGCTCTGTCGTTCGTCACGCTGCCGATGGCGCTGGTGGGAGGAGCGCTCGCGGCGTGGCTCGGCGGCGGTGTCCTCTCGCTCGGCTCACTCGTCGGCTTCTACACGGTGTTCGGGATCGCTGCACGCAACGGGATCCTGATGATCAACCACTTCCAGCACCTCGAGCAGGAGGAAGGCATGGCCTTTGGCCGCGCGCTCGTCCTGCGCGGTGCGCTCGAGCGGCTCTCTCCGATTCTGATGACGACGCTCGCGACCGGGCTCGCCCTCGTGCCGCTCGTGGTCTCCGGCGACGTTCCCGG
>DATLQK010000054.1:0-38363 GCA_035535195.1 Gaiellaceae bacterium | reverse complement strand
TTCGCGCAGCTCGTCGGCCGGAACCGCCGGCGGTACGGCGGCTACGTCGTCCACGCGGCGATCGTCCTGCTCGCAATCGGCGTGATCGGCTCGAGCGCCTACGACACGACGAAGGAGCAGCGCCTCCGCGCCGGCGAGTCGATGGCGATCGGCGACTACACGCTCACCTACCGCGGTGCGACGACCGAGCGCGCGGCGAACGCGACGGAGCTCCGCGCGCTCGTCGACGTCGAACGCGGCGGCGAGAGCCTCGGGACGATGCAGCCCGGCAAGAACAGCTACCCGGCGGAGCAGCAGGTCTCGAACGAGGCGGCGATCCGCTCCGACCGCTTGAACGGGGAGGATCTGTTCCTGATCGCCGAGCAGATCGGACCGCGTTCGGTCTTCCTCAAGGTGCTCGTGAAGCCGCTCGTCAACCTGATCTGGATCGCGGGCTTCGTGTTCCTCGCCGGCTCGCTGATCGCGCTCTGGCCCGATGCGCGCGAGCAGCGGCGGCTCGCCGTCCGCTACGGCGGACGTGAGGCGATCGCCCGGGCATGAGCATCGAGCTCCTGCTCGGGGCGCTGCTCGCGGCGGTCGCTGTCGTCTTCGTGGCCGCGCCGTTCCTCCGCACCGGCGATCCGCCGGCGCCGCCGGAGCCGCGTCCGCAGGACCTCGTGGCGGCCGAGGAGCGCGATCGCGCGCTCGCCGAGCTGAAGGAGCTCGAGTTCGACCACCGCACGGGGAAGATCACCGACGAGGACTATCGCGCCCTCGTCCAGCCCCTCCGGCGCCGCGCGGCGCAATCGCTCGCGAACGGAGGTTCGTTGCCTGATCGGACGGCGGAACCGCCCTCGGAGCAGCGATTTTCGGACAGTTCTCTTCCCGCCGGCCGACCGGATCGCTAGGATTCCACGCCGCGGGAGGGAGCGCTCCCCGGTCCGCGAACTCGGTCCTATGGCTAGACGCGTCGTCTGCTGCTTCGTCCTGCTCGTCCTCGTCGCGGCGGCGCCCGCTGCGGGCGCGCTGTCCGACCGCAAGCAGGGCGTCGACGATCGGCTCTCGGACGTGCAGGCGAAGCTGGCGCAGGCGCGCGAGCGGGAGTCTGCATTGAGCGCCGAGATCGCCTCGGTGTCGCAGAAGATCCAGTCCCTCGAGTCGCAGGTCGGCGACGTCTCCAGCCGTCTCGCCGTCCTGGAGGACGACCTCGCGCTCCACCAGCGCAAGCTCGACGCGATCACGGAGCTCTACAAGATCCAGTCCGAGCGCCTCGCGTTCCTCCGGCGACAGTACGACGTCTCGGTCAAGCGCCTGGGCGACCGGATGGTCGCGATCTACGAGGGCGGGGAGCCGTCGACTCTGGACGTCCTGATCGAGACGCAGAGCTTCACGGAGGTGCTCGACCAGCTCGACTACGTCGAGTCGATCGCCTCGCAGGATCGGAGCATCGTCAAGCACGTCACGGGTGCCCGCGACCACATGCGCGAGCTCAAGACGCGCACGGGCAGGACGAAGGCGCGGGTCGCAGCCGTCACCCGCGTCGTCCAGATCCGCACCGACCAGGCGCGGTCGCTGCGTGACCAGCTCGTCGCGCAGCAGACGGGGCTCTCGGCGGCTCGGCGCGAGAAGCGGGCGAGCCTGGCCGACACACACTCCGACGCAGCCCAGTTCGCCAGCGAGGCGGCCGCGCTCCAGGCCCAGAGCGCGAACCTGGCGGCGCAGATCCGCTCCGCGCAGGCCTCGGCGCCGACCTACTCCTCCGCCGCCGCGGACTCGACTCCGTCGGCGAGCGGCCTGATCTGGCCCGTCAACGGCCCGGTCGTCAGCCCGTTCGGCTGGCGCTGGGGGCGGATGCACGAGGGCATCGACATCGGCGCCGGCTACGGCACGCCGATCGTCGCAGCCGCCTCGGGGACGGTGATCTACGCCGGCTGGATGGGCGGCTACGGCAACCTGATCATCATCGACCACGGCGGCGGGCTCGCCACCGCCTACGGGCACCAGTCGAGCTTCGCGGTCGGAGGCGGGTCAGTCTCGCAGGGCCAGGTGATCGGCTACGTGGGGTGTACGGGCCACTGCTTCGGGCCGCACGTGCATTTCGAGGTCCGGGTGAACGGCTCGCCTGTAGACCCGCTCGGCTATCTCTGAGAACGTAGCGTCCCAATTTGCAACGGATGCACGTATCATCAAGGCCCCGCAAGCTTCGCGCGCTTCTGCTTTGCGGCATGTCGTCTCCCGACGGCGCCGGCCGTCCCCCCACGGGGCGGCCGGTCGTATGTCAGGCGCCGTTCACGAGCCGTAGGTCCGGCAGGTTTCGGTACCGCTCGTCCAGGTCGAACCCGTAGCCGACGAAGAACTCGTCCGGCACCGTGAAGCCTACGTACCGCACCGGGACGTCCTCGCAGAGCCGCCGGTAGGGGCGGTCGAGCAGCGTCACGGCGGCCAGTGAGGCGGGCTCGCGGAGCAGCAGGGTCTTCACGAGGTAGTTGAGCGTGAGCCCCGTATCGACGATGTCCTCGACGAGGAGGACGTGGCGGCCGTTGATGCTCGTGTTCAGGTCCTTGAGCAGCCGCACCTGCTTCCCGCCGCCGCCGTTCCCGTCGTACGGCGCGAGTGCGAGGAAGTCGAGCGTGTGGTGGATCGGGACGGCGCGCGAAAGGTCGGCCACGAAGACGACCGCCGTCTTCAGCGAGGCGACGAGGACGGGCTCGAGCCCGTCGTAGTCGGCGGCGATCTGCGCGCCGAGCTCTCCCACCCTGGCCTTGATCTCCTCCGCCGAGAGGTACACGTCTCCGACCCGCTGGTCGAGCGGGTCGGCTAGGAAGCGAGGTCGAGTCTGTATCGCTGGGCCAGGCGCTCGAGGTCGCGCCGGTAGAAGAGCTTGATGTTGACGTCCGGGTAGCGCGCCCGCAGCTTGCGGAGCTTGCGGTTCTTGCGCGTGACGAGCGACTGCTTCATCACCGTCAGCTCGAGGTAGAGGTTCTGCTCGGGCAGGAAGAAATCGGGCGTGAACGCCTCGACGATGCGGCCTTCCTCGTCCTCCTCGAGGACGAACGTCCGGGGCTCGTAGGCCCACGGGATGCCGTAGTAGTCGAAGAGCTTCGCGCACTCGAGCTCGGCGGGGCTGGCGAACCGTGGTTCGCCCTCCCCCTGATATGCCTGGAAATGCGGGACTTTTTCCGCCACCCACCGAGAGGGTACCCGCGAGCCCGGACGGCCTACACTTCGGAGCATGGTCGGTGGGAACGGCAACTTCACCATCGCGCACCTCTCGGACATCCATTGCGGGGACCCGAATTTCGTGCCGAGCCTGATGGAACGCGCGATCTCCGAGATCAACGAGCTCGAGCCGAACGTGGTCGTCTGCTCAGGTGACCTGACCACCTTCGGGTTCAAGCAGGAGTATCTGTCGGCCCGCGAGTACCTCGATCGCATCCACTGCGAGCGGATCGTGGTGATCCCGGGGAACCACGACTCGCGGAACGTCGGGTACATCCACTTCGAGGAGCTGTTCGGCGATCGTCACTCGGTGGTCCACGTGGACGGTGTCAGCGTGGTCGCTGTCGACTCGAGCGAGCCCGACCTCGACCACGGCCAGATCGGCCGCG
The DNA here is from genome assembly GCA_035535195.1 of Gaiellaceae bacterium. Lineage (GTDB taxonomy): Bacteria > Actinomycetota > Thermoleophilia > Gaiellales > Gaiellaceae > JACDAN01. The sequence continues at coordinate 34,776 of DATLQK010000054.1, read as the reverse complement.
GCCGCTACTCCTGGATCGAGGAGCAGTTCTCGGAGCCGGCCGACTTCCGGATCTTCGTCATGCACCACCATCTGCTGCCCGTCCCCGGCACCGGCCGGGAGCGGAACGTGGTCTACGACGCCGGCGACGTGATCGAGTGCCTCCAGCGTGCGGGCGTCGATCTCGTCCTCTCCGGGCACAAGCACGTCCCCTATGCCTGGAAGCTCGAGGAGATGTTCGTCGTGAACACCGGAACGGTCTCTTCGCTCCGGCTCCGGGGGAACACGCGGCCCTGTTACAACGTCGTCGAGGTCTCCGGGGGCAGCCATGTGGATGTGTGGCGGAAGTACCCCTTCCACGGGCAGGAGCGCATCATCCAGTTCTCGCTCGAGACCCGCGCCTTCGAGAAGTACACCGGCCGGATCGAGCGCGAGGTGACGACGCGGTGACCTTCCTCATGTCTCTGGGGCGACGCTGGCAAAGGAGGCAAGCCCGCGGCGCGCTGGACAGTGCATCCTGGCACGGACAAGCGCCGCGGGCGCAGCATCCTGCCGCCAGTGTGGTCAGCGTTCGGCGGAGCCCGGCTCCGCCGGGCGGGAGCCGAAGGCGGCCAGAGGCATGAGGCGCGCCCTGGCGCTGATCGACGGCGAGCACTACGCCCCGGTGGTGCGCGACGCCCTCGCGGAGGTGCCGTACGAGGTCGTCGGCGCCCTGCTCGTCGGCGGGACGGAGAAGCTCCGCGGCGGCGACGAGTACGGCGTTCCCGTCGTCCACGACCTGGAGGAGGCCCTGGCGCGGTTCGAGCCCGAGGTTGTCGTCGACCTCTCGGACGAGCCCGTGCTCGGCCCTCGCGAGCGGTTTCGGCTTGCGAGCCGCGTCCTGGCGAGCGGCGTCGCGTACGAGGGCGCCGACTTCTCGCTCCGTCCGCCCGAGCTCGAGGCCTTCGCGCGTCCGTCGCTGGCGGTGATCGGCACCGGGAAGCGGATGGGGAAGACGGCCGTGACGGGCTACGCGGCCCGGCTCCTCGCCCGGGAGCACGACCTCGTGGTCGTGTCGATGGGGCGAGGTGGTCCGGCGGAGCCGCAGGTCGCCTCCGTCAGGCCGACAGTCCAGGATCTGCTCGCGCTCTCCCGTGAGGGCTCGCATGCCGCCTCGGACTATCTCGAGACGGCCGCGCTCGCCGGCGTGCCCACGATCGGGTGCCGGCGGGCAGGCGGCGGGCTGGCGGGGGCCACCTGGACGAGCAACGTCGTCGAGGGGATGCGGAAGGCGCTTGCGCGCGAGCCGGAGCTCGTCCTCTTCGACGGCAGCGGCGCGGCAATTCCGCCCGTCGCCGCCGACGGCCGAATCCTCGTGGCGGGCGGCCACCAGGATCCCGAGCTCGTCGCGGGCTACCTGAACGCCTACCGGATCCTGATCTCCGACCTGCTCGTGCTCACGATGGCCGAGGAGGGCTCGGGGTGGGAGGCGGTCGCCGCCGCCATCCGCGGCGTGCACGACGTCCCGCTCGTGGCGACCGTGCTCCGGCCGCGGCCCGTCGCGCCGATCGCCGGCAGGCGCGTCGCGTTCTTCACGACCGCTGTTCCGCCCGCCGTAGACCGCCTCGCGGAGCACCTGAGGGAGGTGCACGGCGCCGCGGAGGTGACTGTCTCCTGCAACCTCTCGGACCGCGCGGCGCTGCGCGGCGACGTCGAGTCGGCCGACGCCGACGTCTTCCTGGTCGAGATCAAGGCCGCGGCGATCGACGTCGTCTGCGAGGCGGCAGAGGCCGCCGGAATCGAGATCGTCTTCGCGGACAACGAGGTCGTGCCGCTCGAGGGTCAGCCGGAGCTCGATGAGCTGCTGCGCGAGCTGGCTTCGGGTGCCGTCTCCTCGGCGACCGAGGCGGTTGCCTGATGCCCGAGCGCCGCTACAGCGACCCGCTCCCGCTCGGGAGCGACGAGCAGCCGTACTCGAAGGGACTGATGGCCCGGGCCCTGATGCGGTCGGGCGTGACCGCCGAGCGGGCGGTCGAGCTCGCGCGGGCGGTGGAGAAGGACCTGGCGGACAGCGGCAAGCACATCGTCGACGTGAACCGGCTGGAGGAGCTCGCGCTGGTCGTCCTCGGCGAGCGGGACGGGAACCGCGCGATGCGGCACCTGCGTCGATACGACGAGCTCCAGGAGCTCGACGTCCCGCTGATCATCCTGATCGGCGGAGCGACCGGCACGGGCAAGTCGACGGTGGCGACGGAGATCGCGTACCGCCTCGGGATCACGCGGGTGACGTCGACCGACTTCGTCCGGCAGACGATGCGCGCGCTCTTCACACAGGAGTTCCTGCCCGCGATCCACACCTCGAGCTTCGACGCGGGCTCCGCGCTGCCGAGCGCCCAGGAGGAGGAGGTCGATCCGCTGCTGCACGGCTTCCTCGAGCAGACGCGCCATGTGCTGGTCGGCGTCCAGGCGGCGATCGACCGATCGCTCGAGGAGGGCTGGTCGATGGTGCTCGAGGGCGTCCACCTCGTCCCGGGGATGCTCCCGCGCGAGATCGAGGACGCCCTCGTGGTCGAGTGCGTGCTTGCGATCGACGACGAAAAGACCCACGCGGGCCACTTCTGGATCCGGGACATGTCCTCCGACGGCGTCCGCCCGCTCGAAAGGTACATCGAGCACATCGGTGACATCCGCTACCTCCAGGACTACATCGTCGAGCGGGCCGAGGTCGCCAGGGTGCCGGTGATCGACAACGGCGACCGCGAGAAGGCGATCGGCGCGGTGATGGAGCTCGTCCTGTCCGCCGCGGACGACCTCCACGAGGTGAAGGCGTGACGGACGTCGCCGCAGAGGAGCGCCGAGTCGACCCCTACGGCGGCGCCGGCCATCGCTGCCTCTGCGAGAGCTACGCGCGGACGACGGAGCGGGCCGCTCTCGCCGGGGCTCGCTGGCTCGGGCGGGCGGACGAGCAGGCGGCGCAGGAGGCCGCCGCCTCGGGCATGCGCGGCGAGCTCGACGCGCTGCCGATCGACGGCAAGATCGTGATCGGGGGAGCTGGGGAGACCGAGCTCCTCCAGACCGGCGACCGGATCGGGAGCGGGGGCGAGACGGTCGACCTCGCCGTCGATCCGCTCGAGGGCAGCAGCATCGTCGCCCGGGGCGGCAGCGGAGCGATGTCGATGATCGCCGTCGGCGAGCCGGGCTCGCTCCAGACGCTGCCCGACATGTACATGCGGAAGATGGCGGTTGGGCCAGTCGCCCGGGGGAAGATCGACCTGCGCCGGCCGGTGGCCGAGAACATCCAGGCGATCGCCGATGCCTTCGGGCGGCGCGTCGGAGACATCACGACGATCGTCCTCGAGCGCCCGCGGCACCACGATCTCGTCGAAGAGATCCGCGCCGCCGGCGCCCGCATCAAGCTGATCCAGGATGGGGACGTCACCGCCTCCGTTTCGGCCGCGATCCGGGGCACGAACGACCACCTTGCGATCGGCATCGGCGGCACCCGTCAGGCCGTGCTCGCCGCGGCAGCCCTCCGCTGCCTCGGCGGCGACCTCCAGGCGCAGCTCTGGCCGATCTCGCGGCGCGAGATCGACCAGGCGCGCGAGTACGGCATCGAGGACGTGGAGCAGGTCTTCACCACCGATGATCTCGCCCCCAAGCAGGCGATCGTCGCGGCGACCGGCGTCTCGAACAGCGACCTCCTCCGCGGCGTGCGGTTCCGCGCGGACAGCGCCTGGACGCACACGCTCGTGATGTGCACCCGCTGCAACTGGGTTCGCTTCGTGGAAGGGATCCACTTCTTCCAGCGCGAACGCCGGGAAGAGGTTCGGCTCCCGGGGTTCTAAAAAGAGAGGCCGGCTGTGCCGGTGTGGCCGTTGGGTACGCTGGTTCCATGAGTGACACCACCACCCGCGACGACGTCGTCGAGGCCCTTCGGCAGGTCGAGGATCCCGAGCTCGGGATGGACATCGTCGACCTCGGGCTGATGTACGACGTCACCGTCGAGGGCCCGAAGGTGCACGTGCTCTTCACGCTTACCTCGATGGGTTGCCCGGTCGGCCCGATGATCGAGCAGCAGATCAACGAGGTCACCTCAGCGCTTCCCGGCGTGGAGCAGGTCGAGACCGAGCTCACCTGGGACCCACCGTGGTCGCCGGAAAAGATGTCCGACGACGCGAAGTTCATCCTGGGGTTTGGATAAATGGGGCCCGGAGGCCCCACCCATCCAGAGAGACAGCTGACCTAGCTCGCCGGCGAGGTCGTGCCCGCCACGGCTCCGGGCTTCTCGTACCCGCGCTCGATCTCCTCGAGCTCTTCCTCGGTGCCTTGCACGATCGGGCCCTTGAACCACTTGCGGGCCGAGAGGACGTACCAGCCTCCGAAGAGGATGAACGCGATACCCACGAGCACGCCCGTGTAGTTGAAGAAGTCCCAGGTGAAGCCCTCGTTGCCCGGGATGCCGGTGGACGCGAACGGCAGAATGAACGCGATCGCGATGAACGCGACCCAGATGATCGCCGCCCAGTCGACGAGCTTGTACCAACGGCCCAGGTTCCATGCACCCTGCTGGAACGAATCCCCGGCCTTCAGGCGCAGGATCACGGGCAGTATGAACGCTATGTAGAGCCCGATCACCGAGATCTGCGTTCCGACCGCGTAGCCCACGAACGCATTCCAGATCGTCGGGATCATCAGCGCGAACGAGAGCACGCAGATCGCCCAGACGGTGTAGACCGGCACACGATCGGCCTTCGAGACCCGCCGCCAGAGCTGATGCCCCGGGACTGCGCGGTCGCGCGAGAACGCGAACATCATCCGCGACGCGGACGTGACCGAAGCAATCGTGCAGAACGTTTGCGCGACCACCACGATGAAGAGCATCAGTTCGGCCCAGCGCGTGCTCGTCGATTCCGTCCAGATCAGGGTGACGATCCCCTGGCCCGCGCCGAGCAGGTCGTCGTTCGTCACGTCCGGGATCGCGAACGTCACGGCGACGAGCAGGATGAAGCCGAAGATGACCGAGACGACGACCGCCATCACCATGCCCCAGGCGGCGGCAAGTGACGCCCTACGCGTTTCCTCGCTCATGTGCGCGGAGGCGTCGAACCCGGTGATCGTGTACTGGGCCATCGCCAACCCGGTGACGAAGACGTAGATGAACATGAAGTTGCTCCACGAGTGGCCCGAGAAGCCGGTGTTGTTGATCGTCTCCCCGAAGACGTAACCCACCGACTTGTGCTGGTCGGGGATCGCGATGAGGATTCCGACGATCAGCAGCACTCCGATCATGTGCCACCAGGCGGAGAACGCGTTCAGCATCGCCGTGACCGTCACCTTGAACATGTTCACGAGCCCGGCCCCGAGCAGGATCAGCCCGTAGGTGAAGAGGATCCACCGGGTCGTGTTCGGGTAGTCCCACAGCAGGTTCAGGAGCGCGGTGGTGAACACGGCGCACCCGTATCCGATCGCGGCGGTCACGGCGATCTGGCCGATGAGGTTGAACCAGCCCGTGAACCAGCCCCAGCCCGGGCTTCCGAGCTTGGACGACCAGTAGTAGAGGCCTCCGGCGGTCGGGTAGACCGAGGCGATCTCGCCCATCGCCATCGCGACGATCGTGCTGAACGCGCCGACGAGCAGCCAGCCCCACGTGATCGCCACTGGGCCGCCCTGGTTGTACGCGATGTAGTACGAGGTCAGGCAGCCGGCGAGGATCGAGATGATCGTGAAGGAGATGGCGAAGTTCTGGAACCCGCCCATCGAGCGGAAAAGCTCCTGCGCATACCCGAGACGATGGAGCGTGCTGGTGTCGTCCGAATAATCGGCGGCGGTCGAGTCAGCCGCAGGTCCGGTGCTCATTCAGGCCTCCGTGGTCGACTTCGATCTGGCAATTGACCCATCTCCGTACCGTCCGTGTCAATCCCCATTTCCGCTAGGAGCGGACTCTGGCGCTTTCGGCGTCGTACAGCGGCTCCCGCACCACCTCTCCTTCGATCCACTCCCCGAAGATCGCGATCTCGACCGGCTGCCCGACCTCGGCCCGATCGGTCGGAACGTAGGCGTAGGCGATCGAGCGCTCAACCGTGTAGCCGTAGCCGCCGCTCGTCACTCGCCCCACGACCTCGCCGTCGGCGCGGACCGGCTCCGAGCCGAGCGCCACCGACCGCGGATCCTCGAGCACGATGCACACGAGCTTCCGCTCGGGCTCGCGGCGCTCGATCAGCGCGCCGCGCCCGATGAAGTCACCCTTGTCGAGCTTGACGGCGAAGTCGAGGCCCGCCTCCCACGGCGTGTCGTCCGGCGTGATGTCCGCGCCCCACACCCGGTAGCCCTTCTCGAGCCGGCACGAGTCGATCGCGCGGTAGCCGCCGGCGACGAGGCCGTAGTCGCGTCCCGCGTCCCAGATCGAGTCCCAGAGCCTGAGGCCGAACTCGCTCGGGCAGTAGAGCTCCCAACCGAGCTCGCCGACATAGGTGACCCGTAGTGCGAGACAGGGGACGAAACCGACGGCGACCTCGCGCGCTCGCATGTACGGGAAGTCGAGCGAGCCCGTCAGCGGCTCGAGGATCTCGCGCGAGGCCGGTCCCCAGAGCCCGATGCACGCGAGCTGGGAGGTGACGTCTTCGACCCGCACCGAGCCGTCCTCGGGCGCGTGCGAGCGGATCCACGCCAGGTCGTGCTGCCCGAAGGCCGTGCCGGTGACGATCCGGAACCGGTCCTCTGCGAGGCGCGTGACGGTGAAGTCGCATTCGATTCCGCCACGCTCGTTCAGCATCGACGTGTACGTGATCGCGCCGACGTCGCGCGCAACATGGTTGTCGCAGAGCGGCTCGAGAAAGTCGGCCGCGGCCTCACCGGAGACGTCGATCTTCGCGAACGAGGTCTCGTCGAAGACCGCGGCGGCCTCGCGCGTCGCGCGGTGCTCCGCGCCGATCCCCGGAGACCAGAGTCGGCCGGCCCAGCCGCGCGGCCGCAGCGACTCGTCGCCCGCGTCGGCGTTCGGCTCGAACCAGTTCGCCCGCTCCCAGCCGGACTTCTCGCCGAAGGCGGCCCCGAGCTCGGCCAGGCGCGGGTACACGGGGGAGAGGCGGAGTGGCCGGCCCGCGTCCCGCTCGTGGCCCGGATACTTCACGTCGTAGTACGTCGAGTAGATCTCGACGGTGCGGGCGAGTGTGTAGTCGCGGCTCCGGTAATGGCGGCCGAAGCGCCGCGAGTCCATCTCCCAGACGTCGAGGCTCGGCACCCCTTCGACGATCCACTCGGCGACGAGCTTGCCCATCCCGCCGGCGCCCGCCAGTCCGTGCGCGCAGAAACCGGCTGCGGTCCAGAGCCCGCCGACGTCCGTGGGGCCGAGGATGAACTCGCCGTCCGGCGTGAACGCCTCCGGGCCGTTCACGAGCCGGACGATCTCCGCATCGCCCAGCATCGGCACCCGCACGAGCGCGTTCTCCATCAGCTCCTGGAACCGATCCCAGTCCTCCTCGAGCAGGCGTCCGTTGAAGTCCGCCGGGATGCCATCGAGCCCCCACGGCGCCGGGTGGCGCTCGTACCCGCCCATCACGAGCCCGCCCGACTCGCCGCGGAAGTAGACGAGCAGGGACGGGTCGCGCATCGTCGGAAGGTCGAGCGGGAGCCCGGCCGGGCGCGTGACGAGATACTCGTGTGCGAAGGGGATGACCGGCACGGTCACGTCCGCGAGCTCCCCGATCTCCGCCGCAAACATGCCGCCGGCGTTGACGACGAGCTCGGTCCCGATCCGGCCCTTATCCGTCTCGACGCCGCGGACGCGGCCGCGCCGGACGTCGATGGCGGTGACCCGCGTGTTCGTCGCGATCTCGGCGCCCCCTCGCCGCGCTCCCTCGGCGAGCGCGAGCGTGAGCTGGCTCGGGTCGATGTAGCCGTCGGTGGGGAGGTAGGCGGCGCCGACGACGCCGTCGATCGACATCGGCGGAAACAACTCGAGCGCCTCCTGGGCCGAGATCAGCTCGAGCGGCAGGCCGAAGGTCTTGGCCCAGCCCGCCTGGCGCGCGAGCTCCTCCATCCGCTCGTTGGAGGAAGCGAGTCGCAGCGACCCCACCTCGTGCCAGCCGGTTTCGAGCCCGACCTCGTCGCCGAGCATGCGGTACAGGTCGACGGAGCTCATCATCATCTTCGTCAGGCTCAGCGAGCCCCGCAGCTGCCCGACGAGGCCGGCGGAGTGGAACGTCGAGCCGCTCGTCAGGTCGGCGCGCTCGGCCAGGACGACGTCGTTCCAGCCGAGCTTCGTCAGCCAGTAGACGACGGAGCAGCCGCCCACGCCGCCGCCGATCACGACCGCCTGCGCACGGTCCCTCACAGCTCGAGCCGCGCGAAGTGCTTGTGCGCATAGTCGACGTAGTCGAAGTCGAGCTTCGAGATGCCTTGCTGGACGACGCCCCACATCGCCTCGCGGAAGTCGGACATGAAGTGCATCAGGCGGAGGTGCCGGCGGTGCTCGTCCGTGACCTCGCCGAGGTACGCCTCGAGGAAGATCTCGTTCTGCGGCTCGTCGAGCTCGTGGTTGATCGAGAAGTTCGCGAGGTCGAAGAACCGGTCACCGATGCCGGCGTACTCCCAGTCGACGATCCGGATCCCGTCCGGGCTCCGGATGAAGTTGGCGTTCAGCAGGTCGTTGTGGCAGGGCTGCTCGGGGCGCTCGCCGAGCTCGCGCTCGATTTCGTCCGCGCGCCGCTTCGCCTCTACGTACTCGGGCGGGAGCTCCACGCCGTGCTCGAGCGCCGTCTCCCGGTACTCCTCGACCACGCGGAACGAGTCGAACCGCGCCGGGAACGGCGGCCCCTCGTGCACGCGCCGGAGCAGCGCCGCTGTCTCGCGGAGGCACCCGGGGCCTCGCATCTCCTCGACGGGGATCGGACGCCCCTCGACGAATCGCGTCACGAGACAGCCCTCGACGAAGTCGACGACCTCCGGGCCGACGCCGACCTCCGCCGCGGCCTCGGCGGCCGCCCGCTCCGCCTCACGGTCGATCCCGAGCAACTCGGTGTCGGCGCCCGCGATCCGCAGGACGAGGCGCTCGCCGTCGACGTCGACGCGGAAGTTGTGGTTCGTGATCCCGCCGCCGAGCGGCTCGAGCCTGACCTCGCGCCCCGGCCAGATCCGCGCCGCTACCTCCTCGGCCGCCACCGGCCGATCCTAGAGTTGACGGGATGCGCGCGCTGCTTCTCGACTTCAACGGCACGTTGTCCGACGACGAACCGCTGCTCTGCCGGATCTTCCAGGAGCTCTTCGCCGAAGCGGGTAAGCCCCTGTCCGACGAGGAGTACTACGCGGAACTCGCCGGCTTCTCGGACCGCGAGGTGATCCACCGCTGGCTCGGCCGCTACGACGCCGCACTCGAGCAGCGGAAGATCGAGCGATACCTGGAGCTCGCCGACGGCTCCACCATCGGCGAGGAGGCCCGGGCGGCCGTTCGCGAGGCGGCGGAGCGGGTCGCGGTGGGCGTCGTCTCCGGGTCGGCGCGGGCGGAGATCCAGCCGGTGCTCGACGCAGCCGAATTGTCGCCGCTCATCACGGTGCTCGTGTCCGCCGACGACATCCGTCGGAGCAAGCCGGACCCGGAGGGTTACCTGATCGCGCTCCACCTGCTGGGAGTGGAGCCGGCGGACGCGGCGGCCGTCGAGGACTCCGAAGCCGGTGTCGCCGCGGCGAAAGCCGCGGGCCTCTACACCGTCGGCGTGACCACCACGCTCCCGGCCGAGCGCCTGTCGCGGGCCGACGCAGTGGCGAGCCGTGTTGATCGGGACCTGATCGCCGGACTACTCTCGTCCGCGTGATCTCACTCGACGAGCTGCGCACGGAGGCCGAGACGGGTGCGATCGACACCGTCGTCGTCGCGTTCACCGACATGCAGGGGCGGCTGATGGGCAAGCGCGTCCACGCGGAGTTCTTCCTCGACGACTCGCTCGACCACGGCGTCGAGGGCTGCAACTACCTGATGGCGCTCGACATGGAGATGGACCCGAAGCCCGGCTACGCGCTCGCGAGCTGGGACCAGGGCTACGGCGACTTCCGGATGCAGCCCGACGTCGCGACGCTGCGCCGCATCCCGTGGCTGGAGGGAACGGCGCTCGTCCTCGCCGACCTCCAACGCCACGACGGCACAGCTGTGCAGCCGTCTCCGCGCGAGGTCCTGAAGGCGCAGGTCGAGCGGGCGGAGGGCATGGGCTTCATGCCCATGTTCGGCTCCGAGCTCGAGTTCTTCCTGCTCAAGGAGAGCTACGAGGAGGCGCACGCCAAGCACTACCGCGACCTGACTCCGTCGGTGCCCTACATCCTCGACTACCACATCCTCGCCGCGAGCTTCGACGAGCCGTTCATCCGCCAGGTGCGGAACGGGATGCACGGCGCGGGCATCCCCGTCGAGAGCTCGAAGGGCGAGGCATGGCCGGGACAGCACGAGATCAACTTCCGGTACAGGGACGCCGTGACGATGGCCGACAACCACGTCGTCTACAAGAACGGCGCGAAGGAGATCGCGCATCTGAACGGCTGCTCGGTCACGTTCATGGCGAAGCCCGACCACACGTGGATCGGCAGCTCCTGCCACATCCACTCGAGCCTCTGGCAGGACGGGCGGAACGCCTTCGACGGCGAGTCCGATGTCTTCAGGCAGTACCTCGCGGGCCAGATCGCGGCGCTGAAGGAGCTCGCGATCTTCGTTGCGCCGACGATCAACTCGTACAAGCGCTTCGCCGCCGGGAGCTGGGCGCCGACGACGCTCGCCTGGGGGCACGACAACAGGACCTGCGGGTTCCGCATCGTCGGCCACGGCCAGGCGCTGCGGACCGAGACGCGGATCCCCGGAGGCGACATCAACCCCTACCTCGCCTTCGCGGCGCTGCTCGCCGCCGGCCTCTACGGGATCGAGCAGGAGCTCGAGCTGCCGCCGCCGCTGGAGGGGAACGCGTACGAATCCGACGCCGAGCGCTTCCCTCACTCTCTCCGTGAAGCGATCACAGCTCTCGAGGAGGGGTCGATCGGCCGCAGCGCGCTCGGCGACGAGGTCGTCGACCACTATCTGAATTACGCCCGCATCGAGCAGCAGCTCTTCGACGAGGTCGTCACTTGCTACGAGCGCGAGCGCATGTTCGAGCGCGGATGAGACCTCTCATCGGCATCACCTCGTACGCAGAGCCGGTGCAGATGGGGGTCTGGACGGAGAACGCCGCCGTGGTGCCGCTCGCATACATTCGTGCCGTCGAGCACGCTGGCGGGAGGCCGATCGTGCTCCCGCCGGTGGAGGACGGGATCGCGGAGACGCTGGACGCCGTCCACGGCGTGATCTTCTCCGGCGGCGGGGACCTCGACCCGGAGCTCTACGGCGCGGCGGCGCACGAGGAGACGGAGAAGCCGAAGCCCTGGCGCGACGGGCCGGAGATCGCGCTCCTGCAGGCGGCGCTCGAGCGAGACATGCCGGTGCTCGCGATCTGCCGCGGCTCGCAGCTCCTGAACGTGGCGCGTGGCGGAAACCTGGTTCAGCACCTGCCGGAGGTGGTCGGTCACGAGCGCCACAAGCACCAGCCGGGCGCGTACTCCGACCACGACGTCGACGTCGAGCCCGAGAGCCGGCTCGGCGCACTGCTCGGCGGCCACGCGCCGGTGAAGTCCCACCACCACCAGGGGATGGGGAAGATCGGCGAGGGACTGCGCGAGGTGGCATGGGCCGAGGACGGCGTAGTCGAGGGGCTCGAGGATCCGGACAAGCGCTTCGCTCTCGGAGTGCTCTGGCACCCCGAGGAAGGCGAGGACTTTGCGCTCTTCAAGGGCCTCGTCGAGGAGGCCGAGCGCTACCGAAAAGAGAGGGGCGGCTGATGCTGCTCTACGACAGCCCCGTCTCCGGGAACTGTTACAAGGTGCGGCTGCTGCTTTCGCACCTCGGGATTCCGTTCGAGCGGCAGACGGTCGACGTCGTCGACCGCTCGAACCGCGACGAGCTCCTGGGCGACCTGAACCCGGCGCAGCGCGTGCCGACGCTGTTGCTCGACGACGGCCGGCCGCTCGCCGAGTCCGGCGCGATCCTCTGGTTCTTCGGCGAAGGCACGCGCTTCCTGCCCGAGGATCGGTACGAGCGCGCGCGGGTGCTCCAGTGGATGTTCTTCGAGCAGTACGAGCACGAGCCGGCGATCGCCGTCGCCCGTTTCTGGCTCGCCTACTCCGGGCGGCCGGAGGAGTTCGCCGGACGCCGGCTGGAGAGTCGGCAGGAAGCGGGGCACCGGGCGCTCGCGGTGATGGAGCGGCATCTCGACGGGCGGACGTACCTCGTCGGGAACGGCATCTCCCTGGCCGACATTGCGCTGTACGCCTACACACACGTCGCGCACGAAGGTGGGATCGAGCTGGACGGATACCCCGCCGTCCTTGGCTGGCTCGATCGCGTAGCCGCGGAGCCTGGACACGTCCCGATGACGGCATGACGATCACGGTCCTCAATCCGGCGACTGAGGAGCCCATCGCCGAGCTCGCCTCGGCGGGCGTGGAGGAGACCGACCGAGCCGTTGCCGCGGCGAAGGCCGCGTTCCCTGACTGGCGGGCGGTGGCGCCGGGCGATCGTGGGCGGGTCCTGCGGCGGCTGGCTGCGCTCGTCGAGGAGCACGGCGAGGAGCTGGCGCTGCTCGAAACGCGGAACGTCGGCAAGCCGATCCAGGACTCCCGAAGCGAGGTCGGAATGGTCGCCGAGGTCTTCTACTTCTATGCGGGCGCTGTGGACAAGCACCACGGCGAGACGATCCCCGTCGCGGGTGGCGTCGACATGACCTTCCGCGAGCCGCTCGGCGTCGTCGGGCTGATCGTCCCCTGGAACTTCCCGATCGCGATCTCGAGCTGGAAGCTCGGCCCTGCGCTCGCCTGCGGCAACACGGTCGTCTTGAAGCCCGCCGAGCTGACGCCGCTGACGGCGATGCGGCTCGCGGAGCTCGCGCTCGAGGCCGGGATGCCCGAGGGCGTGCTCAACGTCGTGCCGGGCTCAGGGTCGGTGGTCGGGAAACGCCTGGTCGAGCACCCGGACGTCGCGAAGATCGGCTTCACCGGCTCGACCGAGGTCGGGCGCGGGATCATGGAAGGCGCGGCGGCGACGATCAAGCGCGTCACGCTGGAGCTCGGCGGCAAATCGGCCAACCTTGTCTTCGCGGACGCCGATCTCGAGGCCGCCGCGGCCGGCGCCCCTAATGCGGTCTTCGGGAACGCCGGCCAGGACTGCTGCGCGCGCTCGCGGATCCTCGTGGAGCGCAGCGCCTACGACCGGTTCCTCGAGCTGCTCGTCGAGAGCACGGGTCGCGTCCGGGTCGGCGACCCGGAGGACGACGCGACCGAGATGGGCCCGCTGATCTCGGCGGATCAGCGAGAGAAGGTGTCGTCCTACGTCGACGGTAACGTTGTCTTCCGTGGCAACGCACCTGACGCTCCAGGCTTCTGGTTCCCCTGCACGCTCGTCGAGGCGACGAACGAGGATCGCGTCGCGCGCGAGGAGGTGTTCGGCCCGGTCGCCGCCGTGATCCCCTTCGAAAACGAGGACGAGGCGGTGCGCATCGCCAACGACACGCCGTACGGGCTCTCCGGGTCGGTTTGGACCCGGGACGTGGGCAGGGCCATGCGGGTGGTGCGGGCGATCGACACCGGCGTCCTCTCCGTCAACTCGAATACGTCGGTTCGGGTCTCGACGCCGTTCGGCGGGTTCAAGCAGTCCGGGTTCGGCCGGGAGCTCGGGATGCACGCGATGGACGGATATTCCGAGCTGAAGAACGTCTACGTGGCGACCGAGGGCTAGGAGCCGCGTGAGGCGCCTGGACGGCAAGGTCGTCGTGATCACCGGCGCCGGGGGCGGCATGGGTCGCGAGGCCGCGCTGCTCTTCTCCGAGGAGGGCGCGCAGGTCTGCGTCTCCGACGTCGACCGGGCCGCCGCCGAGCAGACGGCCTCGGAGGCCCGGGACGCCTTCGCGGTCGAGGTCGACGTCGCTGACCCCACGAGCGTCGAGGCGATGTACGCCGCGACGGCCGACCGCTACGGCGGGGTCGACGTCCTCTACAACAACGCGGGCATCTCGCCGGCGGAGGACGGGTCGATCCTCGAGACCGAGCCGGACGCCTGGCAGCGCGTCCAGGACGTGAACACGAAGGGCGTCTACCTGTGCTGCAAGTACGGGATCCCGCATCTGCTCGAGCGCGGCGGCGGCTCGGTGATCAACGTCGCCTCGTTCGTCGCGATCCTCGGTGCGGCGACGTCGCAGATCTCGTACACGGCGTCCAAGGGCGCCGTCCTGTCGCTCTCGCGCGAGCTCGCCGTCCAGTTCGCGCGGCAGGGGGTCCGCGTGAACGCGCTCTGCCCCGGGCCGGTGGAGACGCCGCTCCTGCTGCGGATCTTCGGCGACGACCCGGCCGCGTACGAGCGGCGCCGCGTCCACCTCCCCATGGGCCGGCTCGCGAAGCCGCGCGAGATCGTCAACGCCGCGCTCTTCCTGGCGAGCGACGACTCGTCCTACGTGAACGGTTCGACGTTCCTCGTCGACGGCGGTCTCACCGCCGCCTACGTCACCCCGGAATAGCGAGCACGATCTTGCCGAACTGCTCGCCGCTCTCCATTCGCTCGTGCGCCGCTCGGGCTTCGGCCAGCGGGAACACAGAGTCGACGATCGGCTTCGCCTTGCCGCTTCGCACCAGCTCGTAGGCGCCCTCGAAGTCCTTCTTCGTGCCCATCGTCGAGCCGAGGATCGTCAGCTGCTTCCACCAGACGCGGTGGAGCGCCGCGGGCGGGTTCGGGCCGCTCGTGGCGCCGCAGACGGCGATCCGGCCATGGGGGCGGACCGACTGGAGCGTCGACTGCCACGTCGCCTCGCCGACATGCTCGACGACGACGTCGACACCGGGGCCGGTGGTCTCCTTCACCGTCTTGACGACGTCGCCGGTCCGGTGGTTGACCACCGCGTCCGCGCCGAGCTCGCTTGCCTGCGCCAGCTTCTCGTCGCTCGAGGAGGTTGCGATGACGCGCGCGCCGAGCGCCTTCGAGAGCACGAGCGCCGCAGACCCGATGCCGCTTCCGACGCCCCAGACTAGGACCCATTCGCCTTCCTGGAGGCCGGCGCGGGTCACGAGCATCCGGTAGACGGTCTCGAAGACGAGCGGGAATGCAGCCGCCTCCTCGAACGAGACGTCGGCCGGAATCTCGTAGACGTTGGAGGCGGGAACGGCGATCTGCTCCGCGTGCGTCCCGTCGGTGTGCTCGCCGATCACGGTGATCCTGTCGCCGTGCTCGATGCCCGGGTTGATCACGACCCGCCTTCCCTGCGCGTCGATTCCGGCGCCGTCGGCACCCAGGATCCGCGGCTTCGGCACGGACGGAAGCCCCTGGCGCACCCACAGGTCGAGGCGGTTGAGCGACGCCGCCCGCAGCTTGATCAGGACCTCGTCCGGGGCCGGCTCCGGGTCGGGCGCGTCCTCGTAGCGCAGAACCTCCGGTCCGCCGTCCTCGTGGATCCGCACGGCTTTCACAGCGGGCGATCCTAGGCACAATCAGCGCATGACGGCCAGAGAGCTGGAACGGCTGGCCGGCGCGCTCGGCCTCGACGCCGTCGGCGCGGCGCCGGCGGAGCCTTACGAGGAGACCGAGCGGCTCATTCGGGACCGCCGCGCACAGGGTCTCTTCGCCGACCTGCGCTTCACGATGGCCCAGCCCGAGGTCTCTTGCCACCCCGAGTCGCTCCTTCCCGGCGCCAGGACCGTCGTCTCCGCGGCGTACTGCTACTACGCGCCGGGGCCGGAGGCGGGACCGGGCGAGGGGCGGCTGTCGCGCTACACCTGGCGCGACGGCTATGGCGAGCTGCGCGAGCGGCTCGACGCGCTCGGCCGGCGGCTGGGAGGCGAGTACCGCGTACTCGTGGACGCGAACCAGCACGTAGACCGCGAGGCGGCGGCCCGGTCGGGGGTGGGCTTCTACGGGAAGAACACGATGCTGATCACGCGGAAGCACGGCTCGTGGGTCGTGCTCGGCACGCTGGTCACGACGGCCGAGCTCGAGCCCACGCAGCCGCTCGACCTCGACTGCGGCTCCTGTCGGCTCTGCCTCGACGCGTGCCCGACCGGAGCGCTCGACGACCCGGGAACGGTCGACGCCAACAAGTGCCTGTCCTACTGGACGCAGTCGAAGCGCCCGGCGCCCGAGCCGTACCGGGAGGCGCTCGAGGACCGCGTCTACGGCTGTGACATCTGCCAGGACGCCTGCCCGTGGAACCGGGGAATCGAGAAGCGGCGCGGCGACGAGCCGCTTCCCGAGCACGCAGAGCCCGTCGTCTCGCTCGTCGACTGGCTCGAGGCGGAGGATGCGGACCTCCGGATGCGGTACGACCGCCTGTTCGTGCCCCGGAACGACCCGCGCTTCCTTCGCCGAAATGCGCTGATCGCGCTCGGCAACAACGGCCGACCAGAGGACCTGCCGCTGGCAGAACGCTACGCGGCCTCGGACGATCCGGTGCTCGCCGAGCACGGCGCCTGGGCGGTCGCGCGCCTGTCAGAACGTCACAATCCGTAGACCGTGGCGGACACCGCCAAGCAGGCGAGAGGGAGTTCCATCTCCACGACCGAGGTCCGGATGGGATGGGTGCGGCTGTTCGCGGTCGTATTCGCCGTCCTCGAAGTCGCGCTGCTCGCGCAGCATCACCCTGTCAGCTACGAGAACCTGGCCTGGGTCGTCACGGCGGTCTTCGCGATCGGGAGCGTCGTGTTGCTCGTCCTCGCCTACCGGGCGCCGCGCCACGCCTGGCGGCGAATCGGCCTCGGCGCGCTCGCGTTCGACACCGCAGTGACCTACGCCTATGTCGCGATCTACGCGTTCGAACCCGGGGTCTCGGCCCGACAGCTCGTCTATATCCCGGTCGTCGAGGCGGCGCTTCGCTTCGGCTTCCGGGGCGGCGTGGCGATGCCGGTGGTTTCCGCCGCGATCATCGGCCTGATCGAGTGGCTTCGGGAAGACCCGTTTCCTCCGACGGGGTTCGAGTACGAGCGGGTGACCTTCCCCGTGGCGATCCAGCTGATCCTCGGCGCGGTGATCGGGTCACTCGTGGACCGCCTCCGCGCCGAGCGCCGATCGGCCGCCTTACGGGTTTCGGACGCCGAGTCGTTACGCGACGAGCTCGGCCGCCGCGCGGACATCCTCGACGCGACGAACCGGTGCGCGCGGGCGCTGTCGTCGTCGCTCGATCTCGAGCAGGCGTTCGCGGCGTTCATCCGCGAGCTTCGGGGGCTCCTCCCGTTCGACCGGACGGCGATCCTGCTGATGGAGGACTCGAACCTCCGCGTCTTCGCCGCCGCCGGCGCCGCCTCGGAGACTGTGTTCCCGCCAGGCACGGTGATCGCGGTGCGCGGATCGGCGATGGTCGAGCTGGCCAAGGGCCAGCTGCTCTACCGCGAGGACATGAGCGAGCCGCAGTTCGCCGAGGAGCACGATTTTCGCGACCTCGGCCTGCTCTCGCGCGTCCTGTCGCCGCTGCTGGCGGGCCCCGAGATCATCGGCGCGCTGTCGGTCGTTCGCCGCGAGCCCCGGGCGTTCACGGCGGGCGAGATGGAGCTGCTCAGCCTGCTCGGCCGCCTCGTCGGTACCGCCGTCCAGAACATCCGCGCGTACGAGGCGGAGCGGACGACCGCCGAGGAGCTGCGGCACCTCTCCGCGCTGCGAGCTGACTTCGTCTCGCTCGTGTCGCACGAGCTCCGCAGCCCGATGGCCTCCGTGATCGGCTCGGCACGGACGCTGCAGATGCGCTGGCGGGAGCTCACGCCCGAGCAGCGCGAGTCGTTCCTCGGGCTGATCGCACACGAGACGTCGCGCCTCGCGGAGCTGATCGGCGACGTTCTCGACACCTCGAGGATCGAGGCCGGGACGTTCAGCTACAGCTTCACGGACGTCGATCTCGCAGACCTCGTGCGCGCCGCGGCCGCCGCGGCCGAGCACGGCCAGGACGAGATCCCGGTGCACGCCGTCGTCCATGACCCGATCCCGACCGTGCGAGGGGACCGGGACCGGCTCCGGCAAGTGTTGATCAACCTGATCGACAACGCGGTGAAGTACTCGCGCCCGGGCGAGGAGGTGCGCGTGGTCGCCCAGACGCAGAACGGACGGGTCCTGATCGACGTCGTCGACAGCGGGCCGGGGATCGCTCCCGAGCACCAGCTCGTGATCTTCGAGAAGTTCGGCCGCGCGCACACCGGAGACAAGGCGAAGCCGGGCACGGGGCTCGGCCTCTTCATCGCCCGCTCGATCGCGGAGGCCCACGGCGGTTCACTCGGCGTCCGCTCGCACCCCGAACACGGCGCGACCTTCTCGCTCTCGCTGCCTCTCTGACGGGAGGCCTAGCTGGAGGCGGCCGCCGCCACGCGCGAAACGTTGAGCTCGCGTGCAAGCTCCTTCGCGCGGGTGGCGACGCTCTTGCGGAACTCCGCCGGCTCGAGCACCACGGCCTCCCCGCGGAACGAGAGGATCTCGCCGATCAGCCAGTCCTCGCCCGCCGGGGTTTCACGCACGGCAGAGCCGTCGGCAAGCGGCGTCGCGCCGCGCTCGACCTCCCAGCGGGCGACCTCGGGCGAGTACCAGATGCGGACCGTCTGTGTGCCCCCGAAGCGCTGTGGGTCGAACTCCGGCCGCCGCTCGAACCGCTCGCGCTGCTTCTTCGCGCTCCGGATCCGGTCGAGCCGGAAGCTGCGCGAGGCGTCGCTCGAGCGGTCGTAGGCGTGGACGTACCAGTACGGCAGCTCGCGCTCCAGCTGGTACGGCTCGATCAGGCGTGTCGTCGGCTCCTTCTCGCCCTCCTTCTGGTACTCGATCGCGACGAGCTTGCGATCGCGGATGGCGTCGCTGAAGGTCGAGACGAAATCCTCCTCCGCGCGTGGAACGTCCGGCTCGGGCGTCTGCGGCAGCTCGAACTCCCCGAAGGTCTCCTCGAGCTTTCGGCGTACCCGCTCGAGCGGCGTGTGCGCATCGGCGGCGATCATCGGGCCGACGAACTCGAGCGCCAGGCGGATCGCACGGGCCTCCAACGGTGTCAGCCGCGGGGGGGCGCGGAAGGTATCGCCGAAGAGCTCCTTGTCCACGTGGACGCGGTCGCCGCGCAGCTCGGCGTAGACGGCGTAGCACCCGCCGCCGAAGTTGACCAGGTTCAGCAGGGAGAGGTGCTCCTCGAGCGATTCCGGCGGGATCCGGAAGCGGTCGAGCAGATCCCGCGCCGGGATCTCCGCCTCCGTTTCGTCGCCACAGGCGTCGAGGAGATAGGCGAGCAGCGCTTGGAGGACGCCGAAGCGCTCCGGGGCCACCGGCGACCCGGGCCGCTCCGGAGCACCGATCTCCTCGCGCGCCGCCTCGGCCGCGAGCTTCGGCTGAGCGCCCTCGTGGCGCTCACGCACGCTCTGCAGGGCGGCCTTCACGGTGCGGCGCAGCTCGGCCGGCGCTTGGGGCACGGCGCGGCCGTCCTGCTTCAGGATCCACCGCGCGACGGCGCCAAGGCTCGCGTACGGCGTGACGAAGACGCCGCCCTTGAACTTGCCGGCCTTGCCGTAGACGCGCTCGACCCACCAGGCCGTGTCTCCGGCGACCTCGACCCGCGCCTCACCCTCGATGTCCCCGATCTGCCAGTTCGCGCGATTCCGGTACGACTCGACGTCGAAGTCCTCCGGTAGCCGGAAGTCGCGCTCTCGACGCGTCGCGAGGCGGATCTCGCCCCTGATCCGCGAGACGCGGAAGGTCCTGATCGCGTCGCGATCGTGGTCCCGGCCGATCACGTACCAGCGACCGCCGTCGAGCAGCAGCGCGTATGGATCGATCGTCCGCTCCTTCTCCTCGTCGCGCGAGATCGCCCGGTAGCCGAACTTCACCGTCCGCTGCTTC
Source organism: Gaiellaceae bacterium (assembly GCA_035535195.1). Classification (GTDB taxonomy): domain Bacteria; phylum Actinomycetota; class Thermoleophilia; order Gaiellales; family Gaiellaceae; genus JACDAN01. The sequence goes on along the minus strand of DATLQK010000054.1, from coordinate 14,925 downwards.
GAGATCGCGCTCTCGAGCTTCGCCAGGCGCCCGGGCGTCTCCGGCGAGTAGTCCACCTCGCGGATCTCCACGCGGTCAGCGGTCTCGGTCGGCGGCTGCTCGAAGCCCGGGCGACCCAGGGCGAGGTTCTGGAGCGCCAGCCGCAGCGGCTCGGCGTACGCGAAGGTGCCTTCGAGCATGAACAGCCCCGTCTGAAGCGCAGCGAGCTCCTCGTCCTCGAGGGTCAGCTCGCGGAGGAAGTACCGCTCGGAGCGGAGCGTGTAGAGCTCCTCCCCGGTGAACTCGTCGCGCTGCGAGTCGAGCGGGACGCCGAGGGCGAGCAGTTCCGCACGGTCGGAGTAGAACCGTCTCGCGAAGGCCTCGTCGGACATCTCGGAGTAGCCCTCGACGTTGCCCTTCACGTCCCGCGCGGTGAGCGGGCGGCGCTCGGCCATCAGGAAGGCCACGAGCGAGAGCTGCCGGATGAGCTTGTCGGTGTCGTGTGACATGGGGCGGCCGCGGTATTCTGTCGAATCGTCGATCGTTGTCGTTCAAGGCAACTGCGGACCCGACTTTGTGACACATCTCGAGACGCGTTATGCTCACGAGGCGCCATCGCTCCGGGAGACGTTTATCCGTTCCTAACAGACGTTCGCCGCCGCTTAATCGAGGAGCTGCTACATAACCATGGAAGCTCAGAAGCTCGCGATTCAGAACCGTATGTATCAATACTCACGGGCGATTTATCGCTCGATCAAAGACCTCATCGACCCGTATGTCCCGGCCGATACCCAGGCCGAGTACCGGCGGGAGGTGCTTGCGGCATGCGAGGACACGATGGAGCGGCTGGCGAAGGACCCGCTCTACTTCTCGAAGCCTGACCGGGCGCTCTTCCAGGACATCCGGCGCTACTTCCCGATCCGCGCCCAGGCGCAGGTCGCCTGGGTCGTCGAGGAGGGTGTCGGAGCCGCCGTGGCCTTCATCACCGAGCAGATCGAGGCCGGCGCCTTCGACGGCGGCGCCCCACGCTGCCGGGCGACGACACGGAAGGGCAAGCCGTGCCAGCGCACGCCGCTGCCCGAGCGCGACTACTGCCCGTCGCACCAGCACCTCGAGACCTCGGCCGAAGCGGCTTAGCGTCTAGACCAGGGGAGCCGGTCCCAGTACGAGGGCCGCTCCCGCCGCGAGGGCTCGAACCCCGCGTACGCCTGCTGGGGGCCGGACGTCTCCTCGGCGGCGCTCGCGCCGTACCGCGCGGCGAGTTCCGACACCGGGTATCGGACCTGCCAGTTCCCCGACCGCGCCCCTGCCATCAGGATCTCCGCACGGCTCGTCGCCGACGCCGACGAAGATGTGCTCGGTCCCGGCCGGCGAGTGGAAGAAGTCCCACTGCCGGAGGAGCCGCTCCTCGCCTTCGACGAGGAGACTGCACTCGCCGGAGAGGACGAGGAAGGACTCCTGCTGGTTCTCGGCGTGGTAGAGGCCGTTCGGCTGGCCCGGCGGCAGGACATGGAGCCCGATTCCGAACTGCTCGAACTCGGCCATCGGGGTCTCGAAACGGCATTCCGAGCCGCTCGGGGGCAGGGACCCTTCCTCGGAGGTCAGCCACATCGCGTCCCCCACGTTGACGACGAACCAGCCCTCGTCGACCGGTGCAAGGCCTGAGCCGGACTCTTCGAGCGGCGCCTCGGCCACGCCGGCGAGTCTACTGGCCGGATTCAGGAGGCGATGCGGCGCGCGTAGACGTTGCCGTAGCCCTTCTGCGCCGCGCGCGAGGCCGCGTCCTGCGCCTCGCTCAGCGAGTCGTAGTTTCCGCTGAAGACGACGAAGTAGCCGGGATGCAGGCTCGCGTACTCCGACGAGTCGAGCACGCCGACCTGCGTCAGGCCGGCGTTCAGGGCCTGTCGCGCCTTGGCGACGGCGGCCTTCCGCCCGGCCGAGGCCGGGAGGGAGGCGACGACGAGCGTCCAGCTGCTCCGGCCCTGCGGCCACGCGACCAGCGCTTTCGTGCGTTGCGGCTGCGGCGTGGTCGCCGTCGTGCGAGTTGGCGCGGTCGGGACCGTGGGCGTGGTCTGGGTCGGCGCGGTCTCCTCGGTCGCCGACAGCGTCGGGAGCGGCGAGGTGTCGCCGACGAGCGTCTCGCGGGGCGCGCTCTCCGCTTCCCGCGTCCAGAGGATGGCAGCGGAGCCCGCGAGGATCGCCGCCACGAGCGCGAGGAGCGACGGCCAGATCCAGTCGCCGGGATACCAGCGGACGCGCCGCTGCCAGCCGGAGGCCAGCGCCGGGACGAGGCCGGGCCTGCGGAGCCGCAGGCCGCACTCGAGGCAGTACTCCTGCAGCGGCTCGGCGGCGGTGCCGCAGCGCGGACACCGCGTCTGCGGCTCCGGCGTCTCCGCCATCTAGACCTCGGCCGGTTCCTTCGGCGCCGGGTCCGCCTGGGTGTCCTCGGGCAGGTCGCGTGGGAGCTCGACGGCGCTGCCGCAGCTCCCGCAGAAGCGCGCGTCGGCCGGCAGCGGGGAGCCGCACCGGGCGCAGGCGACGACCGGCTGCGGCCCGACGGGGCGGCCGCAGTTGCCGCAGAAGTGCGAGTTCCAGGCGAGCGGCGCGCCGCAGGCGCAGCGTGGGCCTCCCCGCTGCGAGGCGGCGGCGAGGAGCGAGTCGGTCTCCTCGAGGCGCTCCTCGAGCGCCAGCAGGTCGGCACAGCGCTCGGTCACGAGCTCGACGCGGAAGCGGTCGCGCCTGAACATCTCGAAGACGAGCCCGCCGAGGTCTCGGATCCGGTCTTCGCGCTCGCGCAGCAACGCACGCCGCTCGCGCTTGAGCGCGTTCGGGTGCATCGAGCGCCGAGGCGCCTCTCCTTCGGCGGAGCGCGCTCGGCGTCTCCGGCCGAACGGCCACAGACCAGGCATCAGCGTCCGAATGTAGCTGGTCCTACGGACCTGTCTCGACCGCCCGGCGGCCGACGGGTCTAGAGGTCGATGACGACGAGGCGCGGCTCCGTGAACTCCCGCACGGCGTACGCGGGGCCCTCGCGTGTGTTGCCGGAGTCCTTGACGCCGCCGTACGGCATCTGGTCGGCCCGGAAGGTCGGTGCCTCGTTGACCGTGACGCCGCCGAACTCGAGCTTCTGGGCGGCCTCGAAGGCGCTGTCGAGGCTGGAGGTGAAGATCCCGGCCTGGAGCCCGTAACGGGTGCCGTTCGCGAGCTCGATCGCCTCCTCGAGTGTGTCGTACGGGTTGACGACGACGACGGGCCCGAAGACCTCCTCGCACGAGACCTTCAGCTCGGGGCTCGCGTTCGCCACCACCGTCGGCTTGATCAGCTCGCCCTCGAGCTCGCCGCCGGTGAGTATCTCGGCGCCCGCGCGGCGGGCCTCCTCGAGCCACTCGAGAATGCGGTCGCGCGCGTCGGCGTCGATCACCGGCCCGACGTCGGTCTCCTCGTCGGCGGGGTCGCCGAGCACGAGCTGCTCGACCTTCGGCACCAGCCGGCCGACGAAGTCGTCGTACGAGCCGCGCTCCACGTAGACGCGCTGGATCGAGATGCAGCTCTGCCCGGCGAAGGAGAAGCCGTGCGTCGCCGTCGCGGAGGCGGCCGCCTCGAGGTCGGCGTCGCCCTCGACGATCAGCGGCGTCGAGTTGCCGAGCTCGAGGTTGACCTTCTTCCTCGGCGCGCGCTCGCGGAGGCCCCAGCCGACGCCGCTCGAGCCCGTGAAGGTCAGCACCTTCACACGCTCGTCCTCCACGAGCACGTCGCCGATCTCGGACGACGGCCCGACGAGCACGTTCAGCCACCCGGGTGGGAGCCCCGCCTCGGTCTCGAGCTCGGCCAGAAGGAGCGCGGAGAGCGGTGTCTGGCTCGCCGGCTTCAGGACCACGGCGCAGCCAGCCGCCAGCGCCGGCGCGATCTTGTGCGCGACGAGGTTGAGCGGGAAGTTGAAGGGGCTGATCGCGCCGACGACGCCGGCAGGTTCCCGCAGCGTCAGCGCCAGCTTCCCCTCGCCGGCCTGCGAGGCATCCATGGGCACCGTCTCGCCGGTGAGCTTCCGGGCCTCGACCGCGGCGAAGGTGTAGGTGGACATCGCTCGGGCAGCCTCGACCTTCGCGGCCTTCATCGGCTTGCCGGCCTCGTCGGAGATGAGCCGGGCGACCTCCTCGTGCCGCCGGCCGAGGGCTCCCGCGACCTTGACGAGGATCTCCGCGCGCTTGTGCCGCGGAAGCGGCTCTCGCATCGCCTGCTCCGCGGCCTCGATCGCGCGTCGCGTCTCGTCGGCGCCGGCCTTCGCGACCCGGGCGACCACGTCGCCTGAGTAGGGCGACCGGACCTCCTGCCAGTGGCCTGTTTCGAGCCACTCGCCGGCCACGAGCAGCCGCTTTTCGGTTGCCGTTGTCGCCACACAAGGAGTCTAGGAGACTGGTGATCCGATGCAGATCCCGGATGTGCAGTACGCGCGCAGCGGTGAGGTCGCGATCGCCTACCAGACCCTCGGCACGGGCTCGGTCGACGTCGTGTTCGCACGGGGCTTCGCCGGCGACCTGCTCTCAGTGTGGGAGCAGCCGCTGATGACGCGATTCGTCGAGGACCTGGCCTCATTCGCCCGGGTGACGCTGATCGACAAGCGCGGCACGGGGCTCTCCGACCGCGTTCGTGACGTTCCGACGCTGGAGACCCGAATGGACGACCTCCGGGCGGTCATGGACGACGTCGAGTCTGCGCAGGCAATCCTGTGGACGGCGCAAGAGGGTGCCCGCCTCGCCACGCTCTTCGCCGCGACGTATCCGGACCGCACCGCCGGGCTCGTCCTGTTCGATCCGACGGCGAAGGGGCGGCGGACCCCGGACTACCCGTGGGCGCTGTCCGACGAGGAGTGGAGCTCGTGGCTCGATGCGGTAGGCGAGGGCTGGGGACGGACGGATTTCCTCGAGCGTCAGCTCGCCGAATGGGCTCCGGCTCAGCAGAACGATCCCCAGTTCCGGACGTGGTTTCTCGCGCACATGCGGCGCGGCTTGAGCCCCGGGTCGGCGCTCGCCTTCTTCCAGATGGTGAGAGAGTCCGACGTGAGCGACGTCCTGCCCTCGGTCCGCGTCCCGACCGTCGTGCTCTCGAGCGAGTCGGAGCGAGGCCCGGGCCGGTACTTCGCGGAGCGCATCCCCGGCGCGAGGCTGGTCGAGCTCCCGGGGACCCTGCGGAGCATCTATCACTGGGTGGACGACGACGCCCAGGAGATCGCGATGCGCGAGACGCGGAAGCTCGCCGCCGTCGAGCCGTCCGTGGCTCCCGGCGACCGCGTCCTCGCCACGGTCCTCTTCACGGACATCGTCGGCTCGACCGAGCGGGCGTCGCAGCTCGGGGATCGCGCATGGCGTCATCTGCTCGACCGCCATCACTGGGTCGTCCGCAGCCGTCTGACGCAGTTCCGGGGCGAGGAGATCGACACGGCCGGCGACGGCTTCTTCGCCTCGTTCGACGGGCCGGGCCGCGCGATCGAGTGTGCACGTGCGGTGGTGGAGGACGTGCGGGCGTTGGGTCTGGAGCTTCGGGTCGGGCTCCATACCGGAGAGTGCGAGCGCCACGACGGCAAGCTGACCGGGATCGCGGTACCGGTCGGCGCCCGCGTCGCCAGTGCGGCGGCGCCCGGCGAGGTGCTCGTCTCCGGCACCGTGAAGGATCTCGTCGCCGGCTCCGGCTTCGAGTTCGAGGATCGCGGCGTCCACGAGCTGAAGGGCGTCCCGGGCGAATGGAGGCTCTACGCCGTCCGCGCCTGAGTCACGCGAGGATACGGAAGTGAACGTCCCAGACGTCAAGTACGCCTGGAGCGGTGACGTGGCGATCGCCTACCAGGAGCTCGGCGAAGGCCCGGATGACCTCGTGTTCCTGTCGTTCCTCGACCTGGACATGACCGACGTGATGCCGGCGATCCGCGTTCCGACGCTCGTGATCGCCAAGGAGCGCCTCCGCGACGAGGCCGAGCGCGTTGCCGCTGGGATCCCGGACTGCGAGTTCGTGGCCGTCCCGGGCGACGGGGGAGCGATGCAGGAGAACGACTACCCGGTCGAAGCGATCGAGGCGTTCCTCGCCGGAGCGCCGCTGCACCACAACCCGGACACCGTGCTCGCCACCGTGCTCTTCACCGACGTCGTCGGATCGACGCAGCGGGCGGCGGAGCTGGGAGACGACGCCTGGCGCGACCTGCTCGGGCGGCACAACGCCGTCGTGCGAAGGGAGCTCGAGCGCTTCGGGGGCGTCGAGCTCGACACCGCGGGCGACGGCTTCCTGGCGCGCTTCGAGGGGCCGGTCCGCGCGATCCTGTGCGCCCGTGCGATCCTCGACCAGATGCGTCCGGTCGGCCTCGAGCTCCGCGCAGGCATTCACACGGGCGAGTGCCGCCGGGTCGACGGCAAGCTCGCGGGGATCGCCATGAACGTCGGGGCGCGGGTCTCGTCGACCGCCGGAGCCGGCGAGTTGCTCGTCTCCGGGACGGTCAAAGACCTCGTCGCCGGGTCGGGGATCGAGTTCGAGGACCGCGGCGCGCGCGAGCTGAAGGGCGTTCCGGGCGAGTGGCGCCTCTACGCCGTCTCGCAGGCCTGAGATGCCGCCCGAGACGCGCTACGCGAAGAGCGGTGACGTCAACATCGCCTACCAGGTCACCGGCGAGGGGCCGTTCGATCTGGTCTACGTGCCCGGCTGGATCTCGAACATCGAGCTGATGTGGGAGGAGCCGGCTCACGCACGGCTCCTTGGCCGGCTCGCCTCGTTCGCGCGGCTGATCCTGTTCGACAAGCGCGGCACGGGGATGTCCGATCCCGTCGCCCTCGAGCGCCTGCCGACGCTGGAGCAGCGGATGGATGACGTTCGAGCGGTCATGGACGCCGCAGGCTCCGAACGGGCAGCGCTCTTCGGCTCGTCGGAAGGCGGCCTGATGAGCGTCCTCTTCGCGGCGACCTACCCGGATCGGACACATGCCCTGGTCACACACGCGATCTACGCCAAGCGCCTCTGGAGCCCGGACTATCCGTGGGCGCCGACGCCCCAGGCACGGACCGCCGAGATCGAGGCGACGGAACGGACGTGGGGTGGTGGAATGGACATCTCTGCCCTGGCGCCGAGTGCGGACGAGGCGTTTCGCCGGCGCGCGGTCGCGTACTTCCGCCGCAGCGCCAGCCCCGGCGCCGCGGTCGCCCTCCTGCGGATGAACAGCGAGATCGACGTCCGCCCGGCGTTGCCCACGATCGCCGTTCCGACCCTAGTGCTCCAGCGCGTGGGCGACATCGATGTCAAGCTCGACGAGGCGCGCTGGATCGCCGAGCAGATCCCCGGTGCGAAGCTCGTGGAGCTTCCCGGCGACGAGCACCTGATCTGGGCGGGCGACGTCGACGAGCTTGCGGACGAGGTCGAGGAGTTTCTCACCGGGAGCCGTCCTGCCCCGGCGAGCGACCGCGTGCTCGCGACCGTGCTGTTCACCGACATCGTCGGTTCGACCGAACGAGCCTCGCAGCTTGGCGACCGCCGTTGGCGAGAGGTGCTCGAGCAGCACCACCGAATCGTGCGGCGGGAACTCGAACGGTTCCGCGGACGAGAGGTGGACACGGCAGGAGACGGCTTCCTCGCCACGTTCGACGGCCCCGCGCGCGCCGTCCGCTGCGGACGGGCGATTCAGCAGGCGGTGGACGAGCTCGGGCTGGAGGTGAGGGCCGGCCTGCACACCGGTGAGGTCGAATTTGCCGGCGAGACGGTCGCCGGCATCGCCGTCCACACCGGCGCCCGTGTGGCGGCGCTCGCTCGGCCCGGCGAGCTGCTCGTCTCGAGCACAGTGAAGGATCTCGTCGCGGGTTCGGGCCTCGAATTCGTGGAGCGCGGAACGCACGAGCTGAAAGGCGTCGCGGGCGAATGGCGGTTGTACGCTGTCTCGAATGCCTGACGCGCTGATCGTCGACGCCGCCCGCAGCCCGATCGGGAGGCGCGACGGCGCGCTCTCGAAGATCCGCGGCGACGAGCTCGCCGCCCAGGTGCTGAACGGCCTCGTCGAGCGCAACGACCTCGACCCGGCGGAGGTCGAGGACGTCCAGATGGGCTGCGTGACGCAGATCGGCGAGCAGGGCTGGAACATCGGCCGCATGGCGCCGCTCGTCGCCGGGTGGCCGGAGACCGTCTGCGGCACCACCGTCGACCGCCAGTGCGGGTCCTCGATGCAGACGAACTTCAATGCCGCCGCGGCGATCTGGTCGGGGCAGCTCGACGTCGTCGTCTCGGCCGGCGTCGAGATGATGTCGCGCGTGCCGATGGGGTCGAACGGCGGCGATCTCTCCACGCTCCTCACCGACCGCTGGCAGATCGTCCCCCAGGGGATCTCCGCCGAGGTGATCGCCGAGGAGTGGGGGCTCTCTCGCGAGCAGCTCGACGCGTACTCGCTCGAGTCGCATCGCCGTGCGATCGCCGCGATCGACGAGGGCCGCTTCGAGCGCGAGATCGTCCCGGTGGAGGTGACGAACCCGCACGTCGGCGCGCTCGTCGGCGTGGACGAGACCCCGCGGCGCGACACCTCGGCGGCGAAGCTCGCGGCGCTCTCGCCGGCCTTCCTGCCGGAGGGGACTGTGACGGCCGGCAACTCGAGCCAGATCTGCGACGGCGCCGCCGCGGTGCTGATCACCTCCCAGGCCGCGGCCTCGAGGCTCGAGCTCGAGCCGCGCGCGAGGTTCGTCTCCTTCGGGCTTTCGGGCGTCGACCCCTACCGGATGCTCCACGGGAACCCGGAGGCCTGCCGGAGAGCGCTCGAGCGGGCCCGGCTGACCTGGGACGACATCGCGGTCGTCGAGGTCAACGAGGCGTTCGCCTCGGTCGTGCTCCAGTTCATGCACGACACGGGGCTCGAGGACAGGTGGGCGGACGTGAACCCGAACGGTGGCGGGATCTCCCTCGGGCATCCCCTCGGTGCGACCGGCGCCCGGGTGACGGCGACGCTGCTCGGGGAGCTGGAGCGCCGGAACGAGCGCTACGGGATCGCCTGTATGTGCATCGGCTTCGGCCAGGCGATTGCAGGCGTCGTCGAGCGTCTCTGACGCGCTGGCTGCTCGTCCGCGGACGCGGTGATCGGCCGTTGTCCGCTCCGGTCGCTCCGGCGGAGATCGTGGCGCACTCGTCGTCCCGGCGGCCCGCGGTGCAGCCAGGCGAGCTCGCGATCCTGTACGCCGCGGTCTGGCAGGCGGTCTTCGCCGTGGCGGAGATCAGGGGCGTGCTCGAGCACGACCCGGAGAAGGTGCGGTGGGCATGGCGCTTCCCGGTCCGCGCGCTCGTCGCCGTCGTCGACCTCCACGACGCTCCGGCGGCGGAGGAGGCGGGGATCTTCCCCCAGTCGCTCTGGCGCCACTCGCACATCCGCCTGACGAACGAGCAGTTCGACGCGGCCCGCCGGCTGATCGAGGAGGCGGCGCGCACCTAGAACGGGCCCCCTGGGCCGCACAGGGGGCCCCGCTAGTGCTGTCGACCCGCCGCTTAGGTCGCCAGCAAGACCGGCCGCTCTCCGCGCGCGAGCTGCATCGCCGCACCCGCGAGGGCGAGAACGACGAGGCCCGCCAGGGCCAGTCCCAAGATGATCCGTCTGCGCACCATTCGTTCTAGACGGGTGGGAGCGGAGCGTTCTTCCCGTTTGCGCCGGGGGCCGGGGCGCGTTCGGAGGCCGCAGGGCTGCCCCTCCTCCGGGGCCAGTAGGCTCCCGCGCCGTGGAGATTCGTCGTGTCGGCGTGGTGGGACTCGGGACGATGGGCGCCGGGATCGCCCAGGTGAGCGTGCAGTCGGGGCACGAGACCGTCGGCCGCGAGGTCTCGGACGAGCTGAACGAGCGCGCCCGCTCGACGGTCGACCACTACCTCGGCCGGGCCGTCGAGAAGGGGCGGATGTCGGCCGAGGAGAAGGCCGCGGCGCTCGGCCGGCTCACCGTGACGACCGACCTCGAGGCCCTGGCCGGGTGCGACCTCGTGATCGAGGCGATCGTGGAGGAGGTCGAGCCGAAGCGGGAGCTCTTCGCCGAGCTCGAGCGGATCACCGGGCCCGACACCATCCTCGCGACGAACACCTCCGCGCTCTCGGTGACCAGGATCGCCGAGGGGCTCGAACGGCCGGACCGGGTGATCGGGATGCACTTCTTCAACCCGGCTCCCGTCCTGCCGCTCGTCGAGATCGTCCGCACCGAGGCGAGCTCCGACGGGGCGGTGGACTCGGCGTACGCGTGGGCCGAGGGCGCGGGCAAGCAGCCGGTGCGCTGCAACGACACGCCCGGCTTCATCGTCAACCGGATCCTGATCCCGCTGCTGAACGACTGCGTGCGCGTGCTGGACGAGGCGGGCGTCTCGCCCGAGGATCTCGACAAGGCGATGACCAACGGCGCCGGCTGGCCGATGGGGCCGTGCGCGCTGCTCGACCTCGTCGGGATCGACATCCACGTCCACGCGTCCGAGGCGCTCCACTCGGCGCTCGGCGAGGAGCGGATGGCGCCGCCGGAGCGCCTCGTCCAGATGCAGAGGGAGGGCAAGCTCGGCCGCAAGAGCGGCGAGGGCTTCTTCAGCTACGCCGCATAGGGATCGCAAGCCTTCGGGCGACGAACGGCACGGTCGAGCCCTGCACGAGCACGGAGAAGGCGACGACGACGAAGACGATGTCGTAGATCCGGGCCGCCTCGTCGGCCGCCTCGAGCAGCGCGAACGTCGCGAGGAGGATCGGCACGGCACCGCGCAGGCCGCACCAGATCACGAACAGGCGCTCGTTGCGGCGCAGGTGCATCGGAAGGAGCAGTGGGCCGACGGCGAGCGGCCGGGCGATCAGCGCCAGCACGAGCGCGAGCACCAGCCCCTCGGCCAGCCGCGCGCTGGTCAGCAGGTCCGTGATGTCGACCGTCAGGCCCAGGGCGGCGAAGACGACGACCTCGGCGAGGCTGGCGAGCGAGGTATGGAAGCTGATGATCTCGTCACGCATCGGGACGTCGGCGTTGGCCAGGAGGATCCCGGCGATGAAGACGGCGAGGAAGCCCGAGCCGTTCGCCACCGAGGCCGCGCCGTAGATCACGCCGGCGGCCGCGAGGGTGCGAATCGGGTACAGGCCGTTGTTCGGCAGCGAGAACCGGAGCAAGGGTCGGAGCGCAGCGGCGCCCAGCAGGCCGAACACGAGGCCGAGCGCCATCTCCTGCGCGAACTCCTCGACGACGATCCAGAACGACGCGTCGGCGTCCTTGGCGAGCTCGAGCATGCCGATCATGAGGGCGATCCCCACGGGGTCGTTCATGCCTGACTCGCCCTCGAGAATCGTCCCGGCGCGGCCGCGGATCTCCTTGTTCCCGAGCACGGAGAACATCACGGCCGGGTCGGTTGGCGACAGCGCCGCGCCGAGGATGCCTGCGGTGATCCAGGAGAAGTCGAACAGCACGTGCGCGGCGACCGCGATCACGCCCGCTGTCGCGAACGTCCCGAGCACGCCGAGCGTGAAGATCGGCACTGCCGCGACCCGGAAGCGCCGCCAGCCGACCAGAGTTCCCCCGTTGAAAAGGATCACGATGATGGCTACAACTCCGATTCGCTCCACCTCTTTCGTGCTGAGACGGTCTGCGAGGCCCGGAAACGCCTCGGAGGCGAGGGCGGCGAGGACGAGGAAGATCCCCGGCTCGGGCACCGGAAGGCGCTCGTTCAGCCGCGTTGCAATGACGGCGAGGAGCAGACCGCCGGCGACGATCAGGACGATCGCCCCGAAGTCGGCGATCTCGCTCAACTAAACCCATTCCTTACAAATCACTCAACGAAGTCATACCCTGGCTGGCGATACTTCCTCTGTGAGCCCGTCCAAGGTCGTCCTCGTCTGCCTCAGCCTTGCCACGCTCGTCGCGGCGACCGCGGCCGCCGCCGCGCGCGGTCCGATGGAGGACGGAACGCTGACGGTACGCGACGGGCGCGGACAGCTCACGCTCAAAGTTCGCGGCAGCCTGATCGGCCGCCTCAACCGCGGCAAGATCACCGTCAGCACGTCGACCGGGACGACGACGGCGGTGGTGCGGGGCTGGGAGTCGCGCAATTTCTCCGCGCAGGGGACGGTCTACACCGGCGCGAACATCCGGTTCCGCGTCGCCGACGACCGGCGCGTCACGGTCAAGCTGAACGGCAAGGGGCTCAACTTCTCGGCGGTCGGCCGGGGCGAGGCCTTTATTGACGGGATCGGCAACCCGAGCGCCGGGATCTTCTTCGACGGGACGTACTCGCTGAACGGCGAGGCCTACAAGTCGTTGCCGGACGACAGGACGCGCATCGAGCTGCGCGCCCCCTCGCCGCCTCCTCCGCAAGCCGCGCCCGTACGCGGCTAACCGGGGGTCCTGGCATCCTGAGAAGCGCGGATGGCAGGAGCTGACGCGCAGACGGTGCTGGTCGTCGAAGACGAGGCGTCGATCGCCTCGTTCGTCGCCATGTACCTGCGTAACGCCGGCTACGACGTCCAGGTGGCGCCGAACGGCCGCGATGCGCTGACCAAGGCCGAGAACGGCTCGCCGTCGCTGATCGTCCTCGACCTGATGCTCCCGGACATCGACGGGATCGAGGTCTGCCGGCGCGTCCGCCAGCGCTCCGACGTCCCGATCCTGATGCTGACCGCCCGGGACGAGGACGTGGACAAGATCGTGGGGCTCGAGGTGGGCGCGGACGACTACTTGACGAAGCCGTTCAACCCGCGCGAGCTCGTCGCACGCGTCAAGTCGATCCTCCGTCGGGCGGCGCCCGAGCGGCGCGAGCAGAAGACGACGCAGATCCGCCACGGCTCGTTGCTCGTCGACGCCGGCCGGCGGGAGGTGCAGGTGGACGGTGAGGACGTCCAGCTGGCGCCCAAGGAGTTCGACCTGCTCTGGGAGCTGCTCGACCACAACGGTCTCGTGCTGACCCGGGACCAGCTGCTCGAGCGCGTGTGGGGCTACACGTTCGCCGGCGACACGCGGACGGTGGACGTCCACATCCGCCAGCTGCGGCGGAAGCTCGGGGACGCGTCCCCGATCGTCACCGTGTGGGGCGTGGGCTACAAGGCCGCGCCCGCGAAGGACGCGTCGAAGGACACGGTCAGCGCCTAGAAAGAGCCTCGAATGTCGCTCCGCTTTCGCCTGCCGGCCCTCTTCCTGGCAGGCGCCACGTTGGCCGGCATCGTCTCGACGGTCATCTCGATCGGCCTGTTCCAGGACTACACGCAGGACCGCTTGCGGGCCGAGCTGCGCCGTGAGGCGCGCGGCCTGACGAGCCTCTACGCGCTGCAGGCGAAGCGTGTCGCGGAGGCGCCGGAGGGACGCGAACCGGTGCCCCTCGCGACCAAGCGCCTCGAGGAGTCGAGCGGAAGCAGGCTCTACTACGCGGGCACGCGTGTCTTCTTCGGCCAGCACTCCGGGCTGCGTCCCCTACCCGCGGACGTCGTCCAGTGGCGGGACGGGCAGGTGCGCACCTTCGAGTTCACGCCGCCCGACGCACGTCGCAGGTTCCTGGCCGTCTCGGCGCCGCTGCGTCTGGGAAACCGCGAGCCGTACTTCGGGACGCTGATCGTCGCCAAGCCGACCGCCGAGCTGCGCGAGCGCTGGCTGACGCTGATCCGGCGCCTCGCGCTCGCCGGCCTCGTCGGCCTCCTGGTCGCCGGCGCGCTCGGCTGGTACCTGAGCCGCCGAATCACGAAGCCGGTCGAGGCGCTCGCCGACGCTGCGGACGAGATCGCCGAGGGCCACTACGACGTGCAGGTGCCCGTCGTGCGGAGCCGCGACGAGATCGGCCACCTCGCTTCCCGGTTCGGGCAGATGGCCGAGCGCCTTCAGGAGGCGGACGAGCTCGAGCGGAACTTCCTGATGACGGTCTCGCACGAGCTGCGGACCCCGCTGACGGCGATCCGCGGCCATGTCGACGCTCTGCGCGAAGGCGTCGCGGAGGACCCGGCCTCGCGCGCCGCGTCCATGGACGTGATCGCCGCCGAGGCGGCGCGGCTCGAGCGCCTCGTCGGCGACGTGCTCGACCTGGCCAAGCTCGACACGCGGCGGTTCACGCTCCGCAACGAGGAGGTCGACATGGGCAGGCTGCTCGAGCAGGCGTACACCAGCTTCGCCGAGCAGGCGCGCCAGCGCGGGATCGACTACACGAGCGAGATCAAGGCGCGGCCCGTGATCGTGGCCGACGGCGACCGCGTGCTCCAGATCATCTCCAACCTGCTCTCGAACGCCTTTCGCTGGACGCCCGACGGCGGGCGGGTGGAGCTGGCACTGGAGCAGGAGAACGGTGACGTGTCGGTCGCGGTCGAGGACTCCGGCCCCGGCATCCCGAAGGATGAGCAGGACCGGATCTTCCGGCCGTTCTTCTCCCGCGACGGGGGCGGCACGGGGCTCGGCCTGGCGATCGCGCGGGAGCTCGCCTCCGCGCACGGCGGCCGCATCCTGCTCGACTCGACGCCGGGCCAGGGAACGACGTTCACGCTCGTTCTCCCGCAAACTCCCGTCGATGGGAGACGCTGAGCCAGCGGCGCGCGCGGCGCCGGTCGCGGCCGAGCCGTCGGAGGGGATCCTCGCCGCGCTTCGTCCGCGGCAGTGGACGAAGAACCTGCTCGTCTTCGCCGGCCTGCTCTTCGCCGCGGAGTTCAGCGACCCGAAACGCTGGGCGCAGGCGATCGCGATCTTCGTCGCCTACTGCGCCGCTTCGAGCGCGGCGTATCTCTTCAACGACGTACGGGACGCGGAGCAGGACCGGCTCCACCCCGTCAAGCGGTACCGCTCCGTCGCGAGCGGCGCGTTCCGGACCGACCGCGCGCTCAAGGTCTCGGCGATGCTCGCGATCGTCGCGATCGCGATCGCCGCCCGGTTCGGCTGGAGCGCCCTCGCGCTGATGGCCGGGTTCCTCGCGCTGCAGGCCGCCTACAGCCTCGGCTTGAAGCACATCGTCCTGATCGACGTGATGGCGATCGCGG
>DATLQK010000053.1:0-36346 GCA_035535195.1 Gaiellaceae bacterium | reverse complement strand
CGGATCGGGGAGCTCGCGTCGGCCCTCGCGCTCGCGGCGGGCGCCGGTGCCAAGATCGGGCTCGACGTGGGACTCCTGAGCCAGAACGAGGTGGGCGAGGTGGCCGAGGCGGCTCCGGGCGTGTCCTCGGCGATGCCCCACAAGCGCAACCCGGTCGGGAGCCTCTTGGCCGTCGCTTGCGCGCGCCAGGCAGAGGCGCAGGCGGGCGTGCTCCTCGCGTCGCTCGTCCAGGAGCACGAGCGGGCCTTCGGCACCTGGCACGCGGAGTGGCCGGCCCTCGTCGGCGCGCTCGGCTATGCGGGCGGCGCCGTCGACGGGGCGAAGCGCGCGCTCACCGGGCTCGAGGTGCATGCCGACCGGATGCGGGCGAACCTCGAGGCGAGTGGGCTCGGGCTGGAGCTCGGCTCCGCCGAGGCGTTCGCCGACAGGGCGCTGGGCGAGTACCGGAGCGAGCTGGGATGAGCGACCGCTACGACGAGGGAATGCGCATCCGCCGGGAGGTCCTCGGCGACGAGCACGTCGACGGGGCAATCGAGCACACGACACCGGACACTGAGGCGTTCCAGGACCTGATCACACGCTACGCCTGGGGTGAGATCTGGGCGCGCCCAGGCCTCGACCGCCGCACGCGGAGCGCGATCACGCTGACCGCCCTCGTCGCGCTCGGCCGAGACCACGAGCTCGCCATGCATATCCGCGCCGCGCTTCGGAACGGGCTGTCCCGCGAGGAGATCGGCGAGGTGCTGCTCCACAGCGCGATCTACTGCGGCGTGCCGGCAGCCAATCGAGCGTTCGCGATCTTCAGGGACGTGATGGCAGACGAGAAGGAGGAAGGATGAGTACGCGGGACACGCCGCCTTATCGCGCCGACCACGTCGGCAGCCTGCTGAGGCCGCCGGAGCTCCTGGAGGCGCGCCGGCAGTTCGCCGACGGAGCGATCGACGCCAACCAGCTGCGCGGGGTCGAGGACGAGGCGATCGCGGAGATCGTCCGGATGCAGGAGGACGTCGGCCTGCGGTCGGCGACGGACGGCGAGTTCCGCCGCACCTCCTGGCACATGGACTTCATCTACCAGCTCGACGGGATCGACCCGGCCGACGAGCAGATCCGCGTCGCGTTCCACAACGAGCAGGGCGACGTCGAGTTCACCACGGCGGCGCTCAGCGTCCACGACCGCGTCGGCCTCTCGAAGACGATCTTCGGTGAGGCATTCGAGACGCTGCAGTCGCTAACGACGAGCGCGACACCGAAGCTGACGATCCCGTCGCCGAGCATGGTCCACTACCGCGGCGGCAGGGCCGCGATCAGCGAGGACGCCTACCCCGACATCGAGCGGTTCTGGAGCGACCTCGTCGCCGCCTACCGGGAAGAAATCCGCGGGCTCGGCGAGCTCGGGTGTACCTACCTCCAGTTCGACGACACGAGCCTCGCGTACATGAACGACCCCAAGCAGCGGGAGTACATCGCGCAGATCGGCGGCGACTCGAAGCACCAGCACGAGCACTACATCCGCCACATCAACGAGGCGCTCGCTGAGCGCCCCGAGGGGATGAGCGTGACCACGCACATGTGCCGCGGCAACTTCCGCTCCTCGTGGGCGGCGGAAGGCGGCTACGACTTCGTCGCCGAGGCGCTCTTCAACGGCCTGGAGGTCGACGGCTTCTTCCTCGAGTACGACGACGAGCGCTCGGGCACGTTCGAGCCGTTGCGGTTCGTCCCGAAGGGGAAGCAGGTCGTGCTCGGCCTCGTGACGACGAAGCGCGGCGAGCTCGAGGACAAGGACGAGCTCAAGCGCCGGATCGAGGAGGCCTCGCAGTACGTCCCGCTGGACCAGCTCTGCCTCTCGCCGCAGTGCGGCTTCTCGTCGACCGTCGAGGGCAACGTTCTCTCCCGGGACGAGCAGATCGCGAAGCTGCGGCTGATCGTCGAGACCGCCGAGGAGGTCTGGGGATAGGCGAGCGGACCCAGGTCGGGATCGTCGGTGCCGGTCCCGCCGGGCTCGTCCTCGCACAGTTGCTCCACCTCGAGGGGATCGACTCGGTCGTCCTCGAGGACCGGTCCCGCGAACACGTGGAGCACCGCGTCCGCGCCGGCGTGCTCGAGCAGGGGACGGTCGACCTCCTGCGCCAGATCGGCGTGGGGGAGCGGCTCGAGCGCGAGGGGCTCGTCCACGACGGCATCGAGCTGCAGTTCGCCGGGGAGCGCCACCGGATCGACTTCCCGTCCCTGACCGGCGGGCGGCGGATCACCGTGTACGGGCAGCAGGAGGTCGTGAAGGACCTGATCGCGGCGAGGCTCGAGACCGGCCGGCCGCTCCTCTTCGAGGTCGACGGCGTCCGGCTCGAAGGGCTCGACCGGGACGAGCCGGCGATCCGGTTCCGGCACGAGGGTGAGGAGCGGGAGCTCCGTTGCGACGTCGTCGCGGGGTGCGACGGCTTCCACGGCATCTCCCGGGACAGCATCCCGGCCGGCGTCCTGACCGTGTTCGAGCGCGAGTACCCGTTCGCCTGGCTCGGGATCCTCGCCGAGGCGCCGCCCTCGAACGAGGAGCTGATCTACGCGCACCACGAGCGCGGCTTCGCGCTCCACAGCATGCGCTCGCCGTCGCTGACCCGGCTCTACCTCCAGGTGACGCCGGACGAGGACCTCGCGGCATGGTCGGACCAGCGGGTCTGGAAGGAGCTCGAGCACCGGCTCGGGCTGGAGGGCTGGACGCTGAATACCGGCGAGATCGTCGAGAAGGGCGTGACGCCCATGCGCAGCTTCGTCGTGGAGCCGATGCAGCACGGGCGCATCTATCTCGCCGGAGACGCCGCGCACATCGTCCCGCCGACCGGCGCAAAGGGCCTCAACCTCGCCGTGGCCGACGTCCGGCTGCTGGCCGCGGCGCTGGCGGAGTGGTACCGCTCCGGCGACGAGTCGGGGCTGGAGCGCTACTCCGTCGATGCCTTGCGCCGCGTCTGGCGGGCGGAGCACTTCTCGTGGTTCATGACCTCGATGCTGCATCGCCCCGAGGGCGGCGACCAGTTCGACGTGAAGCTCCAGCTCGCGCAACTCTCGTACGTCTGCAGCTCGGAGCGGGCGGCCGCGTCTCTCGCCGAGAACTACGTCGGGCTCGAGCACGTCTAGGCGGCTCGGCCTCCTCGCGGCCGGGGATCCTTGCCGCCGGGCTGACGGTGCCGCTGGAGCGAAGTCTCGGATGGCAGGGCGCACTTGCGATCTGGGCCGTGCCCGCCGCCGCGGCGGTGGCGGCGGTGGTGGTGGTGGCGCCGGCCGTCCTCGGCCCGAGGCGTCACTCACGGCGCGGGGAGGCGGCGGCGACGCGCGGCGGCTGCTCGGCGACGTGCGCGCCTGGCAGGTGACGCTCTACATGGGGCTCCAGTCGCTCGTCTGCTACGCCGGCCTGGCGTGGCTTCCGTCGATCTTGCGGGCGGACGGCCATCGCGCCGGCCCGGCCGGGACCCTGCTCGCGCTCTACGCCGTCGGGGGTGTGCCCGCCCGCTTGCCGTGCCAGTGCTCGCCACACGCGCGCGCGACCAGCGCGGGCTCGCGGTTGCCGTGACGGCCCTGGAGGCGGCCGCGATCGCGGGCCTCGTCGTCGCGCCGGACCTCGCGCCCCTGTGGGTGCTCCTCTTCGCGTTCGGCCAGGGCGGCGCGATCGCGCTGGCACTCACGCTGATGATCCTCCGTGCACCGGACTCCCGGCTGGCCGGAGAGCTGTCGGGGATGGCGCAGGCGATCGGCTACACGATGGCGGCCACGGGGCCCTTCCTGCTCGGTGCGCTCTACGACGCGACTGGGCGCTGGGATCCACCGCTCCTCGCCCTCCTTGCGCTGACCGTCCCGCTGGCAGCCGTCGGTGTGGCCGCCGGGAAAACCGGCACGGTGCGGCCGGCGCCGACCCCTCCGCTTGGCACGGCGCGACCGAATGGCCAAGATTTGTCAGCGTGACGACCGTGGACACCGTGTCGACCTGCCCGAACTGCGGCGCGTCGAACTCTGCGCAGGCGAGGTTCTGCTCGAGCTGCGGCACACGGCTGGAATCGGCAGCCCTGCGCGAGGAGCGGCGGCTCGTCTCGGTGCTCTTCGTCGACCTCGTCGGCTTCACCGAGCGCTCCGACCGGGCTGACCCGGAGGACGTTCGCGAGCTCCTCCGCCGCTACCACGACGAGGCGAAGGAGCGGATCGAGCACCACGGCGGTGTCCTGGAGAAGTTCATCGGCGACGCTGTCGTGGCCGTGTTCGGCGCGCCGGTCGCGTACGGCGACGACGCCGAGCGTGCGGTTCGCGCGGGGCTCCGCGTGCTCGAGCGGATCGAGTTGCTGAACCGGGAGGAAGGCCTCGGACTCGCCGCCCGGGCGGCCGTGAACACCGGTGACGCCGTCGTCTCGGTCGACGGAGCCGACACGCTCGCGATCGGCGACGTCGTCAACACCGCCGCCCGTCTCCAGTCCGCGGCGCCGACCATGCGACTCCTCGTCGGCGACGAGACCTACCGCGCCACGCGCCACGTGATCAGGTACGAACCGGTTCCGGCCGTGGAGGCCAAGGGAAAGGCCGACCCGGTCGATGCCTGGCTCGCCGTCGAACCGCTGCTGGCGCCGGCAGAGCGACCGCTGGCAGTGCGGCCGCTCGTCGGCCGCTCGTACGAGGTCGAGCTGATGTCGTCGGTCTGGTCGAGATGCCTCGCGGAGCGCCGGCCCCATCTGATCACCGTGCTGGGCCCGCCGGGGATCGGTAAGTCGCGGCTCTGCCACGAGATCTCGGCGGTGGTCGAGTCCGGCGGCGGTCGAATGATGCGCGGCCGCTGCCTGCCGTACGAGGAGCAGGCCGGCTACCAGGCGTTCTCACGCCTCGTGCACGAGGCGGTCGGGATCCTGGAGTCGGATTCGCCGCCCGTGGCGCGCGAGAAGCTGGAACACGGCGTCGCCGAGCTCCTCCCCGAGTCCGAAGCGGCGGAGATCTTCAGCTACCTCGCGCTGCTCCTCGGCGTGGCGCCGGAGGATCAGGTCCCGCAGGCGCAACTGCTCTTCTTCGCCGCTCGGCGTTTCATGGAGTGCGTGGGATCCGTCCGACCGACGGTCTTCGTCTTCGAGGATGTCCACTGGGCCCAGTCGAGCGAGATCGCGCTGCTCGAGTACCTCGCCCAGCACCTTCGCGACTCGCCGGTGATGCTGGTCGCGACCGCTCGCCCCGAGCTGCTCGACGCACGTCCGACCTGGGGGAGCGCGCTCGCGGCCCAGACGACGATCCCGCTCGAGCCGTTATCGGCGGAGCAGGCCGAGGCGCTTGCGTTCCAGGTGGCTGCGTCGGCCGGTGCGGTCGAGTTCGACGTTGCGCGAATGGTCGAGGTGGCGGGCGGCAACCCGCTCTTCCTCGAGGAGCTCGTCTCCTCCGTCGCCGAGCGCGGCGAGGGCGGCGACCTCCCGGTCACGGTCCGCGAGGCGATCGGGGCGCGGATGGACGCCCTGCCGGAGGAGGCGCGGTCAGCGCTCCTCTCCGCGGCCGTGATCGGCAAGACGTTCTGGCTCGGGCTGCTCGAGACGATCTCACCGGGCGGCGAGCTGGCCGGGCCGCTGGCGCTCCTCGAGGCTCGCGACCTGATCCGGCGGGACTCCGCGAGCCAACTCTCGGGCGACATCCAGTTCACGTTCAAGCACATGCTGATCCGGGAGGTCGCCTACTCGACGCTGCCGCGTGCGGTGCGGCGCGAGCGGCACGCGGCCGTCGCCCGCCATGTCGAGGGGACGTTCGAGGGAGCGGGCGAGACGCTGCCGGCGATCCTCGCCTACCACTGGCGCGAGGCCGGTGAGCCGGCACGGGCGATCCCCCATCTCCTCTCGGCGGCGGATGCTGCCCGCCGGAGCTGGGCGCAGGGCGCCGTGATCGACCTCTACTCGAGGGCGCTCGAGCTCGCCGAGGACGACCAGCTGCGGCAGCGGATCCGTCTCCTGCGCGGAATCGCGCTCGTCGAGCTGGCGGACTATCCCCGGGCCGCGGAGGAGCTGCAGGAGCTCCTGCCGGAGCTGACCGGACAGGACCGGCTCGAGGCGCTGATCGCGCTCGGTCATGCGCTCCTCTGGACGGAGCGTGACGAGGAGACCCTTGCGAACGCCGCGGAAGCGGCGCCGCTCGCCGACGAAGTGGGCGACGAGACCGCCCGCGCTGCGGTGCTGGCGATGGAGAGCCAGGGCCTCGCGATGCGCGGCAAGGGCGACGACGTGAGCCGCGCGCTCGAGATCGGCGACCGCGCGCTCGAGCTGTGGGTGCCGGGGAAGCGCTCGCTCAGCCTCCGCCACCACCTCCACCTCCACGCGGATCTCACCTACTGGGTGGGCGACTACGAGCGGTCGGCCGAGCTCTCCACGCAGACGCGCGAGCTCGCAACCCATGTCCGGAGCGCCGAGTCGCTGCTGCGCGGCGGCGGGTTCAAGGCCCTGGCACTCTGCGGGCTCGGCCGGCACGAGGAAGCGATCGAGATCTGGGACGAGCTCTTCGTGATCGCTCGCGAGCTCGGGCAGAACCCCCGGGCTGTCCTCAACTACTCGTCGCTCGCCTACCGCGAGGTGTACGACCTGGCCGAGGCGCGTCGCCGGACGGAGGAAGCACTCGAGCTGTCGGAGGGCGAGAGCTTCGGCATGCCGTTGCAGTTCGGCGGCTCGGACCTGATCCTGACGCACCTGCTCGCGGGCGACGTCGGGCGGGCTCAGGCCGAATGGCCAGTTCGGTGGGAGGGCGCGGAGAGCGCAACCGCGTGGACAACGTGGCTGATCGTGGGTCGTCTCCTGACGAGCCGGGCGGAAATCGCGCTCTACGCCGAGACGCCGGAGGCGGCCGCCGAGTGGGCCGAGAAGGCGATCGCGATCACCCGGCAGACGCGCCGGCGGAAGTACGAGGCGCGGTCGCTGACGCTGCTCGGACAGGCGCTGGCGCGGCTCGGGCGGCGGGACGAGGCGTTGGAGGCGCTCCGGGCGGCAATCGAGATCGCGGACAATCTCGTCGGGCCCCCGGCGCGGTGGGCTGCGCGTTCGGCGCTCGGCGAGGCGGCCTACTCGCTCGGGGAGGACGACGTCGCGGCGACGGCCTACGGCGAGGCGGCGGAGTTCGTCGAGTCCTTCGCAACGACCCTTGCGCCCGAGCGGCGCGACCGCTTGCTGGCGGCTGCGCCGGTCGCCGAGATCCTCTCGCTCGCCGGCAGCAGGCCGGCGGCCTGAGCTCGCCGGTGCGCTTCGCCGCCGTCGGCGACGTGATGGTCGACGTCGTCTGTTCCGCGCTGCCGCCGCCCGGCGAGCGTATCCACTCGGCGATCTCGGTGCGGGCCGGGGGGTCCGCGGTGAACGCGGGCCGCGCTGCGGCCGAGGCGGGTGCAACGGCTGTCGTCGTCGGCCGGGTGGGCTCCGATCCCGCCGGCGCGCTCGTGCAGGCCGAGCTCGAGGCGCTGGGTATCGAGGCGA
Source organism: Gaiellaceae bacterium (assembly GCA_035535195.1). Taxonomy (GTDB): domain Bacteria; phylum Actinomycetota; class Thermoleophilia; order Gaiellales; family Gaiellaceae; genus JACDAN01. Next base: position 28,892 of record DATLQK010000053.1, on the reverse strand, counting down.
GGCTTGCGCGTGACCCCACCCTTGCGACGGGAGCCGCGGTCGCGCTCGGCGACGGAACGACGGCCCCGGGGGTGGTGGCGCACCGCGGAGCGAATGCTCGATTCTCGCCCGAGGACGTTCCAGCTGCGCTCGAGGCAGACGCCCTGTTCGTCTCCGGCTTCGCCCTCTTCCAGGACGGTTCGGGCGACGCGGCTCGCGCAGCGCTCACCCGCTTCACCGGCGGCACGGCCGGCGTCGATCTGGGCTCCCCGAACCTGGCGGCGACGGCCCGCGACGTCGGCCTCGAAGCTGGCACGGTCCTGCTCGCGACGGCCGAGGAGGCCCGGGCTCTCACGGGAGAGGAGCCGGAGCAGGCGGCGCGGTCCCTCGCGAGCCGCTTCGCGGTCGTGTGTATCAAGCGCGGCGTCGACGGAGCCCTCGCCGCTGCCGGAGACGAGCTCGAGCGTTACGCGGGCGAGCCGGTCCGCCGCACGTCCCCGTTCGGAGCAGGAGACGCCTTCGGCGCGACGTTCCTCGTCGCCCTCGCCGAGGGCGATGGACTGGCGACCGCCCTCCGGCGCGCCTGCTCGGCGGGAGCTCGCGCCGCGGCCGGCTAGTACTCCTGGGGCAACCGCGCGACGCGCAGGTCGACGCGGTCGCCGTTCATCGGGATCTCCTCACGAAGGAGCAGCTGCCGCTGCCGGTCGCCCTTCGCGAGGCTGCCGTCCGCGCGGACGACCCGGTGCCAGGGCAGGTCCTCCTCGGTCCGGGAGAGCACGAGGCCGACGAGTCGCGGGGCGCGCGGGTCGATGTCGCCGTAGGTCCGGACGAACCCTTCCGGAATCGCCCGCACCCTGGCCAGGATGCGTTCGGCGCGCGGGTCGCTCAGCCGCTCGGCGACGGCGCCGCTCCGGTCTCGGGCGCCTCCCGCGCGGTCGCGCCCGGCGCCGTGTTGCGAGCGTGCTGCAGCGTCCACGCGAGGGCGAAGTCCGCGACCTCCTCCCAGCCGTCCTGTCCCGGGTAGTGGCAGCGGCCGGGGTACTCCTGGGCCTCCGTTGCCGACGGCGCCTGCCACTGCTTCTTGAAGTTCGCGCGGTTCACGGACGGTGGGCAGATCCGGTCCTCGGCGCCGGCGGCGAGAAGCAGCGGCGCCCGTTCCGGATTTCGGTAGTTCACCTTCGTGGCGGCGTTCGGGTTGAAGTTCGCGAGGCCGGCCTGGAAGAAGCAGCGGCCCGCGCCGGGGATGTAGTAGCGGTCGTAGACGGCGTCCGACTCCTCCCGCGAGAGCGAGTTCGTGAAGCACCAGTGGAACTGGTCGCGGGTCAGTGGCACCTCCCTGCGGCGCTTCGCCGGGTTGTTGAGCGCCGGCCAGGAGGCCCGAAGCGTCGAGTACGGCAGCCGAAGCACGCCCTTCGGCGCCGCAGTCCCGAGCGCCACGCCCGCCGCCCCCAGGCCCCGGTCGAGGAGCAGCTGCGTGAAGAGGCCGCCGAAGGAGTGACCGATGATGATCGGCGGCCGGTCGAGGCGACGGATCGCGTTCGCCAGGTGGTCGACGATCTGCCGGATCCCGAGGCCGCGGAGCGGCGACGGATCTCGGCGGAGCTGCTCGGGCTCGGCATCAAGCCCGGCCCACGGGATCGCGATCGCTCGGTGGCCCCGTGCTTCGTAGTGTGCGACCCAGCCCTCCCAGCTGCGCGTGGTCATCCACATCCCGTGGATCAGGACGATCGGCGGCGCGGACATGGTGGAGCTCATGCGGCCCTCTTTCGTCTCGGGTTCGACCCCACCCCGAGTTGTCGCACGTCCGACCCGGAGTTACAACCGGGTCGGCACCGGCCGGGTTATCGCCGCAGCGTCTGGAAGGCGCGGAAAGCGGGCTTCCGCTTGCCCCTGGCGGTGACGACGCCGGACTGCCAGCCGGACAGCCGTCGCTCGTCGCGGATCAGGAACCAGACGAACATGTCGACCCGGCGCGTCCGCCGCGCGAGCGAGGCGGCCTGGTGGACGTAGCGCGCCTGGTTCGCGTACCGGACCCCGAAGAAGCGATCGGGCGGGCTCGTCTGGTAGCCGTACTCGGTGATCCAGAGGCGCTTGCCGCGGCCGTACAGGCGGTTGAGCTGCTTGATCAGCACGCTGATGTTGCCGAGCGTGACGGACTTCTTCGAGCGCGGAACGGTCGACGGGCGCTCGACGCGGCTCGAGTAGTACGGGTGGTGGGCGTAGGCGTCGAACCGGCGGAGGCCCGCACGGCGGAGCCATGTCATGAAGACGAGCGGTGACGTCGACGGCCGCGAGCTCGCCGGCGCGTCGTTCCCGCGGGGGCCGGTCACACCGCAGCCGACCTTCTCGCCGCCGAGTCGCGTCGCGTGGACGCCGGCGTAGATCGAGCCACAGATCTTCGCGTAGTCGAACGCGCTTTGAGGGCGCCACTTGCCGCCGACGCGCTTCCACTGCGGCTTCAGGAACACCGGGTTGTTCGGCTCGTTCCAGGCGAGCCAGTGGCGGATGGCCGGCAGCGTGCGCTCGGGCTCGTTCTCGCCCGCTCGCACCCTGTAGGTGCCGCTGTAGCGCTTGGCGGCGGCTGTCGCGAAGAGACGGAGATCGGTCGGCCGGCGCGGCACGCGGTTGCGGGCACGGCCCGCCCAGCGCGGCGTCCCGTAGATCGTCGCCAGGACGCGAATCTTCTTCTTGCCCGCCTCGGAGACGACGCGGTCGACGACGGTCCAGTTGTAGGCGGGATCGGCCGCGTTCGCTGCGGCGGCGGGGCGGCGCTTCGCGACGCTCGACCAGTCGATCGTGATGCGGACGATCCCCGCTCGCAGGCTCTTCAGCTGGTTGAAGGCCCACGGCGTGCGCCCGAAGACCGACTCGTCGTCGTAGAAGCCGATCATCATTCGCGACGCCTGCGTCCGGGCGGCTCCAGAGCTCGCGCCGTCCGCTGAGCCGGCGGTCGCGCTCGTGGCAATCGCAACGCCCGCGGCGGCGAGCAGGAAGATGAGGATGGGAGCAAGTCGCTTGACCATCGGCTGCCCAGGCTAGCCGGGGTTTCGCCGTGTACGAAGCATGCTTACGAACGTTTTACAGCGGCGATTCCGCCGCGTGAAACAGGCAGGATCCTCCGTCAAAAGCTCGCGAATTCGCCGTGGAAAATCCGGAATCGCTCACACTGCCTTTCAATCTCGAAAACGACGTCGAGCGCCGGATTGCCGCCGACCCCGAGTGGCAGCGCGGCGTGGAGTGGGGAACGCCGCGCCGGGGGCACCCCGAAGGCGCGGTCAAGCACCACATCGCCGACGTGCTCGCCAACGTCGACCGCGAAGCGGCGGGCGAGCAGGAGCGGCGGCGGTTGCGGCTCGCGGCGCTCGTTCACGACTCGTTCAAGTACCGCGCCCCGGAGGGGACAGCGGCGGTGGGAAGCCCGGGACACCACGGCTCGCAGGCCGCCCGGTTCCTCGAGCGGTTCGTCGACGACCGCGAGCTCGTGAAGCTCGTCCGCTGGCACGACGAGGCCTTCGCCGCCTGGTTCGGACTCAACCGCCGCGGCGACCAGGACCGCGCGACGCGCCGCGCCAGAGCGCTGGCTCAGCGACTCGGTCCGACGCTCCAGCTCTACCTCAAGTTCTTACGCACGGACAACGGCACCCGCGGGAAGAGCCGTGATGCGGTCGAGTGGTTCGAGCGCGCCATCGACCAGGGTTGAAACATTTGGGGAAAGGCGGAGACTGGGGGCCATGAGCTTCATCTCGCGCGGGTTCAAGGGACGGCGGCGCGACCCGGAAGCCGATTCCGGCCGAGTCCCGCCGGGGCAGTACTTGACCGACGATTTCCCCGTCCTTTCGGCCGGCCCCACTCCGCACACGCCGCTCGAGCAGTGGACGTTCTCGATCGTCGACGGCGAGGAGCGGACCTCCTGGACCTGGGATGAGTTCCGGGCGCTTCCGACCGAGGAGGCGACCGTCGACATCCACTGCGTCACGCGATGGTCGAAGCTCGATACGAGCTGGGAGGGGGTCTCGGTCGACGCGCTGCTCGAGGCGGCGGGCGCGGACGCTCCCTACGTGCTCGCGTTCTGCGACGGGGGCTACACGACCAACCTCCCGACCGAGGACGTCACCGGCGGCAAGGCGTGGATCGCGTTTGCCTACGACGGCGAGCCGCTCGACCCCGAGCACGGCGGTCCCGCCCGCCTGCTCGTCCCGCACCTGTACTTCTGGAAGAGCGCGAAGTGGGTCCGCGGCCTCGCCATGCGCGAGGAGGACGAGCCGGGGTTCTGGGAGACCTACGGCTACCACCTCTACGGCGACCCGTGGCGGGAACAGCGGTACTCCGGCGACTGAGCTGGCAGGTCGCGACCGTGGCAGAGGTCGTGGGGGAGACGCCTCGGGTCCGGACGATCGTCCTCGACGTCCCCGACTGGGACGGCCACAGCGCGGGGCAGCACCTCGACGTCCGGCTGACGGCCGAGGACGGCTACCAGGCGGAGCGGGAGTACTCGATCGCCTCGGCGCCTGGCGAGCCGGTCTCGATCACCGTCGAGCGCCTCGAGGACGGCGAGGTCTCGCCGTACCTGACCGAGGAGCTGCGGGCCAGGGACGGGATCGAGATCCGCGGGCCGATCTGCGGTTACTTCGTCTGGGGCCCGGAGGCGGGCGGGCCGCTGCTCCTCGTCGCCGGCGGGTCGGGCGTCGTCCCGCTGCGCTCGATGCTCCGGCACCGGCAGCAGACGGGCAGTGACGTGCCGGTCCGGCTGCTCTACTCGTCGCGGACACTGGACGACGTGATCTACCGCGAGGAGCTGGACGGCGCGGCCGACGGGGTCGAGGTGACCTTGACGCTCACCCGCGCGCAGCCTCCCGGCTGGACCGGGTACTCGCGCCGCGTCGACGCGGAGCTGCTGGCCGACGTCGCGTGGGCGGCGGCCGAGGACGCGCACGCGTTCGTGTGCGGGCCGACGAGCTTCGTCGAAGCGGTGGCCGGCGGCCTCGTCGAGCTCGGCTACCCGGCGCGGCGCGTGAAGACCGAGCGGTTCGGAGCGACCGGAAGCTGATGCAGCCGCTGGACGGAAACGCGATCGGCGGCCTGATGCTGGAGGTCTTCGGCGCCGAGATGACGACCACCGTCGGCACCTGCGACCACTGCGGAGCGGCCGCGGAGCTCGCCCAGCTGGTCGTCTACCTGCAGGCGCCCGGAACGGTCGCGCGCTGCCGGAGCTGCGGCAGCATCCTCATGGTGGTCGTGCAGGCGCGCGGGGTCCACTGCGTGGACGCGCGCGGCCTCGCCCGGCTCGACGCGGCCTAGCTCGGGTCAGGCCGGTCCGGCGACGCGCCCGCCCTCGAGCGGCAGCCCCGCATCCACCCAGTCCTCCTTGCCGCCGCTGTAGTGGACGAGGTTCCGGTAGCCGAGCGCCGCGAGGCGCGTCGCGGTGAGCAGTGAGCTGTCGCAGGTCGGCCCGGAGCAGTAGACCACGATCTCGGCGTCGAGGCTCGGGATCTTCGCCGCCGCCCGATCGTCGACCAAGGTGGGCGGGAGGTTGACCGCTCCCGGCAGGTGCGAGGCTGCGAACGACATCGGCGCCAGCGCGTCGACGAGGACGAAGTCGTCGCCGCCCTGGATCTTCGCCAGGAGCTCGTCACGTGTGATCTCGCGCATCATCATGGGAAGCGACGCTCGAGCGTCCATCGTACGCGGGGCCGCCTAGAAGGCGAGATCAGCGAGCAGGAAGAGGTTCAGGGAGACGATCACGGCGGCGACGGCGCTCGCGACCGCGGTCGTCAGAGGCGTGTTCACGAGCGAGCCCATCAGCTCGCGTCGCCGCGTCACCAGGATCAGCGGCACGAGCGCGAACGGGATCCCGAAAGAGAGGACGACCTGGCTCAGCACGAGCGCCCGCGAAGGGTCGAGCCCGGCGCCGACGACGACGAGCGCAGGCGCAAGCGTGATCGCGCGGCGGACGAAGATCGGGATCTGCCGGTTGATGAACCCCTGCATCACCACCTGGCCGGCCATCGTCCCGACCGAGGACGACGAGAGGCCGGAAGCGAGCAGGGCGAGCCCGAAGAGGAAGGCGACGCTCGCGCCCTCCCGCTGCTCGAGCAGGTCGTGGGCAAGCGGGATCTCGTCGACGTCGAGGCCGCCGAGCGAGGCGGCGAAGAGCGAGAGGATCGCGAGGTTGACGAACCCTGCGATCGACATTGCGATCACGACGTCGATCCGCTCGAAGCGCTGGATCCGGCGCCGTTCCTCCTCGTCGCGTCCCACGATCCGGTGCTGCGTTAGCGCCGAATGCAGGTAGATCACGTGCGGCATCACCGTTGCACCGAGGATCCCCGTCGCGAGCAGGATCGACTCGGTGCCCTCGAAACCGGGGACGAGGTGCGTGACGATCTCGCCGCCGGCGGGAACGGTGAAGAAGACGTTCAGGGCGAACGAGATCGCGATCACGCCGACGAGGCCGGCGATCGTGGCCTCGAGGCGCCGGAAGCCGCGTCGCTGCAGCCCGAGGATGCCGAAGGCCGCGATGCCGGCGAGCACGGCGGCGGGGAAGAGCGGTATGCCGGTGAGCAGGTTGAGCCCGAGCGCCGCCCCGACGATCTCCGCGATGTCGGTCGCCATCGCGACCGCCTCGGCCTGGATCCAGAGGCCGTAGCGGGCCCGGGGCATGAGCTCCCGGCACGCCTCGGCGAGGTTCAGGCCGCTCGCCACGCCCAGCTTTGCCGACAGCGTCTGGATCAGCATCGCCATCAGGTTCGCGCTGACCACGACCCAGACCAGGAGGTAGCCAAACTTCGAGCCGGCCGCGGCGCCGGTGGCGAAGTTGCCCGGGTCGACGTAGGCGACGGCGGCGATGAAGGCGGGGCCGAGGAACGGCCACAGCGCCCGCACCCCTCGGGTCTCGCCGGTGAGCGAGGCCTGGGCCGCCCGAAGCGTCGCCGCCTCTCCGGGGAGGACGTCTTCGGGGGTCGGGTCGGGACGTCGGGGCCTGGACAAGTCTCGGGCGGTGCTGCGGCCGAACGCTACAGGTGGCGAACGTCGAGGCCGTACTGTTCGGCCAGGCGCTCCGCGACGAGCGAGCGGTGGCACAACTGCGGCTCGCGCTCCACGCACATCAGCGCAGTGGCGCCGTCGCCGCCGAGGCTCGCGACGAACGCGTCCAGGTCGGCGCGGTCGAGGATCTCGCGCCGGTAGCGCTCGACGTACTCGGGCGACGCCACCTCGCGTGAGCGCTTGCCGACTCCCCGCCGCCGGTCCTCCTCGTACTGCACCTGCCTGATCTCCGTCGTCGGCGCCAGGGTGAGCTCGTGGCGGTAGCCGATGCCGGCCTCCTCGAGCGCCGCCTCGAGCCGTTTCGCGTTCGCCCACGCGTACTCACGTCCGCGGACGCCGCGCCGCTGGCGGACGTCCACCACGAGCACGACGTCGGCACCGCGGAGCGCCCCGAGCCAGTCGTCGAGCGTCCAGCCGTAGACCCCGATCGTGGCCACTCGCTTCACCCTTCGAAGCTACCCTGCCGCGGTGGACAACGAGCGCTCCGAGCCGATGACCCAGGCGCAGCGCGAGCGCCTCGAGGCCGAGCTGTCCGAGCTCGAAGGCCCGCGCCGCGCCGAGATCGTCCAGGCCATCGCAACTGCCCGCGGCTACGGCGACCTCTCCGAGAACTTCGAGTACCACGCTGCGAAGAACGAGCAGGGGCTGCTCGAGCACCGGATCCGCCAGCTCCGCGACCGCCTTGACCGGTCGGTGCTGATCGACGAGCAGGAGGCGGGCAGCGACACGGTGGGAGTCGGATCGACCGTCCGGATCGAGGACGAGCAGGGCGAGGAGCTGACGGTCGAGATCTCGAGCGTCGGCGGCGTCTCGCCAGACTCGCCGCTCGGCCGGGCGCTCCTCGGTGCCAAGGCGGGCGACGAGGTCGACGTCCACGCGCCGCGGGGCTCGTGGCGCGCGCGGATCCTCGCCGTCGGTGTTTGACCACGTCACGCTCCGGGTTTCGAGCCGCGCCGCGTCGGAGCAGTTCTACGAGCTCGTCCTCGGGCTCCTCGGCTTCGAACCGAGCTACACGGGCGACGACTTCGCCGAGTGGCACGACTTCTCGCTGGCGCAGGCGACCCGCGAGAAGCCGAGGACGACCGGTCTCCACCTGGGCTTCGCCGCTCCGTCGCACGCGCAGGTGGACGCCTTCTGGCGGGCGGGGATCGCCGCCGGCCATCGCGACGACGGCGCCCCGGGGCCGCGCCCGCAGTATCGGGACGACTACTACGGCGCCTTCCTGCTCGACCCGGACGGCAACAGCGCCGAGGCAGTCCACCACGGCGCCCTCCGGCAGGGCGGCGTGATCGACCACCTCTGGATCCGCGTCGCCGACCGGCCGGCTTCCCGGGCGTTCTACGAGACTGTCGCTCCCCACGCGGGCTTCCGGCTGAAGCACGACCTCGAGGACCGGACGCAGTTCGTCGGGGAGACGGGCTCGTTCTCGGTGGTGGACGGGGAGCCGGCGCGGAACGTCCACCTGGCCTTTGCGGCCGCCGACGACGCTGCCGTGGAAGCGTTCCATGCTGCCGCGCTGGCGGCCGGGTACCGGGGCAACGGCCCGCCCGGCGAGCGGCTCCACTACCACCACGGCTACTACGCCGCCTACGTCCTCGACCCCGACGGGAACAACGTCGAGCTCGTGAACCACAACCGCGGCTAGCCGGTTTCGTGACGTTGGCCGCGGCGGCGGGCTACCTCACCGACGCCGCCACCCGCGCGCGGTCCAGCACGTCGAGCATGGCGACGGCGTCCGCTGGGTCGACCGGCGGGGGAGCGCCCTCGAGCAGGGCGGCCGCGACGCCTTCGTAGAACGCGAGGTACGAGCCACGCTCGGTCGGGACCCGTTGCGCATCGTCTTCGGTCCCCAGCAGGCCCCAGCGCTCCTCCGGCTCGACTCCCCAACCGGGCTCGTCCGGTGCGCGGCCGGCCCGGAGCGCGGCCTCCTGGCCGTCGACGCCGAGCTTCACGTACGCCGCGTCGGTGCCGAGCAGGCGAAACCGTGGCGCGGCCTGGGCTGCGAGGAAGGTCATCGAGAGGTGCGAATGGACGCCGGACTCGTGCTCGAGCGCGAGAAAGACGTCGTCCTCCACCTGGGCACCGGCGCGACGCCCGCCGAGCTCGGCGTGAACCCTGGCAACGCGTCCGAAGACCAGGAGCGCCTGGTCCACGAGATGGCTCCCGAGATCGAGCAGCAGGCCGCCACCCTCGGCCGGGTCGGGCGACTCGCGCCAGCGCTTCTCGACCTGCGGGCGCCAGCGGTCGAAACGCGACTCCATCCGAACGACGGTCCCGAGCGCGCCCTCCTCGACCAGGCGGCGCACCGTCAGGAAGTCGCCGTCCCACCGGCGGTTCTGGAAGATGGTGAGGAGCAGGCCGCGCTGCGCTGCACGCTCGACCAGCATCCGCCCCTCGGCGGCATTCGTCGCGAGCGGCTTGTCCACCACCACGTGCAGGCCCTGGTCCAGTGCCGCGAGCGTCAAGGGAACGTGCGCCCGGTTCGGCGCCGCGATCACGACCAGGTCGAACCCGGACGCGTCCGCCCAGAGCTCGTCCGGGTTCGCGAGCGGGCGGACGCCGGGGTATCGCTCCCGCGCGAGCCTCCGCCGCTCCTCGTTCGAGGTCACGATCCCCGCCAGCTCGAGACCGGGGGCCGCCGTGAGAAAGGGCGCGTGGAACGCCGAGCCTGCGAGGCCGTAACCGATCAGCGCGACCCTGGCGTTCTCCACCGGCGGAGTCTCGCCGAGTTTCGAGGTCGAGGCGTAGAATCAGCTGGCGATGATCGAGTTTCACCTCGACGCACGGTCGGGAGTGGCGACCTACCTCCAGATCGTCCAGCAAGTCAAGGAGGCGCTTCGCCTCGGCCTGCTCGACGTCGGCGACCAGCTGCCGACGGTGCGCGAGGTGGTCGCGGACCTGGCGATCAACCCGAACACGGTCGCCAAGGCGTACCGCGACCTCGAGCGCGAGGGGCTGGTGGCGGCGCGCCCCGGCCGGGGGACGTTCGTCGTCGGGACCCTGGCCGCTCCTTCCCTGCAGCACCACGAGGCGCTCCGCCGCGAGCTGGAGCGCTGGCTCGCGTCGGCGATTCACGCAGGCCTCGACGAGGAGAGCATCCGCGCACTGATCTCGACCACGCTTCGGGAGGCGCTCGTTCGAAGGGTGGCATGACCGCTGCGCTGGAGACGAGTGCTCTAGGGAAGCGGTTTCGGCGGGGTTGGGCTGTGCGCGATTGCACGCTCTCGATCCCCGAGCAGGCGATCGTCGGCCTTGCGGGGCCGAACGGCGCGGGCAAATCCACGCTGCTCGCGCTCGCGGTCGCGCTGCTCGCGCCGACTGAAGGATCGATCACGGTGCTCGGCCGCGACCCGTGGCGCGAGCCGGAGGCATTGGAGGAGATCGGCTACGTCGCGCAGGACTCGCCGCTCTACCGCTCCTTCACGGTCGGCGAGACGCTCGACTACGCCCGGCGGATGAACGCCCGCTGGGACGCGACGATCGCGACCCGGTCGCTCCCCGAGCTTCCGTCGCGCCGACGTGTCTCCGCCCTCTCGGCCGGTGAGCGGGCCCGGCTTGCTCTCGCGGTCGCGTTGGGCAAGCGCCCGCGACTCCTGCTGCTCGACGAGCCTTTCGCGCGGCTCGACCCGAAGGCTGGCCGCGAATTCCTCCAGATGCTGATGGACGGCGTCGCCGAGACGGGCGCGACGGTCGTCGTCGCCTCGCACGTCGTCGCCGACCTCGAACGGATCGCCGACCACATAGTCCTCCTCTCGGACGGGCGCGTCCGGCTGGAGGGCCACGTCGAGGAGCTTCTCACCTCGCACCGCCTGCTCACCGGGGCGGGGCGGCCCCTGGGCCGGATCCGGGGCGTGGAGGAGATCGTCCGCGAACGGCACAGCGGCCGGCAGATGACGCTCCTCGCCCGGGTCTCGACGCCGGTCGTCGACCCGACGTGGTCGATCGACAAGATCGGGCTCGAGGAGCTCCTCCTCGCGTACATGGCGCCGGAGCGGCTGCCGAAGCGGTCGACGGACGAGAAGAGGCGCCTCCGATGGCATGGGTGACCTGGCGACAGAACCGCATCCAGCTGCTCGCGTGCGGCACCGTCCTGATGGCGATCGCGCTGCTGGCGCTCGCCACCGGGCCGGCGATCCGTGACGCGTTCCAGCAGCAGCAGCTCGCCACCTGCCTCCCGCCGGCGTCGCGCTCCGGCTGCGAGATCATCGTGCGCCACTTCCAGAGCGAGCACGCGACTCTGCCGCTCGTCGCGCGGTACCTGGTCTTCGTTCCTGCCCTGATCGCCGTCTTCGTGGGCGCGCCGCTGCTGGCGCGGGAGCTCGAGCACGGCACCTATCGCCTGGCCTGGACGCAGGGTGTGACACGGCGGCGCTGGCTGCTCTCGCAGACGCTCCTGCTCGTCGCCGCCACCGTCGTCGGCGCGCTCGCGCTGAGCGCGATCGTGATGTGGTGGCGGCTCCCGTTCGACCGCCTCGAGGGGCGGATGAGCCCGAACCGGTTCGAGATCGAGGGGGTGGTCGTGCCGGCGTACGCCCTGTTCGCCCTGGCGTTGGGCGTCTTCTCCGGTGCGCTCCTGAAGCGGACCGTGCCAGCCATGACCGCGGCCCTGGCCGCCTTCGTCGCCGTGCGGCTCGCCGTTGCGAACTTCCTGCGACCCCACTACCTCCCGCCCGAGCGTGACACCGCGGTCGGGCTCACGCCGAGCGCCCACGCTCACGACTGGATGCTGAGCAACCGCCTCGTGGACGCAGTCGGCCGCCAGATCTCGGCCTCGCGCGAGAACCTGGCGATCGAGCATGCCCAGAACGCCCGGATCGACGCGCAGGAATACCTGCTCTCGCTCGGCTGGCGACGCGCGGTCTCGTTCCAGCCGGCCGACCGCTTCTGGACCTTCCAGGCGATCGAGGCCGCGATCTTCGTCGGGCTGGCGGCCGCCATCATCCTCGTCACGCTCCGCCTCGTCCAGAGAACACCTGCGTGAGCCGACAGCTCGACCGCTCGGACCTGCTGCGCTGGGCCGGCCTCGCCGCAGCCGGCACATCCCTGCCGACCGCGCTCGAGCAACGTGCAGCAGCGGACTTCGTCCGGCCTCACCCGGGCTGGCGCTTCGTGTTCGTGAACCACGCCACGACCAACCCGTTCTTCGTGCCGACGCGATACGGCATCCAGGACGCGTGCTCGCTCTTCGGCGTGAGATCGCAGTGGACGGGATCGAGGCGGAGTGACGTGAGCGACATGCTCGCCGCGATGTATCAGGCGATCAGGTTCGAGGCCGACGGCATCGCTGTCTCGATCATCGATCCAAGAGCATTCAACGTCGCCACGGTCGAGGCGCTGAAGCACGGGATTCCGGTCGTCTCGTACAACGCCGACGGGGGTCGCGGCAACCAACGGCTGTCGTACGTGGGCCAGGATCTCTACCAGTCCGGTCTCAAGCTCGGGGCGCGGGTGGCCCAGCTCGTCAGAGAAGGTGATGTCTTCATCTTCATCGCCACGCCCGGCCAGCTGAACATCCAGCCTCGCGTTGACGGGGCGATCGACGCGATCAGGGACTCGGGAAAGCCGATCCGGACGAAGGTCGTCGTCACGGGACCAGACGTTCGGGCGGAGCAGGCGCGCATCGAGGCGACCTACAAGGACCACAAGAGGCTGCGCGGGATGTTCGCGGTCGACGGCGGCTCGACCCAGGGCGTGGCGGCCGTGATGCGGAAGTACAACCTCGCCAAGCGGGGTGTGAAGGCCGGCGGGTACGACCTCCTCCCGCAGACGCTTCGGGCGATCGCCGACCGGCACCTGCACTTCACGATCGACCAGCAGCCGTACCTCCAGGGCTTCCTGCCGATCTTCCAGCTCTTCCTCGCCCGCTACACCGGCGGCCTCGTCGCGCCCGCCGACACGAACACCGGCCTGCACTTCGTCACGCGCCGGAACGTCGGGCCCTACCTGACGACGCGAACGCGGTACGAGGGCAGCTCACGGCGGCACAAGTACCCGGTCGATTAGCGCACCGAGGCTATTTGAACTAAAGCACTAGCAGAGTAGTATTTCTCCACCTACCCCGCTCAAGGAGGAGTACATGAGAAAGCCCCAAACGTGGGCGATCGCAGTGGCGGCCGTGGCCCTCGTCGGCCTCATGGCCGCAGGCGCGTCGGCCCGTTCGTCCGGACCCACCCGGGCGACAGCCGCATCGATCCAGGCGTGTGCGCTGCTTCCGGACACGAAGTCCTCGACGCGCTACACGCTGTTCGACGCGCCGTACCTGAAAGCCGCGTTCAGCAAGGCCGGCGTCGCCGCGTCCGTCCTGAACGCGCTCAACGACCCGCAGAAGCAGCGCTCGCAGGCCGAGCAATGCCTCGCCCAGGGCGCGAAGGTCATCCTGCTCGACCAGCTGACCCCGGCCTCCGGCATCGCGATCACCAACCTCGCCATCAGCCGAGGCGCAAAGGTCATCGACTACGACCGCCTCGTCGTCGGCAGCAAGGCGTCCTACTACGTCTCGTTCGACAACGTCCGGGTCGGCAAGCTCCAGGGCGCCGGCCTCGTCGCTGGACTGAAGGCGAAGGGCAAGTACTCGCAGAAGCCCGTCGTCTCGGAGCTGAACGGCGACATCAAGGACAACAACGCCAAGCTGTTCAAGCAGGGCTACGACTCGGTCCTGAACCCGCTTTACAAGAGCGGAACGTTCAAGAAGGCAAAGGGCGGCGACCAGTACACCGACTGGGATCCGATCAAGGGACGACGGATCTTCGATCAGATCTTGGCCAGGAACGGCAACAAGGTCGATGCCTCGATCGCGGCGAACGACGGCCTCGCCGGCGCCGTGATCTCGTCGCTGAAGGCACACGGACTGAAGCCGATCCCGCTGACCGGCCAGGACGCGACACCGACCGGTGTCCAGTTCATCTTGGCTGGCTGGCAGAGCGGGACGGTCTACAAGTCCGTCCGCAGAGAGGCGAACGCCGCCGCGGCGGCCGCGATCGCGATCGTCAAGGGCCGGAAGGTTCCGGGCGTGAACGGCAAGGTCAGCGGCACTCCGTCGATCCTGCTGACGCCTGTCTGGGTGACGAAGCGCAACTACAAGCTGCTCTTCAAGGAAGGGTTCTTGAAGAGGAGCCAGGTGTGCGTCGGGCAGTACAAGAAGTACTGCACGTAGAACCCCTCGCGGTGAGGGCGCGCCCCGCGCGCGCCCTCAACCGTGGTAGAAACCCCGCGTGAGCGCCGCCCAGCCTCCACCTCCGACGCTCGAGCTCCGCGGCGTGTCGAAGAGCTTCGGCGCGGTGCAGGCACTCAACGAGGTCGACTTCGAGGTCCGCGATGGCGAGGTCATGGCGCTCGTCGGGGACAACGGCGCCGGGAAGTCCACGCTGATCAAGTGCGTCGCGGGCATCTATCCAATCGACAGCGGCGAGATCTCCTTCGAGGGCAAGCGTGTGACGATCCACGGGCCGAAGGACGCGGCCAAGCTGGGCATCGAGATCGTCTACCAGGATCTCGCGCTCGCCGACAACCTCGACGTCGTGCAGAACATGTACCTCGGGCGCGAGGAGCACGATCTGCTGTTCCGGCTCAAGGAGGCCGCGATGGAGCAGCGGACGGCCGAGACGCTCGCCTCGTTGTCCGTCACGACGATCGGATCCGTTCGTCAGCCCGTCGCGACGCTCTCGGGCGGGCAGCGTCAGTCGGTTGCAGTCGCTCGGGCGGTGATGTGGAACAACCGGGTCGTGTTCCTCGACGAGCCGACGGCGGCGCTCGGGGTCGCGCAGACCCAGCAGGTGCTCGCGCTCGTGAAGCGCCTCCGCGAGCAGGGGCTCGCGGTCGCCTACGTCTCGCACAACCTCGTCGACATCTTCGAGGTCGCCGACCGCATCACCGTCCTTCGCCTCGGTCGCAACGTGGGCGTCTACGAGAAAGCAAAGACGACACAGCAGGAGATCGTGCAGGCGATCATCGCGGGGAAGGCGCCGCCGGAAGAGGCAGAGGCGGAGGTCGCCTCATGAGCACAGCAGCGCCCGCCGAAGTCCAGGCCGCAGCCTCCGGGGACAGCCTGGGCGCGATCCTCCGTGGGCGGTGGGACGCGCTCAAAGGCGGCGAGGTCGGGAGCCTGCCGGTCATCCTCGGGCTGATCGGCATCACCTTGTACTTCACGTCGAAGAGCGACGTCTTCTTCAGCGCGGTCAACTTCACGAACCTGATCGGCCAGATGGCCGGCGTGACGGTGATCGCGATCGGAGTCGTCTTCGTCCTGCTCATCGGCGAGATCGACCTCTCGATCGGCTACGTCAGCGGTCTCGCAGGCGTCGTGGTGGCCGAGTTGCAGGTGCCGGACTCGGGACACCAGTATCCGGGGCTTGTTGCGATCGCGGCCGCGATCGCAGTCGGTGCTGCGATCGGAGCGCTGCAAGGGTCGTTCGTCGCCTTCATCGGCGTGCCGTCCTTCGTCGTCACGCTCGCGGGACTGCTGATCTGGCAGGGCGTGATCCTGCGCCAGCTCGGAACCGAGGGCGTGATCGGGATCCAGGACGTCTACATCAACAACGTCGCCAACTACGTCCTCTCAAAGAACCAGGGCTGGGCGATCGCCATCGTCTTCACGGTCGTGTACGCCGGAGCAACCTTCGGCATGTATCTGAGCCGGCGGCGGGCCGGCCTGAGCACCGGGAACGTGGTTCTGACAGCAGTTCGCGTGCTCTTCCTCAGCGCGCTCGTCTTCGCCGCGGTCGCGGTGTGCAACCACTCGCGCGGTGTGCCTCTGGTGGGGTTGATCATGCTCGCTCTCGTCGTCGGCGCGGCCTACATCGCCGGGCGCACGACCTACGGCCGTCACGTCTACGCGGTCGGCGGCAGCGCAGAGGCCGCCCGGCGGGCGGGCATCAACGTCAAGTTCATCAAGGTCACCGTCTTCATGATCTCGGGCGCGATGGCGGCGATGGGCGGTGTGATCTTCGCCTCGCGGCTGAACTCGGTCGACCTCACGGCCGGCAGCGGGACGATCCTCCTGGACGCGATCTCGGCAGCCGTGATCGGCGGGGTCAGCCTGTTCGGCGGCCGCGGCCGCGTGAGCGGTGCGCTCTTCGGCGGCCTGATCATCGCCATCGTCGCGAACGGCATCGACCTCGTCGGCTACCCCGACTCGATCAAGCTCATCACGACCGGCATGATCCTCCTCGCCGCCGTGACGCTCGACACGGTGCTGCGCCGCCGCCAGGCAGCCGTCGGCCGCTGACCTGTCCCCGGCGGGCGTGCCGGGCCGCTGAACCCAAGTAACAACTTGTCACGAAGTGGCCGCGACGGCTCGAAGCAAGCCGTAGAGCCGCCGCCGACTCCAAGTAACAAGTTGTTACTAGCTCAACCGGCCCGGCGCTCCGCCACGAGCTGCGCGAGTCGCGAGCCGGCGACGGCGTCGTCGGTCAGCACCGCGACGCGCGCCGCTCGCGCCGCTCTCAGCGTCGCCGTGCGCCGGCCGTCACCGAGGACTGCGACCTCGCCGACCAGGGCGCCCGCGCCGACCTGTGCGACCACGGCGCCGTCGATCTCGACGTCCAGGACGCCCTCGACCAGGAGGTACATGTCCGTGCCGGCCTCGCCCTGCTCGACCAGTGTTTCGCCGGTGCTCAGCCGCCGTCGCGCCAGCTTCGCGCCGCTCCGCAGAGCGACCTGGTCGAGCTCGCGGTCGAGCCGCTCGTCGAGCGCAGCGTCGTCGCCCCAAGGGGACTCGCCGGTCGACTGCCGGTGCCAGCCCTCGTAGTCGGTCACGCCCTGCTCGTCGATCAACACGCCGTCGGCGTCGTACACGGAGTGCCGCGGGAAGGGCGAAGCGGCGACGAGCCTCCTGTCGGCCGAGCCGTCCTTGCGGAGGAGGAGCTCGAGCGTCGTCCAGGCGGTCGCGGAACCGAGGTGGAAGTACGACTTGCCGGCGAGCGGCCGGGGGACGGGGAGGCCGATGCGGCCGCCGACGGTCTGGCTGAAGCGGATGCCGTCCGCCTCGACCTGCGGGTCGGGTCGGATCACCGGGAACTCGACCGCCGGGAACGCGATCTGCTCCGATCCGAGGTCGAGCCCGCCGCCGCCGGCGAGGCTGCGGCCGTCGAGGCCGTAGTCGACGATCGCGCCATCGACGACTTCGATCCAGGCGCGCACCTCGTTCGCCTCGCGGAAGCCGTCGGCCTCGCGGAGCGCGTCGAGCTCGCCGAGCACTTCGCCCGGCGGCTCGTCATAGTGGGCGACCGCGACGCCGAGCGGCAGGTTCGGCATCGAGTCGAGCACGCCGAACGGCAGCCAGGTTACCGCTGTGATCGAGGACTCGACCCGCATCAGGCGGTGGCGGCGACGTCGGCCGGCGCAGACGACTCGGCGGGCCGGACCTCCGCCACGAGCGCGAGCAGCACCTCGGCGAGCTGCTCCCGCGTCTGGTCGTCCGTCAGTCGCCCGCTCTCGTCGAACCTGCTCGGCGCGTGTCCGACCGCCACGTCGCCCTCGACCACGCGCGCGCCGATCGCTGCCAGCACCTTGCGTAGCTCGGCCTGCGACCAGACGGCGCCGAACGCGCCGGTGCTCGCTCCGACGACGGCCACAGGCTTCGACCGAAGCGCATTCGTCTTCAGCGGCCGGGAAACCCAGTCGAGTGCGTTCTTGAGGACGCCGGGGACTGACGAGTTGTACTCCGGCGTCGCGAAGAGGACCGCGTCGGCGCCGGCGATCGCCGACCGGATCGCCTCGACCGGCGCGGGGGCCGGCCGGACGTCATCGTCCTGGTCGTACGGCGGCACGGCCTTCAGCCCGTCCCACAGCTCGAGCTCCACCCCGGGCGGCAGCAGCTCGGCCGCCGCCCGGAGGAGGTTCGTGTTGTGGGACTCGGAGCGAAGGCTGCCGGAGATGCCGAGGATCTTCACCCGGGGGTTACGCCGCCTTCGTGAAGTAGAGCTCGGCCACGATCGTGACATCGTCGCCGACCGACGGCTCGCCCGTCGGGAGGGGCATGTTCCAGCTGACGCCGAAGTCGTGGCGGTTGACGGTCGTCGTGAGCTCGAGGCCGATGCGCTCGCGCCCGTAGCCGTCGACGATCACATCCGTCGCCTTGCCGGTCACCTCGACCGGCCGCGTGACGCCCTTGATCGTGAGCTCGCCGCGGGCCGTGACGCTCTCGTCGCCCAACTCGATGTCGCTCGCGCCGAAGCGGAGCTCCGGATGGCGCTCGGCGTCGAAGAAGTCCGGCGACTGCAGGTGCGCCGCCAGATTCTCGTCCTTCACGTCGACGCTCTCCACCTGTGCGGTGCCCTCGAGCCGGGCGCGCTCGCCCTCGATCGCGAACGAGCCGCTGATCTGGCGGAATTGGCCCTTGAAGGTGCCGACGAGGTAGGGAACCTCGAACCCGACGGACGAGTGGACCGGATCGAGCTCCCAGGAGCCGATCGCCGATTCTCGAAGCGCTGTTGCTGACACTGTGCAAACCTCCTTGAGTGCGCTATAGTTGAGAGCACAAGCAAGTGTAGCGAGGAAAGATTGAGTAGTCAAGTGTTGCCATCGCAAGTTGTTTCGCCGGCCATGTCCGCCTGGGTCCGGCTGCTGCGCGCCCATGCGGCGACCACGCGCGCCTTCAACGCGGAGCTCCTCAACGAGCACGGCCTGACGATCAACGACTTCGAGGCCCTGCTCCGTCTCTCCCGGGCCGAGGAGGGGCGGATGCGCCGCGTCGACCTTGCCGAGAACCTGCTGCTGACGGCGTCGGGGGTGACGCGGCTCCTGGACGGGCTCGAGTCACACGGACTCGTCGAGCGCGCCGCCTGTTCGAGCGACCGCCGCGTCGTCTACGCCGTGATCACCGAGGCGGGGCGCACGCGCCTCCAGGCAGCGTCGGAGTCGCACATCGCCTCCGTCACGGAGCTCTTCGAGCAGCGGTTCGGCGACGAGGAGCTCGACCGGCTGGCCGAGCTGCTCGGCCGGCTGCCGGGCGCGGACGAATCGGCCAGCGAGGACTGCTCGCCCTAACCAGCTCGTTCCGGCGCCGGTCCTACTCGACATGGACGGCGGATTCGCGGCGATTACGGTCGACGACGGCGTGCGCGTCACGTCCGGCGATGTCGACGGGCTCACGGTCACCGAGCTCGCGTTCCCTCCCCACTACGTTCAGCAGCCGTTCGACCCGGAGCTTCCGTACCTCGCACTCGTGCTCGAGGGGTCGCTCGAGAAGACCTTCCCTCGCCGAACCCTCGAGCTGCGCGCTGCCTCTGCGCTGACGATGCCGAGCGGAGCACGGCACGCGGCCCGGTTCGGGCCCGACGGCGCGCGGATCGTGATCGTGCGTCCGCAGGCCCCGTCAAGCCGCGTCGCGCCGTGCCTGACGCGGCTGGTCGAGCTGAAGGAACACGAGCTGAGCTGGCTGGCGTGGCGCCTCGCCGCCGAGCTCCGGGCGGCGGATTCGGCCGCGCCGCTCGCGGCGGAGGGGCTGGCGCTCGAACTGCTGGCCACCGCCAGCCGCGACCCTCGCCCGACGCGCAGGTCCCCGTCGCCCGCGTGGCTCGACGAGGCGGAGGACCTCCTGCGGTCGGCGAGCGGCGAGTGCCTCCGGCTGGGGCCTCTGGCCAGGGCTGTCGACGTGCACCCCGCGCACCTCGCGCGCGAGTTCAGAGCCCGGCATGGCATCTCGGTCGGCGAGTACGGGCGCCGCCTCCGGCTGTCGACCGCGGCCGCCCGGCTGGCAACCACCGACCGGCCGCTCGTGGAGATCGCCTCCGAAGCTGGCTTCGCCGACCAGAGCCACTTCACGCGGCTCTTCCGGCGGTACGTGGGCCTGACGCCCGCCCGCTACCGGGCGGAGACGCAACGGCCGTTCCAGCGCACGTAGCGGGCGTTCAAGACCGCCGGGCGCGGCGGCTCGATCCTGAATGCCCAACACCAAGGAGGGCTTCATGCGTGTTCGCTTCGTGTTGCTTCTCGTCGGGCTGCTCGGTTTGCTCGCCGTTTCCCTGGCACCGGCGTCGAGCTCACACAACGGCGTCGTCGCCTCGGCGCGCGGCGCCTACCACTGGACGATCCCCGCGTCCGACGTGTTCGGGATCGAGATCCGCAACCAGATGTGGTTCAAGGCACGCCGGTCCGCGGACGGAACCGCCACGGGCCACTTCCTCTACATCCAGCAGGTCGCCGGAGAGACGTTCGCCTTCGCAATCGACGTGACCTGCCTCGGCACTCCGGCGGCAAACCGCGCGAAGGTCGGCGGCATCGTCACCTACAGCAACGACCCGACGATCCCGGTCGGGCAATACGGGTGGTTCCAGGTGTACGACAACGGCAGGGCCGCGCCGGACACCTCGAGCCTCGTCGGCTTCGGCGACGAGGCGGCGAACGAGGCGTTCTGCGCGAGCCCGAACCCACCCCGCTTCGGGCCCTGGGAGGTCCAGGGGAGCATCAAGGTTCGCGGCTAGCCGACCGCGGCGAGCTCACGGGCCGCCTGCTCCGCCTGCAGGGCGGGCGCGCCCGCGAGCTGCGCCGTTACCCGTCTACCATCGAGGCCTTGAGGAGGCTTGCACTCGTCGCCCTGCTCGCCCTCGTCTTGCCCGCGGCGGCCGGCGCCGCCACGACGCGCCTCGATCGCCAAGGCACCGTCGTGCAGGACGGCCGGAAGGTCTTCCCGCTCGTGCTCGCGAAAGGGCCGCCTGCAGCCGGGTTCGGGAGGGTCGCCGCCGCCGGGGTCACGGCGCTGAAGGTCGGCCCCCCGGGCGCCTGGACCGACGAAGATGTCGCGGCGACGATCGAGGCCAACCGCGCTGCGGCCGCCGCGGGCCTCACCACGTGGGTCAACCTGAGCGCGTTCGGCTCGGTCCGGCCCGGGAACGCTGCCGAGTGGGCGCTGCGCGACGTGGTCGGCTCGCTCACCGGTGATCCGTCGGCCGCCGCGATCTCGCTCTGGAAGGGCGCCGACGAGCCGCAGCGGTACCGGATCGGCTCCGCGCGCCTCCGCTTCCCCTACTGCTTGCTCACCGGACGCGGCGACCGCCGCTGGTGCGCCGGACGAAGGCCGGTCGATCGCAGCCGCCTGCTCGTGACGGTGCAGGCTCCGCGCGCCGGCGTGTGGAGCCTCCGGCCCTACAGCGCCGTGAGCGATGTTCACGGCGTGAACAGCTACCCGGTCGCGATCGGCGACCCGGACCCGCGGCTGGACGAAGTCGGCGCCTGGACGAACGTCCTCCGCCTCGCGACCCCCAACCGCGCCGTCTGGACGACGCTTCAGATCTGCTGGTCGTGGAGCTACGACGCCGCGGGGAACGTCGTGCTTCCGACGCTCGAGCAGGAGCGGTTCATGGTCTACGACGCGATCCTGAGCGGCGCGCGGGCGCTCGCCTTCTACGGCGGCCAGAACCCGAAGTGCTGGGGGCAGCTCGACCAGGCCGGCGGCTGGAACTGGACGTTCTGGGGCCGCGTGCTCGAGCCGCTCGTCCGTGAGATCGGCGCCTCGAGCCCGCTCGCCCCCGCACTCGTCAGCCCCGGCTCCACGCGCGTCCTGCGCACGTCGGATCTCGCCTCGCGGGCGATCAGCCGGCGCGGGACCGGCGGCGACCTGTGGGTGATCGCGGTGAAAGGCGGCAGCGACGGCGGCCCCGTCACGATCGCGGGGCTGCCCGACTGGGCCCGATCGGCGAGCGTCTACGGCGAGGGACGAGAGGTGACGGCGGCCGGCGGCGCCCTCACCGACGGCTTCGAGCGCTGGGGCGTCCACGTCTATCGATTCCGCAAGCCGGCCGCGACCCTGCTCGGCGTGGCGAGCTGCCCGGCCAACGTCGCGAACGGCCTGCGCACGGTCGGCTCTGCGCGGCAGCTAATCACCGTCCAGGCTGCGCGCTACCGGACGACGTGGGCCTCGCTTCGCCTCTGGCGGCGGCAGGGCGACTGCTGGGTGGAGGCCGGCGGCCCGTGGACGGCGCGGGTGGGGTGGAATGGGCTCTCCGACAGCCGCCGCGAGGGTGACGGTACGACGCCGACTGGCGTCTACCCGATCGGCAGGACGATGTACGGGAACGACGCGAACCCCGGTGTCCGCTACCGCTACCGCCGCCTGCGCTGCGGCGACTGGTGGAACGAGGATCCTCGTTCGTCGACCTACAACTCGTTCCAGCACGTTCCGTGCGGCACGCGGCTACCGTTCCGCACCACGACGCCCGGCCTCTGGGAGGAGCGGATGGTCTACCGCCACTTGGCCGTGATCGATTACAACATGCGCCCGGTCGTTCCCGGCCGCGGCTCCGGGATCTTCCTCCACGTCGAGCGGAAGCCCCGGACGAACGGCTGCGTCAGCATTCCGTACGCGCGGCTCGTGTCAACGCTCCGCTGGCTCGACCCGACGAAGCGGCCGCTGATCGCGATCGGCACGGTGCAGACATTCCGCCGCCTTTAACCGGATCGAGACACTACGAGGTTGCGCCACCCGGAGATCGATCCGTAGGCTTAGGAAGCCTGTCTGACCGGAATGGCGATGACGGCGCCCACGACCTAGCACGGGTCCCCCCCGGGAGGCCGGATGTCAGCACGGAGCAATCCAGCGGCGAGCGCCAGGAAGCGCGCCCGGCGCAGAGTCCCTACGCGCCCGCGCTCGAGCGCGACGGCGGGAGCGTCCTTCGAGGTGCTCGGATCAAAGCTCGCGATCCCCTCGCTGCGCCCGGGGCTGATCGACCGGACTGCGCTCGTCAACCGGCTCAGCGGCGCTTCGGAGCCGCGGGTGATCAGCATCGCGGCGCCGGCGGGCTACGGGAAGACCACACTGCTCGCCCAGTGGGCGGAACGTGATCCACGGGCGTTCGCCTGGGTGTCGCTGGAGCAGCGGGACGACGACCCGGTTGCGCTCCTCACGTACATCGCCTCGGCGCTCGACGGGATCCGCCCCGTCGACCGCGCCGTTTTCCGCGGCGCTGCGGCGGCGAGCGACTCGCTCTGGTCGGCGGCGCTGCCGCGCCTCGGGGCCGCGCTGGCCGCGATGCCAGAGCCGATCGTGCTCGTCCTCGACGACGTCCACGAGCTTCGCCACCACGACTGCGTCGACGCGCTGGAGCCGGTCTCCAAGCATCTGACGGCGGGCTCTCAGCTCGTCCTCTCGGGCCGCGCGGACGACGGGCTTCCGCTCGCGAGGATCCGTGCCGATCGCCGCCTCCTCGAGCTCGGCGCCGCCGACCTCGCGGTCACCGACGCGGAGGCACACTCCGTCCTCGGCTCGGCGGGCGCGACGATGACGAAGGCGGAGGCGAGCCGGCTGAACGAACGGACCGAGGGCTGGATCGCCGGCCTCCATCTCGCTGCGCTCTTCATGCAGGAGTCGGGCACGAACGACGTCGACGCGTTCGCCGGCGACGACAAGTTCGTCGCGGACTACCTCCGCTCGGAGCATCTGTCACGGGTCCGGCGGCCCGAGCGCGAGTTCCTGACGAGGACGGCCGTGCTCGACCGGATGTCTGCCGCGCTATGCGACGAGGTGCTCGAACGGACGGACTCGGCCAAGCGGCTGCAGTCGCTCGCGGACGGGAACTTCTTCGTCGTCCCGCTCGATCACCAGCGGGAGTGGTTCCGGTACCACCACCTCTTCAGAGATCTCCTGCGCTCCGAGCTCGAGCGGAAGGAGCCGAACCTCGTCCCCGAGCTCAACCTGCGGGCCGCGGCGTGGTGCGAGCAGCACGACCTGCCAGATGCCGCGATCGAGTACGCGGCGGCCGCGAATGCCACCGACGACGTCGCTCGCCTGATCAGTGCCCACGGGCTGCCGTACTTCCGTAGCGGCCGCGTCGCCACCGTTGAGCGGTGGCTCGCCTGGTTCGACGATCCCGAGCTGCTTCTGCGCTACCCGGCCGTGGCGGCGTTCGGGGCCTGGGTCAACGCGCTTCGCGGCCGGTCGGCCGACGCCGAGCGGTACGCGTACGGGCTCGAGCACACGGAGTACCACGGCCCGATGCCGGACGGAAGCTCGTCCTCCGAGCCGTGGGCGGCGATCGTCCGCGCGATGCTCTGCAAGCAGGGCGTCGTGGTGATGCAGGCTGACGCGGAGCTGGCGCTGAACGAGCTCAGCGCGGCTAGCTACTGGCGGCCGCCTGCCCTTCTCATGAGCGCAGTCGGCCTTCTCTTCCGGGGCGACGTGGACGCCGCGGTGCCCGTGCTCGAGCTCACGGCTGCGGAGAGCCACGGGTCCGCAGCGCTGTACGCCGGCATCGTCGCGCACGCCGAGCTCGCCCTGATCGCACTGGAGCGCGGCGACCTCGACGCCGCCGAGGGCCAGTTGGCCCAGGGAGAGGAGTTTCTCGAGCACCAGCCGATCGACGAGTTCGTCGCCGCCGCGCTCCATCTCGCCGTCGGCGCGCGCCTGGCACTCGCACAGGGCCGGGGGGCAAGCGCCCGGGAGCTGCTGCTGAGCGCGATGAGGATGCGTGCCTATTTCAGCCGCGCGATCCCCTGGTTCGCCGTCCAGACCAGGCTCCAGCTTGCGCAGGCTCACATCGGGATCGCCGACGTCGAGGGCGCGCGGATCCTCGTGCGGGAGGCTGCGGACCTGATCCAGCAGCGGCCCGACCTGGGGACGCTCGTCGAGCAGGAGCGCGAGCTGCGAGCGCAGCTCGCGAACGTCACCACTATCGACGTCGGCTGGGCCTCGACGCTCACCGCGGCCGAGCTCCGGGTCCTCCCGCTTCTCACCACGCACCTCTCCTTCCGCGAGATCGCGGAGCGCCTGTTCGTCTCCAGGAACACCGTGAAGAGCCAGGCGATCTCGATCTACCGGAAGCTCGACGCATCGAGTCGCAGCGAGGCGATCGAGCGCGCGATCGAGCTCGGCCTCGTCGACTCGCCCACGTCGGCCGCCTCCGGTTTCACCCCCACGGGGTGATGCGTCGAGCTGCGGCGCGGAGTCCAATGTTGACGGGGCGACACGGTGGACGACTACAAGATCACGCTGCGCAGGCTCGCGGTTCGTGATGACCGGTACATCGACA
Organism: Gaiellaceae bacterium; assembly: GCA_035535195.1. Lineage (GTDB taxonomy): Bacteria > Actinomycetota > Thermoleophilia > Gaiellales > Gaiellaceae > JACDAN01. The sequence continues at coordinate 3,909 of DATLQK010000053.1, read as the reverse complement.
CGCTCCTCCAGAACGAGGCGTGCAACGCGGTGCTGTCCGGGATCGACGACCGGGCCCACGCGCTGATCCAGATCGCCGCGCTCGTCGCCCAGGACGCCGCGCCCCCTGCGTACATGAGCTCCGTCGAGGCTGCGCTGCGCGCCGGTGCGACGTACGACGAGATCGTCGGCGTGCTGGTTGCGCTGCTCCCGGTCGTCGGGGTGGCACGCGTCGTCTCGGCGGCGCCCAACCTCGGGCTCGCGGTCGGCTACGACGTGAGCGCTGCGCTGGAGATGCACTGAGCCAACGTTCTCCGGCGGGCGAAGAGCTTCGACCCGCCGCCGCCGCCCCCGTGCGAGATCTGCGCGAGCGGGCGAGCCTGAAGCGGTTCTTCGAGATCGACCTCCTGCTCCGGTCGGAGGCAGTGGCCGTGGAGTTCGAGGAGCGCTTCTCAGCGCCGGCGGAGATCGTGTCCTCGCCGGGCCGGGCCGGGCCGTGACTGAAGGAGCGGGCGCGGTCGACCGCGTTCGCCGCCCTGTCGCCTTTGCTCTGACGTGGTCGCCGACGCAGCTACAGGAGAGCTCGTAGGCGCCGCCCGGCGGCGGTTCCTCCTACCGCTCGCTCTCGCGCAGTTCATCTGCAGCTTCGCCGGCTCGAACATGAACGTGATGATCAACGACATCAGCGACGACCTGGACACGAAGGTGACGGGGGTCCAGCTCGCGATCACGCTGTTCCTGCTCGTCATGGCGATCCTGATGATCCCGTGCAGCAAGCTGACCGACCGGTGGGGCCGCAAGCGTTGCTTCAACGGCGGCCTTCTGCTGTACGGGGTCGGCGCCCTCCTGAGCGCCGTCGCTCCCGGCCTTGGGATCCTGATCCTCGGCAACTCGATCTTCGAGGGCGTCGGGACGGCGCTCCTGATCCCGCCGGTCTACATCCTCACGACGCTGGCGTTCGACGATCTCACCTCGCGCGCCAGGCGTTCGGCGTGATCAGCGGACTGGGTGGCATCGGCGCCGCGGCCGGACCGCTGATCGGCGGCCTGATCACCACGGCGATCAGCTGGCGCGCCGCCTTCATCTTCCAAGCGCTCGTCGTTGGCGCGATCATCCTGCTCGGACGCCAGATCGTCGATCCGGTGGCGGCGGACCCGACGCGGCCTTTCGACGTCGTCGGAGCGATCCTGTCGGCCGTCGGGATGTTCTTCGTGGTCTTCGGGATCCTTCAAGCGGACCAGAACACGGCGCTGATGGCGGTCTGCCTTGCGCTCGGAATCGCACTTCTCCTCGGGTTCTTCTTCTACGTCCGCACGCGGGAACGGCAGGGCAAGGAGGCGCTGCTCTCGACCGCCCTGTTCAGAAACCGTGTGTCGAACCTCGGCCTTGTCACGCAGAACATGCAGTGGCTCGTCCTGATGGGGACATCGTTCGTCGTCGCGGTCTTCCTCCAGACCGTCCGCGGCTACAACGCGATCGAGACTGGCGTGATCTTCACGGCGGCGACGCTCGGCCTCCTGGTGTCGTCGCTCGCCGCGGAGCGGTTCGCCCAGCGGCGCACGCAGCGGACGTTGATCGTGGCGGGTTTCGCCCTCACCGTCGTTGGCGTCGCCTTCCTGATCGGCCTCGTCGTCGCCTGGTCAAGCGTGCTCGCGTTCGTCCCCGGGCTGCTGCTGATCGGCCTCGGCCTCGGTGTGATGCTGACGCCGTCGGTGAACGTCGTGCAGTCCAGCTTCCCCGAGGAGCAGCAGGGTGAGATCTCGGGCCTGTCCCGGAGCGTCTCGAACCTCGGCTCGTGCTTCGGCACGGCGATCGCAGGCACGATCCTCGTCTCCGATCTGGCAGCGGGAAACGCTGCGTACGCGCTCGCGATGTCCGCCGTCGCCGTCGCCGCGGTGATCGGCCTCCTAGCCGCCCTGTTCCTGCCTCGGGCGATCGAGCCGGCCTCGTCCACGGGGGGCTAGCCGACGGAGAGTGATATGAAGACCGCCATCGACCTCCGGGGCAGGCACCTCCTCAAGCTGGCCGACTACACACCGGAGGAGATCACGTACCTCCTCGACCTCGCCGCCGAGCTGAAGGCCGCAAAGCGCGAGGGCCGCGAGGAGCTGACACTCATCGGCAAGGCGGTCGCCCTGATCTTCGAGAAGGACTCGACCCGCACGAGATGCGCCTTCGAGGTCGCCGCCTACGACCAGGGCGCGCACGTGACGTTCATCGGGCCCTCCGGCTCCCATCTGGGCCACAAGGAGACCGTGAAGGACACGGCCCGGGTGCTCGGGCGGATGTACGACGCGATCGAATACCGAGGCTTCGGGCAGGAGACGGCCGAGGAGCTCGCGGAGTGGGCCGGCGTCCCCGTCTACAACGGGCTCACCGACGAGTGGCACCCAACGCAGACCCTGGCCGATTTCCTCACCTTCCGCGAGCACGTTCCCAAGCCGCTCAACGAGGTGGCGTTCTGCTACCTCGGCGACGCGCGGTTCAACATGGCCAACTCGTATCTCGTCGACGGCGCCAAGCTCGGCATGGACGCCAGGGTCGCCGCGCCCCGGTCGCTCTGGCCGCGCGACGAGATCGTCGACCTGGCGCGGTCGATTGCGGACGACACCGGGGCGACGATCACGATCACGGAGGACGTCGAGGAGGCCGTCAAGGGCTGCGACGTCCTGCTCACCGACGTGTGGGTCTCGATGGGCGAGCCGGCCGCGGTCTGGGCCGAGCGGATCGAGCTCCTCGGGCCGTACCAGGTCAACACGCGGACGATGGAGGCGACGGGCAACCGGGACGTGAAGTTCATGCATTGCCTCCCCGCGTTCCACAACACGGAGACACAGGTCGGCAAGGAGATCTTCGAGCAGTTCGGGCTCGAGTCCCTCGAGGTGACCGAGGAGGTCTTCGAGTCGCCGGCATCGCTCGTCTGGGACGAAGCCGAGAACCGGCTGCACACGATCAAGGCGGTCCTGGTCGCGACCCTCGGAAGCTGATGACGACCTCTGCCGAAGCCACAACGGCCCCGAAGGCCGCCGCGACCAGCCTCGTCCTCTTCACGCTGGCCGCCGGCCAGTTCCTGATGACGCTGGACAGCTCGGTGATGAACGTCTCGATCGCGACGGTCGCGAAGGACGTCGGCACGACCGTGACGGGAATCCAGGGCGCGATCACCGCCTACACGCTCGTGATGGCGTCGCTGATGATCACCGGTGCGAAGATCGGGGCGATCATCGGCCGGAAGCGCGCGTTCGCGATCGGCTGCGTGATCTACGGCGCCGGCTCGTTCACGACCTCGATCGCACCGAGCCTGCCGGTGCTGCTCTTCGGCTGGTCGCTCCTGGAGGGGATCGGCGCGGCGCTGATCCTCCCAGCGATCGTGGCGCTCGTGGCCGGCAACTTCCCGACGGAGCGCCGGCCCGCCGCCTACGGCCTCGTCGCTGCGGCGGGCGCGATCGCGGTCGCGGTCGGCCCGCTGATCGGCGGCTTCTGCACGACGTACTTCTCCTGGCGGTGGGTCTTTGCCGGCGAGGTCGTGGTCGTGTTGATCATCCTCCTTCTCACGCGGAAGATCGCGGACGCCCCGGTCGAGGAGCGCCCGAGCCTCGACGTCGTCGGGACAGTCCTCTCCGCCGCAGGTCTCGGCCTGCTCGTCTTCGGGGTCCTTCGCTCCAGCGAGTGGGGCTGGTTCCTGCCGAAGGGAGACGGGCCGTCGTGGGCCGGCCTCTCGCCGACCGTCTGGCTGATCCTCGCCGGCCTTTTCGTCCTCTGGCTGTTCTCCCGCTGGGAGGTCCGGCGGTACTCGCGCGGCGAAGAGCCGCTCGTGCGGCCGGGCTTCCTGCGGAACAAGCAGCTGAGCGGTGGTCTCGTGATGTTCTTCTTCCAGTATCTCGCCCAGGCGGGCCTCTTTTTCGTCGTCCCGCTCTACCTCTCGGTGTGC
>DATLQK010000052.1:0-27132 GCA_035535195.1 Gaiellaceae bacterium | reverse complement strand
TCGCCGTCAGGCTCGACGGCCACGGCGACCTCGCCGACGTGGTACGCGCGCTCGACTCCGGCAGCATTCATGTCGCCGACCTCCACTTGCACGCGCCGACGCTCGACGACGTCTTCCTCGCGAAGACAGGCCGCTCGCTCGAGGGCTCGGAGGAGCCGGAGTGATCGGCCAGGTCCTTCAGCTTGCGCGCCGGTCGGTGATCCGGACGATCCGCCAGCCGGCGAACTGGATCACGCCGCTCATCTTCCCGCTCGCCCTGATGGCCGTGAACACCGGCGGGCTCCACGCCGCAACCAGCCTGCCCGGCTTCCCGACCGACTCGTTCCTCGCCTTCTTCATTGCGTTCCCCTTCATCCAGGGCGCGCTGTTCGCCACCGTGAACGCCGGCGTCGACCTGGCGCGCGACATCCAGACCGGCTTCCTGAACCGCCTCGCGCTGACCCCGATGCAGAGCCCGGCGCTCCTGATCGGCCACCTGGGCGGCGTGATCGTGATGGGGTTCGTGCAGGCGGCCTGGTACCTCGCCGTGGCCCTCGTGATCGGCGTTCGCCTCGAGTCCGGCGTCGCCGGTGCGCTCGTGCTGTTCCTCCTCGCCGTCCTGATCGTGCTCGCGTTCGGGTCGTTCGGCGCCTTGGCCGCGCTCCGGACCGGCTCCACCGAGGCGGTGCACAGCCTCTTTCCGGTCTTCTTCGTCTTCCTCTTCATCTCGTCGATGAACCTGCCGCGGAACCTGATCGAGACGGACTGGTTCCGGACCGCCGCCTCGCTGAACCCGGTCTCGTACCTGATCGAGGCGATCCGGAGCCTCGTGATCACGGGTTGGAACTGGGAAGCGCTCGGCCTCGGGTTCTCGATCGCGATCGTGATGTCGATTGTGGGCCTGACCCTCTCTTCGCTCGCCCTCCGCACGAGGATGGCGCGGACGTGAGAGCGACCCTGAGCGTGGCGCGCGCGGTCGGCTGGCGCATGCTCCACAACAACCTGACGACGCCCTCGCTGCTGATCCCCGGGCTCGCCTTCCCGCTCTTCTTCTTCACGGCCTTCGCGGGAGGCCTCTCGCGCGTGAACGAGATCCCCGGGTTCCGCTTTCCCGTCGGCTACACGGCGTTCCAGTTCGTCTTCGTGCTGCTCCAGTCGGCCGCGTTCGCCGGGGTCTTCACCGGGTTCGGGATCGTGCGCGACTTCGAGACGGGCTTCATGCGGCGGCTGATGCTCGCAGCGCCCGACCGGCGGGGAATCGTGCTCGGCTACGCCTTCGGCGCGCTCGGCCGCTGGACGATCACGGCGAGCATGCTGACGGCCGTCGCGCTGATCGCCGGGATGGACGTGGGCGGAAACGGCGTCGACCTCTTCGCCCTCTACGCGCTGGCCGTGCTCGTGAACGCGGTCGGGCTGCTCTGGTCGGCCGGGATCGCGATGCGCTTCCGGACGCTCCAGGCCGCACCGCTGATGCAGCTCCCGATCTTCCTCAGCCTCTTCTTCGCGCCGGTGTTCGTGCCGCTGGCGCTGCTCGCCGGCTGGCTCCAGGTGATCGCGCACCTGAACCCGGTCACGCTGCTGCTCGAGGCAGGGCGGAGCCTGATCGCGGGCGCGCCGGTCCACGTCGGGTACGCGTTTCTCGTGGCGTTGCTGCTCGTAACCGGTTTTTCGGTCTGGGCCGTCCGCGGACTGCGGAAGGCCGAGGCCGCCGGCAGTTAGGCCAGCGCCTCGCGGACCCGGGCCTGGAAGCCGGCCACGAGCTGCTCGCTCTGCGGGAGCAGCCGGCCCTCCGGGATCACACCCGAGCCTGCGCCGCGCTGGACGAGCTCGACGAGCTTCGCGTCCTCCCGCCCGACCTGGTCGTCGAACTCGAGGAATTCCGCGATCCACTCCTCGGTCTCGCCGGGCGCGAAGAAGTAGTCGAGGATCCGTCGCGTCCGGGCCGGCGCGAGGGGCAGGATCGGCCCGATCGAGAGGTTCGGGCGGCCCGGAAAGATGTTGATCCCCGTGTTCGGCCAGATGAAGTGAAACTGGCCGACTGGAAGCTCGGCGTCGCCACGGCTCCGGAGCTGGCCGAACTGGCTCCAGTGCCGTTCCCCGGCGACGAGCTCGTACCGGTCCTGCGAGACGTCGACCACGCTCGAGAAGCCGGGGTGCGCCACGGGGCAGTGGTAGCACTCGAGGAAATTCTCACTTGCGATCTTCCAGTTCGCGCCAACCTCCCAGTCGGACCGGTGGTGGAAGGTGAGCTCGTCCACGTCGAGCCCCGCCTCCGCGATCCGAGCGGGGATCTCGCCGAGCAGCTCGCCGAGCGGCAGCGCCTCGCCGTCGAGGTTCACGAACCGGAACGGCCCCCAGCGCTCGAGCCGGATGGGCACGAGCGAGAGCCCCTCCATCCCGCCGAGCTCCTCTCCTCGCGGCGCGTTCCGCAATGAGCCGTCGAGGTCGTACGTCCACGCGTGGTAGGAGCACTGCAGCGATTTCCGGTCACCGGCCTCCTCGGCAACGACCGAACCCCGGTGGCGACAGACGTTGACGAACGCTCGCTCCGCGTCGCCGTCCCGAATGAGGACAACCGGCACCTGCCCGGCCCAGCCGGGCTCCACGTTGCCCTGGCTGAAGCAGCCGACGTAGTGCCACGCGCTCCGGAAGATCCGCTCCTCCTCCCTGGCCAGCACCGCCGGCTCGCGATACCAGTCCCAGGGGATGGTCGGAAGCGGCGTGCTCAGACGACGATCGCGATCAGGTAGCCCAGGATCAGCAGCACGCCCGTCGCGAGGTGGAGCTGGATGTTCTTGCCCATCGCCGGCATGAGAGCGTACGGGTTGTCGTAGTGCTCCTTCAGCGCGCGGTAGACGGGTACCGCGAGCGGGGCGGCGAGCACAGCGATGATCGCCGGGCGGACGATCCAGCCCGCGGCGGCGAAGACGACGATCATCCCGAAGGCCACCGCAACGGAGGCCGCGTAGGCGTTCACGATCGTCTCCTTCGAGAGGCGCACCGGCAGCGTCCGCTTCCCTGCGGCCGCGTCGGCGGGACGGTCGGGGACCTCGTTCACGTAGAGGACGAGCGCGATCAGGATCCCGACGGGCAGCGAGGCGAGAAACGGCTCCCAGTCGTAGCGCTGCGCCTGCACGTAGTAGGCGCCGAGGGTCATGATCGGACCGAAGCCGAGGGCGACGATCACTTCGCCGAGGCCGCGGTGCACGAACTTCAGCGGCGGCGCGGTGTAGAAGAGGCTGAGGAGGACGCCGGCGACGCCGAGCCAGAGCAGGCCCCAGCCGCGGGTCGCGCAGAGCACGAGTCCGATCGCGATCCCGACGGCGTAGAAACCCGCCGAGAGCAGCGTGATCCCGCGCAGCGAGATCAGGCCGTAGTGCACGACCCTCGACCCGCCGCTGAACTGCGTCGGGTTCACGTTGGCGGCGTCCGCGCCGCTCGTGGTGTCGAAGACGTCGTTCGCGACGTTCAGCCCGAGGTGGATGCACGCGCCGCCGATCACGGTCAGCAGCGCGACCCACCAGCTGAAGTCACCCCGATCGGCGGCGACCACGATGCCGAGGAGAACCGGCACGAAAGTCGCGGTAAGGAACGGCAGCCGCGTCGCACGAAGGAAGAGCCAGCCGAACGCGAGCTTCGGGCGGACCGTCCGGCCCGTCTCCGCCGACACCTGCTCGAGGTAACGGTGCGCCTGCGGCACCCCGCGCTCCGAGTACTCGAAGAACGTCATCTCCTGCTCGTCCCAGTGCTGGACCTGGTCGGGCTCGAGCTCGAGCCCCGACCCGGTCCGGCGCAGCGGCCCCCAGAGCGAGACGTAGCGGCGCTCGTCGTAGCCGATGCCGGGCTGCGGGCGGATGTGGCTGAAGACGACGTTGACGCGCTCGCCCTCCGGCGGCTGCGTCTCGCCCGCCGGCGCCTGCAGCAGGACGACGCCGCGGTCGGGATCGGCCTTGAAGTCCGTGGCGACCGACATGGGGTAGCCGTCGGGGCCGACGTAGGCAATCACCGCGTGGGCGAAGCGCTCGTGCAGCCCGCCGAGGAGCTCGGGCGAAGGTTTCACGCCGTCACCCCTGCGACCTCGAAGACCTGCGGCGGCCGGTCGGTGCGGCCGCCCTCCCAGAGGAACGCCTTCCGCGGCCGGACCTCGATCACCGCCCGCTCGAAGAAGAGCGGCAGCGCGACCCGCTTGCCGAGGAAGAAGTCGATGGCCGGCTCCTTGGCCCGCCAGAGCGGCAACACGCGCTCCCAGCCCTCGTGGAGGTCGGAGTCGTCCACTTGCGCGTCGCCCTGGATCGTCACACGCGCGAAGCGGTCGGTCTGGACGGCGACCGGATCCGTGATCGAGAGCGAGACCTTCGGATTCGTCTTGATGTGCTCGAGCTTCTTCGAGAAGAGGATGCTCGAGGTGAGGTAGATCACGTCGCCGTCGTAGAGCGGGATCAGCGGGTGGGTGACCGGCCGTCCCGACGGGTCGATCACCGTCAGCTCGCTGACCAGCGCAGTCTCGAGCAGCGCCTCGACCGGTTCCGGCAGCACTCCCATCAGCTGGAAGATAAACGCTTGCTCACCGCTCGAAGAAGGTGAGCAGGTTGCCGTCGCCGTCGATCACCGCGAACTCCCGCGCGCCCCACGGCTTCTCTTCCAGCGGGGCATTCGGGTGGACGATTTCCCTCGCTCGACAATGCTCGTAGAGCTCGTCGATTCCGTCCACGCGGATGCGGAACATCGTGTCCGACCGCTCAGGTGGGATCCCGCTCGGCCCCCAGAAGTGGACACCCACGCCGTCTCGCTCGACGATCCCGTACTCCGGCTCGGCGTGCACGATCTCGAACCCCAGGTTGTGGAGGTACCACTCGGTGCTCTTCTCGATGTCGCGCGCCGGGATGACCGGCACCGCCATCGTCAAACGCGCCATCAGCTGCGGCGCTCGACGACGATGTGTGTGAGCGCCTCCAGCTCGGGGCGGGAGCGGCCGCCGTCGAGGTACGAGCGCGCCTCGGCGGCGTAGGCGAGCGCGACCTCCCGGGCTCGGTCGAGCGCCCCGGTCGCGGCGACGCGCACGAGCACGCCGTCGAGCGAGCCGCCGGCCAGCGCCTCCCGCACCTGTTCGTCCTCCTGCGCCGCGAGGATCAGCGGCAGCGTCGGCGTCCCCTCGCGCAGGTCGTTTCCGGCGACCTTGCCGGTCTCGATCGTCGAGCCCGTGCAGTCGAGGATGTCGTCGGTGATCTGGAACGCGATCCCAAGGGCGAGGGCGAAGCGTCCGAGCGTCTCGTCGCGGCTCCCGAGCAGGCAGGCCGCGCGGAACAGCTCCGCGGTCTTGAGCGAGCAGCGCGCGAGGTACTCCTCCACCGTCGTCTCCGGCCGGCGCGCTTGCGCGTGCTGGAGCGCCTCGCCCCGGACGAGCGCCAGCGCTGCGTCGGCGAGCAGCTGGACGCCCTCCGGGTCCCCGGTCGCGGAGAGCTCCGAGAAGGCGCGGGCGAAGAGGTAGTCACCGGTCGCGCGCGCGCCGACGGAGCCGTGCGTCCGCCACGCGGTCGCCTGGCCGCGGCGGAGGCTCGCGCGGTCGATCAGGTCGTCGTGGACGAGGCTCGCCATGTGCACGAGCTCGACCGCGACGCCGGCCGCAAGGGGCGCCTCCCCCGGCGCGCTAAGGAAGACGAGCACCGGCCTCAGGCGCTTCCCGCCCGCGGCGAGCGCTTCCGCGCCCGCATTCGCCACGGTGCCAGGGTGCGTGGCCACCGCCTCGCACAGACGGTCCTCGAGCTCCGCGAGATACGCGTCGAGCCCGGGCGCAGCCTCGACCGCCGCCAGGCCGGTCATGCGGCCTCGCCCACGATCAGGACGACGATGCTCCCGGCGAGCAGCCGGTGCGCGACCGCGCCGAAGCCGGCCTCGCGCATCCTCGCCTCGAGCTCCTTCGGTCCGGGGAACCTCCTCACGCTGGCCGGAAGGTACGTGTAGGCGACGCCGCCGGGGACGAGCCTCCCGGCCAGCGGGATCAGCCGGTCGAACCAGAGGCCGTAGAAGAGCGAGAGGAGACCCCTCGGCCGGACGATGTCCAGGACTGCAAGCCGGCCGCCGGGACGCAGGACCCGGCGGAGCTCACGCAGCGCCGCATCGAGATCGTCGGCGTGGCGGACGCCGAACCCCACGGTGACGGTGTCGAAGCTCGCGTCCTCGAACGGCAGCGCGAGCAGGTCGCCCTGGACCCACTCGATCTCCGCGGACTTGCGGCGCGCCCGGTCGAGCATGGGCGCCGAGAAGTCCAGGCCCGTGACCTGCCCGCCCTCGGCCGCGGCCGCCAGCGCGAGGTCGCCGGTACCGCAACACGCGTCGAGCACACGGTCGCCGGGCGCGACGGCGGCGCGCGCCGTCAGCCGCCGCCAGCGGCCGTCGAGCCCGGCCGTGATGGCGCGGTTCATCACGTCGTACACCGGCGCGATCCGGTCGAACATCGTCCGAAGCTCCCCCGCCGGCAGCCGACCAGTGGACGCCGCCTGCATCGGGCGCTTACCCGCCCTTCGAGGCTTCGAGGAAGATCGCGATCTTGCGGAGGTTGTCCTCGCCGAGCTTCTCGAACGGCGGCATCGGCGAGCCGGGGTTGACGCAGCTCGGGCACTTCAGGTGGTCGATCTGCCACTGGATCCCGCGGTTGCGCGTCCCTTCCTGCGTCAGATCCGGCGCGCCGAGGTTCGGTGAGCCGGAGCCGCCGTAGGTGTGGCAGTTGAGGCAGCCGGAGACCGCGAAGATCTCGGCGCCGGGCTGCGCATTCGCGGGCAGGTTGTACTCCTGCATCCACTTCGGCACCTCGGCGAGCGACCCGGCGCCGGCCTCGGGCGCCGTGGCTCCCTTCCAGGTCAGGACGCCCATCGAGATCGCCGTCACGATCAGCGTCACCATTGCGACTGGGCGGCGGAGCGGATGGCGCTCGGGCCTGCGGTCGAGGAACGGCAGGAGCAGCCCGATGATCAGCAGCACCGTCGGGATGCCGACGGTCCCGAGCACGACCGTGTCGGGCCACTTGAAGATCCGGAGCAGGTAGAAGAGGAAGTAGAAGTACCAGTCAGGCCGCGGCGTGAAGCTCGTCGTCCCCGGATCGGCCTTGTCCTCGTAGAGCACCCCGAGCCAGCCCGGCTTCGACGCGCCCGGCCCGACGTCCTCGGCCGTGAAGTACCAGATGCAGGCGAGCCCGGCGATCACGATGACCACGACGAGGCTCATCACCGTGTCGTGGAACATCGCGAACGGATAGAACGGCTTCCCCTCCCGCTGGACGTCCTCCTTGTACTGCTTGTAGTCCTCCCGCCGTAGGTCGGCGGCCCTGCTCATCGCGCGAACCTTCCGCGCGCCCTCGGCCTGACGAGGCCCGGCTCACCACGCGGCGGCAGCGGCGCCCGCGACCGACCCGCAGCCTCATCAGACCAAGGCGGTGACGAGACGCCGAGGCGCACGACGAGGTAGAGGTGCAGCAGGATCAGGCCGGCGATCGCGCCGGGAAGCAGCAGCATGTGCATGGCGTAGAAGATCGTGATCGTGGTTCCACTGATCTCGTCTCCACCGCGTAAGAACTGCGCGAGGAACGGTCCCATGACGGGGCCGGTCCCGTTCAGGTTGATGCCGACCACGGTCGCCCAATACGCCGTCTGGTCCCACGGCAGCAGGTAGCCCGTGAAGCCCTGGAGCATGCCCAGGACGAGGAGCAGGAAGCCGACGACCCAGTTCAGCTCGCGCGGATACTTGTAGGCGCCGAAGATGAAGACGCGCGCCATGTGGAGGAACAACAGGATGATGAAGACGCTGGCGCCCCATTTGTGCATGCCGCGAACGAGCCAGCCCAACGTCACGTCGTCGGTGATGTGCCTGATCGACTCGTAGGCCTCGCCGGGGCCCGGGCGGTAGTAGAACGCGAGGATCACACCCGTGCCCGCCTGGACCAGGAACGCGGTCAGGGTCGCGGAGCCGAGCGTGTGGAACCAGTTGGTGTCACGCGGCACCTTCCTGAAGAGGAAGTACTTCGTGCCGCCGACCAGGCCCGACCGTTCCTCGAGCCAGTCGAGCGGGATCATCACGACCTGGATGATCTTGTCGGTGAGCTTGCGCTTCCGGCGGCTCGGCGGCGGCACAGGCGGGTGAGTGCGCGGCGGCCGGGTCTCGATCATTGCTCGAGATCCTGCGGCTGGATCGGGTAGAACCAGCCTTCGAGGCCGTCGACGTGCTCGCCCGGGCCCTGCGGGCCGTAGGCCTTGATCTTGGCGTTCTTCCCTTCGCCTTCCACCTCGGCGACGCTGTAGACCTCGACCAGATGCAGCCTTCCGTCGATGATCGAGTACTTGTAGCGGTCGAGGGCGCGGACCGGCGGGCCGGCGACGCGGTTTCCCTCGGTGTCGTAGGCGCCGCCGTGACACGGGCAGCTGAAGTTCGCAGGCAGGACGGGCGTCATCTCCAGCGGCGCGCCCTGCACCTGCCGGACGATCTTGCGCTGGTTGTCCTCGCGCGGCCCGCTCGCCTGCACGGGGCAACCGAGGTGGACGCAGCGGTTCGAGATCAGCGTGAAGCTGGGCCCGCCGTCCCCTTCGCCGTTGTTCCGGACGAAGACGGTGCGGCGGGTGACGTAGCCGAGCTTGGGATCCAGACGGAACTTCACCTCACGCCACTCGTCCTGCGGGTAGTTGTCGAGAGTGCCGAGATCGACAGTCTTGTGCTCCTGCCCGGTGAAGGCGGGGAGCACCGCGAAGCCGACCACGGGCAGGGCGACGACGCCTGTGATCACGGCGCCGAGCCCGAGCGTCGTCAGCTCGAGGAACTGGTTGCGCGGGAAGGTCGCGAGTTCCCCGTCTTCCAACTCCAGCGCGTCGGCGTCGGCGGTAGCCGCGGCGGGGGTCGCCGGCGGGGCCTCCTCGGGCGGCGGCGTCGAAGCGCTGCGCATCGAGTCCCGCGCCCACAGGGCGCCGAAGAGGACGGCGATCAGGACACCGACGATCACCGCCGGGCGGCTGACGACGAGGCCGGCGAGGATGCACGCGATACCGACGGCGAAGCCGACCGGCCAGATGCTCGGCGACGGAGTGTGAGGTTCGTTGTCCCCGGGGCGGGGTTCCACGCTAGTGCCCGACTCCTTGGCTTGTCGTCACTGGATTCAAGCCACCCTAAAGGGCCTCTGTCAACGACGTGGCAACTGCCGCAATGGCCCCTCCATCATGACGACGCGAGCACGATGTCGACGGCGTCCTCGACGTCGAGCGCCCGCCCCGACTCGTAGGCCTTTCGTTCCGATTCCGAGAGGCCGTCGAGCCGCTCCGCGTAGAGCGTCCGCCAGCGCATCGTGAACCGCAGCCGCGCCTCGAACGCCTCCGCACAACCCCACAGCCGAGCGGCCCCGGCCGCGTCTCCCCGCTCGGCCGCGACGGCCGCCAGGCCGGCAAGGCCATAGCAGGTGAGCCTGTCCGCTCCGGTGCGCACCGCGATCGCGAGCGCCCGCTCGTAGGCGTCGGCGGCGCCCTCGACGTCCCCCGCGGCGAGGCGGACGTCACCAAGCGAGTGGAACGAGGAGGCCGAGCTGAACTCGTCGCCCTCCGCCTCGGACCGCTCACCGGATTCCAGCAGCAGCTCGGCAGCCCGGGCCAGGTCGCCGGTGAGCGCGGCGTGCTGGCCTCGGAGGTGCAGGATCCGACGGATCCCGCCGCTTTCCCCGAGCCGCCTGAGGATCTCGTCGGCCTCGGCGAGGATCGGCGCCGCTCCCTCGGGGTCGCCGCCGTCGATGTGCGGCACCGCGAGCGTCGTCAGCGCCCACGCGATCCCCTCCTCGTTGCCCGCCGAGCGAAACAGCTCGAGCGCCTCCTCGGAGCTCTGCACGGCCCGCTCGGTGTTGTTCTGGACGCCCGCGACCATGCCGTCGGAGAGGAGCGCCTTGCCCCGGATCGTCGGGTCGACGCCGTCCGCCCGGGCGAGCAGGTCCGCCAGCCACCGCTCGCCCTCCTGCGCGACGTTGAGGTGGAGCCAGACCATCGTGAGCGACCCCGCGATGCGCAGCCCGAGCTCGATCTCGCCGCTCTCGAGGCACCAGCCGAGCGCGGCACGGATGTTGTCCCAGTCGGCGCGGTAGTGCTCGCGGAGCTGCGCCTGGGAGGCGCCATGGTGCTCGCTCTCGACGGCCTCCGCGAGCGCGGCGACGTACTCCGCATGCCAGCGGCGGATGTGCTCGGCCTCTCCGGACGCCTCGAGCCGCTCGGCCGCGTACTCGCGGATCGTCTCCAGCATCGAGAACCGCTCCTCTTCGCGCCGGACGAGGCTCTGGTCGATGAGCGAGGCGAACGTGTCGAGGTCCGCGCCGCACACGGCGTCGGCGGCATTTATCGTCCAGCCGCCGCTGAAGACGCCGAGCCTGGCGAAGAGGTCCTGCTCGTGCGGCTCCAGCAGCTCGTAGCTCCACTCGATCGTCGCGCGGAGCGTCTGCTGGCGCTCGGGCAGGTCGCGCCGGCCGGCGGTGAGGATCGGCAGCCGCCGGTCGAGGCGGGACAGCAGCTCCTTCGCGCTCAGTAGCTTCACGCGTGCCGCCGCCAGCTCGATCGCGAGCGGGAGGCTGTCGAGCCGGCGGCAGATCTCGGCCAGTTCGTCGTACCCGGCGGCGAAGTCCGGGAGCACCGCCTCGGCGCGCCGGCGGAACAGCTCGACGGCGGGAGCCTCGGGCAGGGGCCGGAGCGGGAACTCCCGCTCTCCGGAGATGCGCAGTGGCTCACGGCTCGTCGCGAGAACTGCGAGGCCGGGACAGGCGGCCAGCAGCTCCGCAAACCGCGGCGCCGCCTCGATCACCTGCTCGAGGTTGTCGAGGACGAGGAGCCGCTGCTGGTCGCCGTGCTGCGTGACGAGGTCGCCCTCCACGCCGATCGCTGCGGCCACGGCCGGCAGCACGAGCTCCGGGTCCCGGATCGCGGCGAGCTCCACGAGCGTCGCGCCCCGCTCGAAGGACTCGACGAGCTCCGCCGCGGCGGCGAGCGCGAGCCGCGTCTTCCCCATCCCGCCCGGCCCGGTGATCGTCACGACCCGCGCGCCCTCTCTTGCGAGCAGCCGGACGAGGTCGCCGAGCTCCCGCTTGCGCCCGACGAGCGGTTCGAGCTCGGCGGGCAGGCGAGCCTGGCTCAGGCTGCGGAGCGGGGGGAACTCGTGACGGCCGAGCTGGAACAGGTGGATTGGCTCCGTCAAGTCCTTCAGCCGGTGCTCGCCGAGGTCGCGGAGCTCGAGCGGCCCGTCGTAGAGCGCGCGGGTCGCCTCGGAGAGCACGACCTGGCCGCCGTGCGCGGCGGCGGCGATCCGCGCCGCCCGGTGGACGTCGATCCCGACGTAGCCCTCATGCGTCAGCGCGGGCTCCCCAGTGTGGAGGCCCATCCGCACCCTCACGGGCGTGACGGCGAGGGTGCGCTGGGCGTCGGCCGTCGCCGCGACAGCGTCGCCCGTGCGGCCGAAGACGACGAAGAAGCTGTCGCCCTCGGTGCCGACCTCGACGCCGCCGTGGCCCGCGATCGTCTCGCGGATCACCCGCCGGTGATCGCCGAGCACGTCCGCGTAGGCGGCCCCGAGGTCGTCGACGAGGCGCGTGCTGCCTTCGATGTCGGAGAAGAGGAGGGTGACGGTGCCAGCCGGGAGCTCGCTCACCGGCCGACGGTCATCCGCACCTTGGTCCCGACGGGCCGGCGGGCCCCCGCGCGCGGGATCTGCGCGATCACGCGTCGGCCGCGGTCGCCGCCAGATGCGAGCTCAGTACGCCTGCGGGCGACGGGCATGCCGTCGGTGAGCGGCCCACTTCGAGAGCTGGCCGAGCGCGATCACGCCGATGAAGAGCAGCCCGACGAACAACATCGCCGTCACCACTTTCTTGCCTTCCTTGGCGGCGTCGATGTGAACTTTCTCGCCTGCCTCCTGGGCGAAGAGGATGGCTGCATACAGCGTCGCCATGCGCCGCGATCGTATCTAGCTCGTCAGCCGGGCGTGCGCGGCAAGCGCCTTGTCGATCGCGCGGTCGCCCGCCGCCTTGCGCGCCAGCACGTCGAGCGCACCGGCCTCGCCCGTGGCGGCGAACGTCTCGCGGGCCTTGACGAGGCGTCCCTGGCCGAGCAGGGCCGCGGTCGCCGCCCACGCGGCGCCGTCGCCGGGACGGCTGTCAGCACGTGCCTGGGCGCAAACCGAGATCAGCTCCGCGAGATCCGAGACGGCCTCCACCTCGCCGAGCGCCGCGATCCGGGCGAGGCCCTGCGCGTAGAGATAGTCGCCGGCCACGAGCGCCGCGTCACCGTCCTGCGGCTCGTAGAGGCGCGGCGACCCGTAGTGGACGAGGTAGCCCTCGTAGATCGTCTCGAGCCCGAGCGCGAAACGCGGCTCGGTGAGAGCGGAGAAGACGGGCTCGAGCTCGCCCTCCTCGGGCTCCCGGAGCGCCTGGTGGAGCTCAGCCCGCGTGATCTGCAACGGCCTCGATCGTGCGGTCGATCTCGTCGTCTCCGTGGGCGAGCGAGAGGAACATGGCCTCGAACTGGGACGGCGCCACGTAGACGCCCCGATCGAGCAGGTGGCGGAAGAGCGCTGCGTAGGCCTCGGTGTCGGCGGCGAACAGCGTCGCCATCGCACCGACGCGCTCGAAGCGCCCGTAGCGGGAGAGGCCGTCCTCGAGCCTCGCGCCCCGCCGCTCGAGCTCCTCGTAGACCCTGCCGTCGCGGAGCCGCCGCAGGACGGAGAGGCCGGCTGCCGTCGCGAGCGGGTTCCCGGACAGCGTCCCAGCCTGGTAGACGGGACCGAGGGGCGCCAGCTCTTGCATCACGTCGGCGCGGCCGCCGAACGCGGCCAGCGGAAGGCCGCCGCCGACGATCTTTCCCATGATCGTGAGATCGGGCCGGACGCCGTAGCGCTCCTGCGCACCGCCTCGGCCGACACGGAACCCCGTGATCACCTCGTCGAAGACGAGCAACGCGCCGCTCGCGTCGCAAAGCGCCCGCAGCCCCTCGAGGAAGCCGGGCGCCGGCGGGACGACGCCCATGTTCCCGGCCACCGGCTCCACGATCACGCACGCCAGCCCCTCGCCGTACTCCGCAACCGCGGCTGCGGTCGCGTCCAGTTCGTTGTACGGCGCGACGATCGTGTGGGCGGTGACGTCGCTCGGCACGCCTGCCGAGGCCGGGATCCCGAGCGTCGCCACCCCCGAGCCTGCCTCGGCGAGCAGCGCGTCGACGTGGCCGTGGTAGCAGCCGGCGAACTTGAGCACCCGGTCCCGGCGGGTGAAGCCGCGCGCGAGCCGGATCGCGCTCATCGCCGCCTCGGTCCCGGAGGAGACGAGCCGGACCAGCTCCACAGACGGCACGGCGTCGACGATCTCCTCGGCGAGGAGCACCTCGCGCTCGGTCGGCGCGCCGTAGCTCGTGCCGTCGAGGGCCGCCTCCCGCACCGCCTCGACCGCCTCTGGGTCGGCATGCCCGAAGATGAGGGCGCCCCACGAGCAGACCCAGTCGACCAGCCGCCGCCCGTCCTCGGTCTCGAGATACGCGCCCTCGGCGCGGCGGACGAAGAAGGGCTCGTCGAGGCCGACCGCACGCATCGCCCGCACCGGCGAGTTGACCCCGCCGGGGATCAGCTCCTGTGCGCGACGGTAGAGGTCGCTCGCCTGCTTCAGAGCGATCGGGCGAGCTGCTTCGCCCAGTAGGTCACGATCACGTCGGCGCCGGCGCGCTTGATCGCCGTGAGCGACTCGAGTGCGGCGGCCTGCTCGTCCATCCACCCCGCGGCGCCGGCCGCCTTGATCATCGCGTACTCGCCGGAGACGTTGTACGCCGCGACGGGAAGGTCGAAGCGCTCGCGCACCGCCCGGATCACGTCGAGGTTCGGCAGGGCCGGCTTCACCATCAGCAGATCCGCGCCTTCGGCGACATCGAGCTCGCACTCGCGCAGCGCCTCTCGGACGTTGGCCGGATCCATCTGGTAGCCGCGCCGATCGCCGAACGACGGGGCGGAGCCCGCGGCCTCGCGGAACGGCCCGTAGAACGCCGAGGCGTACTTCGCGGCATAGGAGAGGATCGGCGTCTCGTCGTGCCCGGCGTCGTCGAGGGCAGCGCGCAGCGCGGCGACGCGTCCGTCCATCATGTCGCTCGGAGCGACGGCGTCGGCCCCAGCGTCGACGTGGCTGACGGCGGTGCGCGCCAGCAGGTCGAGGGTCTCGTCGTTCGCCACCTCGTCGCCGTCGAGCACACCGCAGTGGCCGTGCGAGGTGTACTCGCAGAGACAGACGTCGGTGACGAGTACGAGCTGCGGGATGCGCTCCCGAATCGCCCGCAGCGCCTGCTGGACGATCCCGTCGTCGTCCCAGGCGCCCGAGCCCTGGTCGTCCTTCTCCTCCGGGATCCCGAAGATGATCAACGCCTGGATCCCGACCGCCGCGGCCTCCTCGGCCTCGGCCGCAGCCTGCTCGACGGTGAAGCGGGACATCGCCGGCAGCGCCTCGTTCGGCAGCGGCTCCGGCGCGACGAAGACGGGCAGGACGAAGTCCTCGACCGAGAGGCGCGTCTCGCGGACGAGCGAGCGCAGCGCGCCGGTGCGGCGGAGTCGCCGGAGACGGGTGACCGGGAAGGTGCTCACGACTGGACGTTAGCCCGAGGTGCCTCCACGACCTCGGGTTTCTTCTCGACCTCCCCAGGCACCGTCGGCTCGCCGTCCTTCCACGACTCGAGCTCGACTCGCTCGCCGGCGAACTCCCAGAGCTCCCGGAGCACGGCGAGCAGCGGCAGCGCGACGAAGATCCCCGGCAGGCCGTAGATCTCCCCGCCGGCCAGCAGGCCGAAGATCACGAGCAGCGGATGCAGCCTCAGCGCGCTGCCCATGACGTTCGGAACGACGACGTGGCCCTCGATCTGGTGGATCCCGAGGAAAAGCAGCGCCACCCAGATCGCCGAGACGGGGTCGACGATCAGTGCGTATGTGATCGGCGGGACAGCCCCGAGCCAGGGACCGAGGTAGGGGATCAGCTCCATCGCGCCCACCCAGGCCCCAAAGAGGAGCGCGTAGCTGTCCATCCCCTCGGCCCAACCCAACGTGCCCAGCAGCCACAGACCCACGCCTGCGCTCGTCCCGATGATCAGCGACAGGAGGAGCTGGCCCCGGACGTAGCCGACGAGCGCGGTCTCGAGCCGAGGGATCAGCGCCCCGGACCCGGGCCGCGGGGGAAAGCGGCGGTCCACTGCCGCGGACAACCTCCCCATGTCGAGGAGCATGTAGATCGAGACCACGAGCACGAGCACGAAGCTGAAGATCACCTGGAAGACCGAGAGCGCGGCGCCCTCGAGGAAGTCGATCGCGCGGGTCGTGTACTCCCTCGGGCCCGCGTCGCGGAGCGAGTTGACGAACTCGTCACCCTGCCTGCGCACGCGGATCCGCTCGAGGCCGTGGTCGTCCAGCCAGGCCTGCAGCCGCACGACGTCCCGCTCCGCATCCGTCTGCGGGGGCTGTCCGCGCTCGACCGTAAGGTAGGTGTCGATCCGGTCCGCAGCCGCGCGTGACTGGTCGATCACGATCGCGCCGATCGCGATCGCGGAGGCCACGATCACGGTGGCAAAGCTCAGGTAGACGACGGCGATCGAGAAGCCACGGGGAACCCGCAGCCGCCCGAACGCCCGCACGATCGGGTCGAGCAGAAGCGCGATCAGCGCGGCGACGATGAAGAGGAAGACGACGTGAGTGATCGTCGCCGCCAGCTTCCACAGGAGCAGGAGCACCAGTGGGAGCCCGACGAGCTGGATCCAGCGCGGAATCTCGAGCTTGTGCGTGGCGGGCGGCATCGAGTTGATCGTACTCCCGAGATCTGGCTCGACCTGATCGACTCGGAAACGGGGCCGTCCGGGGGCACGCTCGAAGCCGGGGAAACCTCCCGGTTTCCCCGGACCCCTTCCACCGCCGCGCCCTCGCGCGGAGGCACGCCCGAAGCCGGGGAAACCTCCCGGTTTCCCCGGACCCCTTCCACCGCCGCGCCCTCGCGCGGAGGCACGCTCGAAGCCGGGGAAACCTCCCGGTTTCCCCGGACCCCTTCCACCGCCGCGCCTTGGCGCGGCAGCGCTTCGCGCTGGAACTTCGCGCAAGATGGGAACCTTGCGCTCGACCCTCACGGGGTCTGGGTCGAATTGGCTCTAGACTCCGCCTCCGCTGTGCCACCCAGTGCTCAGTTGAAGCGCCAACGCGCACGGGTTAGCGTGCCCGCGATGCCTCCGCCGAAGGCGGTGACGCAGGCGCGTCGCGCCCGACGACGCCGCGCTACCACCGGTCGCCACCAGACCAGGCGCGTCGCGCTGCTCGTCGTCGCAGTCGCTGCGGTGGCCGCGACGCTCCTGCTGAGCGCCTTCGGCCCGGGGAACTCCGGGCCGGCGCTGACGACGGCGCCGGCTCCCGCGCAGCGGCTGCTGCCGACCGGCCCGCCGAGGCCGCAGGTGATCGCCCTCAAGGACACGTTGCGGATCCAGATGCCGATCTCGCAGTCGCGCGTGACGGCGCTCGGGTACCACGGCGTCGACAACGGCGCGCTGCCGCTCGACCCCGTCGGGCGGCAGGCGAACGAGGGTGTCCTCGCACGGCTCTTCCGCCGCGTTGCCGGTCTCGGCGACAACGGCCTCGCCTACTACCAGCTCGGAGGGCAGGGGCCGGGCACGGCGGTGCTAGACGTGGGCGCCGCGCCGGGCACGGACGTCTACTCGCCGGTCGACGGCGCGATCGTCGGGATCACCGACTTCGTGATCAGCGGGCAGCGGCTCGGGAGCCGCATCGACGTCCAGCCCGCCGACGGCCCGTCGCTCGTCGTCTCGCTGACGCACCTGCGCCCCGATCCGTCGCTCACCGTCGGGGCGAACGTGACGGCCGGGACCTCCAAGCTCGGCACCGTGCTCGATTTCTCGCGGGTCGAGAAGCAGGCCCTGGCGCGCTACACGCAGGACGCGGGCAACCACGTCTCGCTCGAAGTGCACCCCGCCGCAACGCTCGCGATCCCATAGCCCATCCCTGGCCGGGAACGGCGTGAAGCTCCTCTTCGTCGCCGACGTCAACGGGTCGCCGGGCACACGCGCGGTCGAGCGGCTGCTGCCGAAGCTGCGCGAGGAGCTCGGGATCGACTTCTGCGCCGTCAACGGCGAGAACGCGGCCGACGGCCTCGGGATCACGCCCCAGATCGCGGAGAAGATCCTCGCCTCCGGCGCCGACGTGATCACGCTCGGAAACCACACCTGGCGGCGGAAGGAGGTGATCCCGTACCTGGCCGAGGCCGACCGTGTGATCCGGCCCGCGAACCTGTCGAGCCACACGCCGGGGCGCGGCCTGGCGATCGGAGAGACGGCCGACGGAACGCCCGTCGCCGTGATCAACGTCCTCGGCCAGCTCTTCCTGTCGCCTCCGCACGGCCCGTGGGAGGTGATCGACGACGTCGTCGCCGAGGCGAGGCGGACGACGCCGGTGATCCTCGTCGACTTCCACGGCGAGGCGACGAGCGAGAAGGTGGCGATGGCGGCCTACCTCGACGGCAAGGTCACCGCCGTCCTCGGCACCCACACGCACATACAGACGAACGACGCGCGGGTCTCGCCGGCCGGCACGGCGGCGATCACCGACGCCGGCATGACGGGACCGCACGACTCCGTGATCGGCGTCGTGACGGAGCTCGCCGTCGAGCAGATGCGGACCGGCATCCCGATCCGCTTCCGCACCGCGAAGGAGGGCGTTCGCCTCGAGGGCGTCCTCGTCGAGTGCGGCGCCGGCGGGCGCGCTACGCGTTGCGAGACCGTGCGGGTGCCACTCGAGCTATGAGCAGCACGGTGAGCGCGACCAGCGTGAGGTCGCGGGCGAGCACGAGCCACGACACCACCCCGTCGAACTCGAGCGCCAGCCGCCAGTAGCGCGACGGGAACCAGAGCTGGGTCAAGACGAGGGCGGCGGCCAGCACCCCTGAGGCCGCCAGACCGCGCCGGCCGCGCACGAGCGGTACGAGGGGAACGAGCCAGATCAGAAACTGCGGCGAGAGCACCTTCCCGAACGCGACGAAGGCGCAGGCGGCAGCCGCGCAGGCGGCGGCGAGCCGGTCTCGCGTCGCCGGTCCCCTCGCGTACCAGATCCAGATCGCGGCAAGGGCGGCGACCTGGGCCACGGTCGAGGCGACGGCTAGGGCGTCGGCCGCCCCGCCCGCGAGGTTCTGCGAGCCGTGGCTCGACTCCATCGTCAGGTCGAGGCCGAACGCGTGATGCGCTGCGAGGAGGAGCGACGCGCCGAGGCTCTCGAGCTGGAGCGGCCTGCCCGCCTGCACCCAGAACGCATGCCAGACGCCGCCCGGTGAGACGACCACGAACGGCGCCAGGATCGCCGCGAAGACGGCGGTGGCGATCGCGGCGCAGACGAGCGCCTCGCGGCGGCCGCGCTCTCGCCAGATGTGCGCCACGAGGATCGGTGCGAGCACGGCCGGGTAGAGCTTCGCCGCAGTGGCGACGCCGAGCGCCGCCGAGGAGAGCCGGAAGCGGCCGGCGAGCAGCAGGGCGACCGCGAGCGCCGCGAGCGCCGCCGGCCAGAGGTCGAAGCGCGAGAGCACGACCGACCCGAGGAGGAGCGGAAAGAGCCCGACGAGGATCGGCGCCCAGAGCGCCGTCGTCGAGGCGGCCACGAGCAGCACGCACGCGACGCCAAGCCCCGCCATCAGCCCCTCGAAACGCCGGTCGTAGTCGCCCCCGCCGAGCGCGGGCAGGAGGAACACGGGCAGCGCCGCCGGTGGGTACTCGACGTCGAAGTCGCGGTAGGGCACCTGCCCGTCGACCATCGCCTCGCCGTAGCGCTCGTAGATCGGGGTGTCGCGGATCTGGCTGCGGGCGAGGAAGCCGTGGTGGAGGAGGCCCCACGAGAGCAGGAAGAGCGCCACGCCGAGCGCGGCGCTGGATGGTCGAGCCAGCGACCTCGCGCGTCCGGATCCGCGCTCCACCGAGTCTGGGTCGCGCCCGGCTCCAGCCACGGACGACGCGGCGTCCCCGTCTGGCGCGGTCGCTTCCGGGCGCCGTGTCATCGCCGATGCTGGAAGCATCGCCGAAGCCACGTCCCCCGGCCCCAGAGCGGGTGGATCGCGGCCCGAACCTGCGATCTCGCTGGCTCGACCATCACCCAGCCGCAACGAGCTCGGGTTCTCGCTCAACCGCAGCGGGCGGCTCCTCCGGCTCCCGCCGCGTCGGCGCCAGAACGGCAAACGCGACGAACGGGAAGAACCACGGGATGTAGAGGTACGACCAGTGGGTGAGCACGAGCTCGAAGCCCACGATCAACCCGCCGGTGAGCGCGGCGAGCTGGAGCGGCGACCGCCGGCGCGGATAGAACGCAGCCAGCACGGCGGCCACCATGACGGCGCCGATCACGACGTAGTGGACGAGGTGCAGATCGGGGATCCCCGCCGCGTCGTACTGGCCCCAGTCCCAGATCGAGAACGGTGACTCGCGCCCGAGCTGCCAGCCGAACGTCCGGTTCCAAAAAACACGTGCGGCGTGGAGGGGATCCGGTTCGAGCAGCAGGATCGAGAAGGCGGCCGCGGTTGCGGCCAGGAACCCTCCGGCGTAGACGAGCGGCCCGCGCGGCCGGCGGAGGCGTACCGCCTCCGGATACCCCGCCCACAGCGGTGCCACGACCAGCGGCCCGAACTTGGTCCAGGCTGCCAGCGCGGCGAAGACGCCCCGCGCGAAGTTGGACGAGACGAGCCAGAAGCCCCAGATCAGAAACAGCGCCGGCAGCGTGTCGTTCGTGTTCGAGTTCGACGCGTATTGCGTGAACGGGTAGGCGGCCCAGGCGAAGGCGAGGCAGGCAGCCAGCGAGAGGCCGCCGAAGCGCAGCCCGACGAGCGCGATCCCGATCAACGCGAGCAGGTCAGCGGCGATCGCCGTGAAGTGCGCCGCCGGGAGGCGGTCCCACTTCCCGCTCCAGCCGAACAGCAGATAGCCCGGAACGTACGCCTCGTACGCCGCCGGGCCGTACGTGTCGCCGCGCTCGTTCGACGACTCGCAGCGGCCGTTCGTCTGGATCCGGTCCCTGATCTCGCCCTCGGCGTCCGCTTTGCCGCACGCCTTCAGCTTCCCCTGAGCGGGCATGTGCCTGTACGGCATCTCGCCGTGCACGATCCGGTGCGCGCCGACGACGCCGGAGTAGCCGACGTCGATCACGTTCGACCCCTCGAGGTTGAGCCCGATGCGGAATCCCGCCAGGAAGACGGTCGCCGCGGCCAGCAGCCAGACCGGCCAGAAGGCGGCGCGGCGCGAAGGGCTCCGGCCACGGAGGCCGATCCAGGCGAGGCGTGCGATCAGGTAGCCGAAGACCGGGTAGGCGAGCGGCATACTCGTGAACACGTCGCCGTGGTTGAAGAACCAGAGGGAGCCGGAGAACGAGAGGAGCACGAGCAGGTCGAGCGTGCGCAGGCTGAGCGGGCGCCGCCAGTCGACGAGGCCGACGAGGAAGACCGCACAGAGGGCGAGCCAGACCGCCGGCCGGTTGATCGTCCGGCCGCCGAACGCGCCGGGGTAGCCGCGCGCCATCTTCCAGGCGACCTGCGGCCCGGTCCAGGCCTCGAGCACGCGGCCGGTCCGGTCGTCCACCTTGCCCCTCGCGACCTCACCGGCCTTGCCCGACCAGACGTGCACCGTCCACTCGCCCGACTTCGCGTCGTATGAGGCGTCGTCGACGATCTGATCAGCGGGATACCGGTCGAGCCAGTCGCTGACCTTGTCGTTCCGGAGGAACGCACGGGTCGCCTGCCCTTCCGAGCTGTGCGCGGCGGCCGCGGCAGGCGCCGCGACGGCCAGCGCGAAAACGAGGACCGCAAGGACGCGCACTACGCGCGCCGCCGAAAACTCCAGAGTTTGTTGCCGACGAAGTTGAGCGGGGTGACGAGGATGACCGCGATCGCCTGCGCGGGGATCTTCTCCAGGCCGAACGCGATCAGCAGGTCCAGGATCACGAGGTTCGCGGCAAGTGCGCAGACGGCGACGAGCAGGAACCGGATCCCCTGGTAGGCGACGTGGCCGCGCTGTCCGCGGAACGTCCAGAGCCGGTTCCAGAGGTAGTTGTTCGTCACGGCGACGAGGAACGAGACCGTCGCGGCCAGCAGGTGATGCCACCCGGCCCCGAGGACGAGCGCGCTGAAGACCGCGAGGTTGATCACGTAGCCCGTCGCGCCGACGGTGCAGAACTTCGCCAGCTGAACCCAGTTGTGCGGCCGCCGGAGGGCAGCGCCTGCGCGCCCGCCGGCGAGCACCAACGAGGTGGAGAGCGAACGGGACACGGGCGCGCCGAACCCTAGCGGCCGGTCAGGCTGCAGGTTCCTTGCGCGTGCGCAGGGTCAGGCCGCGGGAGCGGTAGAAGTCGAGCTGGTCGGTGTCGAGCAGGCCGAACGGCGAGTCGATCTCGATGTGGCCGCCGTCGTTCGTGGCCGCCGCACGAGGCAGGAACCGGTGACGGCCGTCCTTGCAGCGGACCTCATAGCCGATCACCGCATGGTGCTCCGGCTCGAGGATCACGTCGACGACGCGGCCGACCTCGATCCCGCGGAGCAGCACCGACTGTCGAAGGAGCTCTTCCACCAGCTCGTTTATGCCCATCCTCCCTGGACGGCGAACTCGGACTCGCCATGCGGATCCTCCCAGGCGACCTGGACGTTCTCGACGTCCGCGTGGGCAGGCCCGCGCCGGCACCACTCGACCATCGACTCGACGCGCTCCTCGTCTCCCTCGAACACGGCCTCCACGGTCCCGTCGCCGTTGTTTCGGACCCAGCCGCCGAGCCCGAGCGACCTCGCGCGGTCCCGCGTCTCGGTCCGGAAGAAAACGCCTTGCACCCGGCCCGTCACGACGACGTGCGCCCGGGCGCTCACTCCTGGAAGCCCTCCTCGCCCACGAGCGGGACGAACCGGCACGGGACGGACTTGAGCACGGCCGGGCCCTCCGGGCTGCGCACGATCACCTCGAGCCGCTGCCCGCGCCGGCCGCCGACGGGAACAACGAGGCGGCCACCGGCGGTGAGCTGGTCGTAGAGCGCCTGCGGAAAGCCGGGCGCCGCGGCCGCGACGGCGATGGCGTCGTAGGGCGCGCCTTGCGCGTAGCCCCGCGAGCCGTCGCCCTGGTGCACGTCCACCTGGTCGTAGCCCGCCTCCTCCAGGTTCCGTTTCGCCTGGTCGGCCAGCTCGGGGATCCGCTCGATCGTGTCGACGTGGTCGGCGAGCTCGGCGAGCACCGCCGCCTGGTAGCCGGAGCCCGTGCCGACGTCGAGCACGGCCTCGTCGCCGTCGAGCCCGAGCTCCTCCACGATCCGGGCGACCATGTAGGGCTGGGAGATCGTCTGGCCCGCGCTGATCGGCAGCGCGGCGTCGTCGTAGGCGCGCTCCCGCAGCTCGGCGGGCACGAACAGCTCACGCGGCACGCGCTCCATCGCTTCCAGCACGCGCTCGTTTCGGATGTCCCGGCCCCGCAGCTGCTCGTCGACCATGTGCGCACGGCGGACCTCAGGCGGCACGGGCATACGCTGGTGCTTCCACGCCGAAGTGCTCGAGGACGACCGTGGCGACGCTGGTGATCGCCGGCGGCGGTTCCGCCTTCGATCCGACCACCAGCATCGGGACGAGCGAGTCGCCGTCGAGGAGCGAGCCGTGTGAGCCGCCGCCGACGTGGTGCCGCCCGGCGAGGTCGGCCAGCTCGACGCCCGCTGCCGGCGACACGAGCACCTCCCCCGCGTTCGGGTTCGCGAGTGCGTGCCAAGCGCGGGCCTGCCAGCCGTCCGCGGCGGCGCCGAAGCGCTCCTCCCCGCCGTCGCGCAGCGCGACCGCCTCGTCGCCCTCGCGGAAGAGGACGACGTCCAGGGCTGGCTCTCGCGCGAGCAGCTCGGCGATCGTCCGCGGCGCGACTTGCGCGCCCGGGAGGACGTAGACCTGACCCGCACGGTTCGAAGCAGTCACGACGAGCTCCGCATCGGCGCGCTTCGCCCCGGGCCGAAGGAGCCTGAAGTCCGCGAGCGCGCGCTCGAGGCGGATCGACTCGTCGACACGCGTCTGGCCGTGGTCGGAGCAGAGGACGACGTCGTAGCGCTCCAGGAAGAGCTCGACTCCGCCCGCGGCCTCGACGAGCGCGGCCACTGCGGCGTCGCTCCGCCCCAGCGCCTCCTGCGCTCCGCCGGGCCCGAGCGCGTGGGACGCGAAGTCGTAGTCGGGTAGGTAGTAGAAGAGGAAGTCGAAGCCGTCGCGGGTGACGAGCCAGCGGCCGACGGCTGCCGCGTACGCGTCGATCGATCCGGTCGCGCGTCCCCGGATCGCGAGCGGGGCGCCCGTGACGTCCGACTCGAAGAGGCTGTAGTAGAAGAACCGCCGCGGCCCCTCCACGGCGCGCACGCCCGGCAGCGTCGCGGCATGCCTGGTGCGCCCGCGATAGCACGGAACGTTGACCGCAGCCGTGACGAGCCCTTCGTCCTCCAGCGCCTCGTAGACCGTCACGGCGTCGTCCGAGAGGTGCTCCGCGTTCATCTCCACGATCGCGTCGCGGATCGCGCGGCGGGTGCCGGCCGCACGGATCGCGCCGAACGACGAGCCGTACTCGACCAGGCGCTGCTCCCCGCGGTGATACCAGGTCAGGTGCGGGATGCCGTGCACGTCGGGGCCTCCGCCGGTGGCGATCGAGGCGAGGCAGACCGGCGTCAGCGAGGGAAAGGTGGAGACCGCGCGGCGGTAGTTGCCGGCGGCGGCGAGCGCGGCGAGCGTCGGCGCCGACGAGGCGTCGACGGCCTCGAAGACGTCGGGCGTCAGCCCGTCGATCACGACGAGGATCAGCTTCTTGCGTGGGGGCACTAGTCGCGCGCGAGGCTGCGCAGCCCCGCGTAGCGGGCCGGCTCGCGGCGGCGCAGCCGGGCGCCGAGCGCCGGCAGGGCGACCGCTTCGAGGAAGCCGACGAGCGGCACGAAGGCGAGCAGCCCGACGGCGATCGCGACCACCGCCAGTAGCGCTGCGGCCGCAAGACGCGTGCCACCACGGCGGAGCGTCCCACTCAGAAGTTGTTGCGTCGCGGCGGCGCCGATCGCGCCCCCGATCCCTCCTGCGATTGAGTCCTCAATCCCGCCGAGCGCGAAACCGAGGCCCGCCCCGAGCGCCGCGGCGACCACGATGGCGGCCGCGAAAGCCGCCCGCGACGCGCCGAGGATCCCCGCTAGGAGGACCCCGATGCCGATTCCGAGGCCGAGGAACACACCGACCCAGTACACGTCCCCCATCCCGACGCAGTGTAGGGATGACGGCTACTCTGCCCCGCGCGTGGGGTGGCTCCTAGCCGCAGCGAGCTGCCCCGCGCACCATCCGATCTCCGTTCAGCCCCGTATGTGTCACGGGGACAACCCATAAGGAGGGGAGATGAAGAGAATCTCAGTGCTCGGACTGGTCTTGGCCCTCGGCGTGCTCGCGCTCGCCGCTGTGGCGTTTGCCGGCCGGGGGCACGACAAGGGCGACGCGAGGAGCTTCTCAGCCAAGCTGAACGGCTGGGAAGAGGATCCGTCGCAGGTCACGACGGGCAAGGGCTCCTTCCGGGCCCACATCGACAGCGCGACGCAGATCAGCTTCACGCTCAAGTACCGCGCCCTCGAGGGCCCCGCTTTCATGGCCCATATCCACATCGGGTCGCGGCACGAGACAGGCGGCGTCAGCGCATGGCTCTGCGGAGGGACGACGCAGCCGCCCTGTCCGCCGGATCAGACCACGGAGGCCGTCGTCAACGGCACGATCCAGGCCGACGACATCACCGGACCGGCCACCCAGGGCGTGGAGCCCGGCAACTTCGCCGACCTGATCCGTGCGATCAGAAAAGGCGAGACGTACACGAACGTGCACACCGTCACCCGGGCGCCGAACGGCGAGATCCGTGGTCAGAACCACGTCAGTGACGACGACGACCACGACCACGGCGACCGCAAGAGGCACTAACCAGGCAGCACAAGTCGAGGCGGCCCATCCCGCCTCCCCGAAGGGCCCGGTCAGCCGGGCCCTTCGCCGTTCAGGCGGCGAATGACCTCGAGCCCGAAGGCGGCGGCGCGCGCGCCGTCGACGACGCGGTGGTCGAAGGTGAGCGCGAGGTAGGCGGTGGGACGGATGGTGAGCTCACCCTCGCGAACAACGGGCCGCTCGGCGACGCGGCCGATGCTGAGGATCGCGACCTCCGGGTGATTCACGATCGGCGTCTGGAAGAGACCGGCGAGCTTCCCCGCGCTCGTGACGGTGAAGGTCGAGCCGCGGAGGTCCTCCGGAGCAAGGGTGCCGGCGCGAGCCGCGTCGGCGAGACGGCGAACATCTGCGTCCAGCTCCTCGATCGAGCGCGCGTCGCAGCCGCGGACGACGGGGACGACGAGGCCCTGGTCGGTCTGGACGGCGATGCCGAGGTCGTAGCGGTCCAGGTAGACGATGGCGTCCCCCTCGAGCCGCGCATTCAGCTCCGGGAACTCCTTCAGTGCCTCCGCGGCCGCCTTGAGCGTCGTCGCGACGAGGAGCTTGAGGTCGACGCCGCCGAGGTCGGCCTCCTCGACCCACGTCACGGGTGGCACCTCGCTGTGGGCGCGGGCCATGTGCTCGGCGATCAGCCGCCGGACGCCGCGCAGCGGCTCGCGCCGCCCCTCTGCAGGGCCCCCTGCCGCACGGCGGACGTCGTCCTCCGTGATCCGTCCCTGCGGGCCGGTTCCCTCGACGTCGCCCAGGTCGACGCCGAGCTCCTGCGCCACCTTGCGCACGAGCGGCGTCGCGCGGACGCGGGGGCGCTCAGGTTCCTTCGGGCTCGGCGCCTGCGGCGACGGTTCAGCGCGAGGCTGCTCCTCGACGGCCGGCGCGGCTCCGTTGCCGATGACTACCAGCACCGTCCCGACGGGGACGACCTGGCCCTCGCCGACCATGATCCGCGCGACCTTCCCCGCCGCCGGCGAGGGGATCTCGACCGTGGTCTTGTCCGTCTGCACCTCGACGAGCGGGTCGTCCTCGGCGATCTCCTGGCCCTCCTGGACGAGCCAGCGGGCGATCTCGCCCTCCGTCAAGCCCTCGCCGAGGTCGGGCAGCTTGAACTCATAGGCCATGGCGCGCGGAATCTATCTGGGCGTGCCGACCCAGGCGTTCGCAGGGATGATCAGGACGCGGAGCCCGCCCTCGACGCGCCAGAGCGAGACCGCCTGCTCGTCGCCGCGGAGCTCGGCCGTCCGGTCGCGCGGGACGTAGCCGAGCTGGAGCGACCGATCCTCATTCCAGACCCCGACCGCATTCGGGTCGTGCTCGTTCTCCGGCTCCGGAACGAGCGCCAACCGGCGGCCGGGATCGAAGGACGGATCCGGCAGAGCCTCGGCTCGGTAGGACACGCCCGCGACGTGCACGACCGTCACCCGCGAGTCCTCCCACCGCACCGGCTCCCCCGTCGCGGCGTCGCGCAGGAAGTAGCCGGACTGGCCGCGCTCGAGCAGGAGCCGGAGACGCTCGCTCATCGAAAAATCAGGCCACGCGCTCGGCGAGCCCCTCGTAGCGAGTGACGAAGCCGTCCGCGTCGAACTCGATCTCGGCGACGAAGGAGTTTGCGCTGAACCGAACCCGTCCGTCGCCTTTCGGCTCGTACCGCTGCTCGGACCGCGAGATGTCGAGGGACGGGACCGTCACGAAGGACATGACGAAGTCCGTCGTCTCGTCCAGTCCCGCCAGGGCGGGCAGTGAATTGAAGAGGGGCGAGTAGCCGAGGTCGAAGAAGTCCGCGCCGTCCAGCCCGACGTCGATCGTCGGCCCGCCGATCACCTCTGCCTGCAGGCGTCCCGGCTCCAGCCGATATCGAAGCTCGTAGCCGACGCCGATCTGCGTGCCGTCGGCCCGGAGCTCGCCGCCGTCGACGTCGGCCCGGGCGATCTCCATCCTCGGCTCGTCCAGGCCGCGCCAGACGAGGACGCGTTGCATCAGAACTCGAGCAGCTTGCGGACCGCGTCGCCGATCCGCTCGATTGACGGCATGTACTCGTCCTCGATCTGCCAGTAGGGGTACGGCACGTCGTAGCCGGTGACGCGCAGCACCGGGCCGCGGAGGTCGAGGATTGCCTTCTCGGCCAGGATGGCCGCCAGCTCGGCGCCGTAGCCGGCGATGCGGGGCGCCTC
>DATLQK010000051.1:0-64529 GCA_035535195.1 Gaiellaceae bacterium | reverse complement strand
GCGCTCGCTCGCTGCTCAATCGGCGTCCCGGAAGATCCGCGTCGAGGCGGATCGTGATCCGGACCGTGGCGAGATGAGCAAAGACGTCGAACTCAGCAGAGAAGAACTTGAGGCGCTCGAAGCGGTCCTCGCTGAAGCGCGAGATCCGGAGGAGTTGCCGCGATTTGAGCGTCTCCGAGGCGAAGTCCATCAGGCCCTTAGGCAAGGGCCACCACCTAGTGGGCGTCTTGGTCAGATGAGGCCGTGAAGGCCAGTGCCCGATCCGTGCCCAGACGCCTGAGAACCGGGTCACGCAGGAAAAGCGGGACGGGACCTCTTCGCACGGCCGTAGCCGCATAGCGAAGCCACTTCCCGCCACGTCCCCGGACCGAACGCCACTGCCCTATGAACCCCGTGGAGGTTCAAGTCGTGGCGTCCGACGCGCGGCGCGCCGACGCCCAACTTCTGCCACCAGTCGGTGTTCCGAAAAGTGTTCCGCACTCGGTGCACGCTGCAGGATGTGCAAACAACCGCGCAAAAGAAAGGCCCCGATTCCAGGGCCTTCCTCGTTGGAGCGTACCGGGATCGAACCGGTGACCTCCGGCTTGCAAAGCCGGCGCTCTCCCAGCTGAGCTAACGCCCCGTCGGCTCGCAGTGTAGTCGGCGCTTGCTCGAATCAGCCCTGAGGAGGATGCTGAATCCTCATGGCGGCCGACGCGAAAACCAGGACGGCGGCGTACGTTGATCGCATGGAGAAAACGGTCTGGCCGCTGGTGCAGCGCTTCTGGTTCGACCTGCTGATCGTCGTCGGTGCGATCGGCGGCGGTCTGGAGATCGCGCTCAATCAAAGCTCGCCTGACGCGCCGACTTTGCCGGTTGCCCTCTCGATCGTGCTCGAGGTCGGGCTCACGCTGATCCTCCTGCTCCGCCGCCGCTTCCCGTTCGGCGCGCCGGCCGGAACGTTCGTTGCGGCGGCCGTTCTCTCGTTCGTCGACGGCAGGCTCGTCACCTACACGGCCGGGGGCTTCCTTCTCGCGCTCGCCGCCTGCTTCCTGCTGGGGCTCCAGGAAGAGCGGCGTCAGGCGCTTCTCGGGCTCGCGATCGTGGAGTCCGCCCTCGCGATCGTGCTCTGGAACGATCCGACTCGGGAGAGCGGCGACGCGTTCTTCACGCCGCTCCTCTTCCTCACGGTTTGGCTTCTGGCGTTCGGCCTCGGGCGGAAGCTCGAGCAGGCGCGCGAGGCAGAGGAGCGGGCGGGGAGGATCGAACGGCAGCGAGAGGCCGAGGCGCGCGCCGCAGTTGCGGAGGAGCGGGCGCGGATCGCGCGCGAGCTGCACGACGTCGTCGGCCACAGTGTGAGCGTGATGACCGTGCAGGCCTCGGGTGTTCGCAGGCTCCTACGCCCCGATCAGGAGCGCGAGCGCGAAGCCCTGCTCGTCGTCGAACAGGCGGGACGCGAGGCGCTGGCGGAGATGCGGCGGCTCGTGGGCGTCCTCCGGCGGCCGGAGGAGGCTCCGGCGCTCGCGCCGCAGCCGAGCCTGCAGCACCTCGAGCGCCTCGTCGAGCAGGCACGCGAAGCAGGGCTGCCGGTCGATGTGCAGGTCGAGGGCGAGGCGACGGAGCTTCCCGCAGGCGTCGACCTGACCGCCTACCGCCTCGTCCAGGAGGCGCTCACCAACACGATGAAGCACGCGCAGGCCACGCGCGCTGAGGTGGTGGTCCGCTACCGCGACGACGCTGTCGAGCTGCAGGTGACGGACGACGGCCGCGGATCCTCGGATGGAACCTCGGAGAGCGGCGGGCACGGCCTCGTCGGGATGCGCGAGCGGGTGACTGTCTACGGCGGTGAGCTGGAAGCGGGCCCCGTCCCCGAGGGCGGGTACCGCCTGCGGGTGCGATTGCCCAGGGCCTAGGCCGAACGCGCCCAGCATGTCAGGCTTGCCGTATGACGGAGCTTCCGTCCGGCACGGTCACCTTTCTCTTCAGTGACATCGAAGGCTCGACGGTCCTGCTTCGGCGGCTCAGGGAGGGCTACGCCGCGGTCCTGGCGGATCACCAGCGCCTCCTGCGCGCAGCGTTCGAAGCGCACGGCGGTTCAGAGATCGACACGCAGGGAGACTCGTTCTTCTTCTGCTTCCGCAAGGCGCGCGACGCCGTACGGGCGGCGGTCGCCGGCCAGCGGGCGCTCCGCTCACACCCGTGGCCGGACGAGGTTGAGGTCCGCGTTCGAATGGGCATCCACACGGGCGAGGCCTCGCTCACGGAGAACACCTACCACGGTCTCGCCGTACATCGCGCCGCTCGCATCTGCGCGGCGGGGCACGGCGGGCAGATCCTCCTCTCCCAGACCTCACACACGCTGCTGGAGGACGAGGAGGACGAACACGACGGGATGACGCTCATCGAGCTCGGCCCCCGGCGGCTCAAGGACTTCGACCGTCCGGTGGAGATGTACCAGCTCGTCGCGCCGGAGCTGCCGCTCGAGTTCCCGCCGCTGCGCACGCTCGACGACGGTGAGGCGCCGCTGTCGGTGCCGGAGCCACCGGCAGCCGCGTACAGCGTTCTGATCGCCGACGACCAGGCACTCGTCCGCGCTGGATTCCGGATGATCCTGGACGCGGAGCCGGACATGGACGTCGTGGGGGAGGCGTCGAGCGGCGCCGAGGCAATCACCGAGGTCGAGCGCCTCCGTCCGGACATCGTCCTGATGGACGTGCGAATGCCGGAAATGGACGGGATCGAGGCGGCGCGGCAGCTGCTGGCGCGGGACGGCGTCACGACGAAGGTCGTGATGCTGACGACATTCGACATGGACGAGTACGTCTACGAGGCCATGCGTGCCGGCGCGAGCGGCTTTCTGCTCAAGGACGTGCCGCCGGAGCAGCTGGCCGCCGGGATCCGCGCGGTCGCGTCCGGCGACGCGCTCCTCGCACCGTCGATCACGAAGCGCGTGATCGAGGAGTTCATCAGCCGCCCCCCGCAGGGCGCGCAGGCGGCACCGCCCGAGCTCGAGGAGCTGACCGACCGGGAGCGGGAGGTCCTCGAGCAGATCGCTCGAGGCCTCTCGAACGCGGAGATCGCCGCCGCGCTCTTCGTGAGCGACGCAACGGTGAAGACGCACGTCGGGCGGATCCTGACCAAGCTCGGCCTCCGGGACCGGGTGCAGGCCGTGGTCTTCGCCTACGAGTCGGGGCTGGTGCACCCCGGCTAGAGGCATAGGAACGTCTATCGAGAAACGTTCATTGACTTCTGCCTACCTCCCGGTTTACAACCCGCTGGCTTCACCGGGGTTTCAGTCATTTGGGGAGAGTTGGGGAGGTTTCGATGAGGACACGTGTCCTGTTTGCGGGCACGATTCTGCTCTGCCTGCTCGCGGTGACGGTTACAGGCGCCGCGACGGCGAGGACGACGGGCAAGAAGGCGAAGGCGGCCTCGGCCCGGATCGATCTCGCGACCTACAACGCCACGCGCTGGATCGTCCAGCTCAAGGCGAAGCCGCTCGCGCGGTACCCGCGGGTCAAGCGCGGGATCACCTATGCGGGCATGCAGCGGCCGGCGAAGATCGACCTGAAGGCCGCCGCCAACCGCCGCTACCTGAACGGCCTGGCGCGCACGCAGCGGAGCTTCGCGGCGAAGCTGCGGGGCTCGTTCCGCGGCGTCCGGATCGAGCGGACGTACCGCCTGACCCTGAACGGTATAGCGGTGCGCATGAGCAAGGCGCAGGCCGCCAAGGTGCGGAGGATGAAGGGGGTCCGCGCGGTGACGCCGGACGTCCCGTACCACCTGAGCATGTACGCGACGCCCGCGCAGATCAACGCCCCCGCGCTGTGGGCCGCAGTCGGCGGCCAGTCGAACGCGGGTGCCGGCATGAAGGTCGCCGTGATCGACAGCGGCATCTTCGTCACCAAGGATGCGGCCGGCAACTACACCGGCAACGCGTGCTTCAACGACGCCGGCTACACGATGCCCGCAGGCTACCCCAAGGGCGACACGCGCTTCACGAACAACAAGGTGATCGCGGCGCGCGCGTACTTCCGCCCGAGCGACCCACCCACCGCCGGCAACGACACGCCGGTGCAGGGGCCGGGTGCGAGCCCGCACGGCACGCATACGTCCGGCACGGTCGCCTGTAACGCGGGCACCGTCGGCAACGGGCTCACGCTGAGCGGCATCGCGCCCAAGGCGTACCTCATGAACTACCGGATCTTCTATCCGAGCAACAGCCCGGATGGGTTCGAGAACGGCAACGGCTGGGTCGTCGAGATCGTGAAGGCAATCGAGGACGCAGTCGCCGACGGCGCGGACGTGCTCTCGAACTCCTGGGGCTCGAGCCACCAGAACACGCTCAACTGGCCTGATCCGATGGTGCAGGCGGCCGAGTCCGCTGTCGACGCCGGCGTTGTCGGCGTCTGGGCGCAGGGCAACAGCGGCCCCGCCGAGGGCACGGGCAACCTGCCGTCGTCGTCGGACAAGGTGATCTCGGTCGGCGCAGTCACGAAGTACGCGACGGTGATCGACTCGACGGTGAACGTCACGGCTCCGACCCCGGTGCCGGCGAATCTCGTGAACCGCGACACCGGCCCCGCGCAGTTCGGCCCCGCTGTCACGCACACGGGCCCGGCGGCGTACATCCCGGCCCAGGTCGCGCTCCCGGGCGGGAACCCGAACGGCTGCGCGGCGTACCCGGCCGGCTCGATGACCGGGAAGATCGCGCTGATCGAGCGCGGCGTCTGCGAGTTCGGCTTCAAGGTGCTCCAGGCGCAGAACGCCGGAGCGATCGGCGCCCTGATCTACAACAACGCCGGCGGCGGCGACGCCCTGCAGGCGATGGGCGGGGGCGCGGTCGGAAACCAGGTCACGATTCCGTCGCTCTTCATGCGGCGGACTGACGGCCTGAACATGATCGCGTACTACAACGCCAACCCGGCGACGGCACAGGCGGAGTTCTTCCACAACCCGCATTCAGGCCCGAACCCGGGCGACGTGATCGCGGGCTTCAGCTCCCGCGGCCCGACGCAGGAGAAGACGATCAAGCCGGACGTGACCGCTCCGGGTGTCGACGTCCTCTCGTCGGGCTACGGCACCGGGCCGTTCCCCGGACCGTTCACGGGCTTCGGCTCCGTCTCGGGCACGAGCATGGCGACCCCGCACGTCGCGGGCGCCGCCGCGCTCCTGCTCCAGCTCCACCCGTGGTGGACGCCGGCGATGGTCAAGTCGGCGCTGATGACGACCGCCACCGAGGACGTGTTCGCCACCACGGCGCGCACGACCAGGGCTGGCGTCCTCGCCCGTGGCGCGGGCCGGATCGACCTCGCGCAGGCCGGTGACCCCGGCCTCGTGGTCGACCAGCCGAGCCTCTCCGGCGGCGAGACGACCGCCGGCCAGTCGAAGACGTTCACGGTCGGTGCCCGCAACGTCAGCGGGTCGGCCGACACGTGGGACGTCACGACGACCGAGACGGGCACTCCGGCACAGACGGCCAACTTCAACATCACGGCCGGCAAGGCGTCGCTCTCGCTCGGCGACCTGCAGACCGGAACGATCCCGGTCACGGTCGAGTCCGTGGCCGGCGCGGCCGCGGGCAACTACGAGGGCTCCGTCGTGCTCGTCAGCCGGGCGACCGGCAAGCGGCTGCACATCCCCGTCTGGCTCCGCGTGCTGACGCCGCCGAGCGTGGACGTGCTGCTCGTCGACGACGACGGCTCGGCCTTCGTGGGGGCGTTCGGGAACTACCAGGCGCAGTACAAGGCGATGCTGGACTCGCTCGCCGTCACGTACGAGACGCTCGACTTCGGCACCGCGGCGTTCCCGAATCGGTTCAACCTGAACAAGTACCGGGCGGTGATCGTCTTCACGGGCGACAACGACAGCTTCAACACGAGCGGGTTCTTCACGACCGACCACGACACCCTCGCCGACTGGCTCGACAGCGGCGGCCGGTTGTGGGCGGTCGGGCGGAACTTCGCTTTGACCGAGGACAGCGGCACGTACCACTCGCGGCTAGACCGCGGGCGGATCACGAGCGGCTACCTCGGCCTCGCCTACGAGGCGGGAAGCGTGTACCCGGGCGCGGCGCCGGTACCGACCGCCAATGGGGCCGGGCCGTTCGCGGGTATGACGATCGGCCTCAGCCAGAGCTCGATCGACGCATACTCGCCGAGCCCGAACACGGACACCTACAACGCGCCGCACACGACGAAGGCGGCCTTCCGGCAGCTCGGCGGCACGGCTCCGGCGGGCAGCGCCGTCGCGCACACCCGCTCCTCGGAGCCGACGCTCGAGCAGGAGCGGCGTGAGTACCTCTATCGGACGCTCTCGATGGGCTTCGGGATCGAGGGTCTCACGGCCGGCGCAGGCCTCGCGACAGTGACCCAGCTCGGCGACCGCTCGGTGGACTGGCTGCTCGACAAGCTGACTGTCAATGTCGGCTCGCAGGTCCGGAACGGCAAGCGGGCCACGGTCAGCGTCGGTGCCGCGTCGTCGACGAACGCGGCGATCACGAAGTACCGCTACGACTTCGGCGACGGGACGCCCTATGTCACGGGCGACTCGAGCGTGGAGCACAAGTACCAGCACCGCGGGACCTACGACGTCCGCGTGGAGGTCACCGACGCCCTCGGGCACTCCTCGGTGATGCACGAGACAGTCGCGGTCAAGCCGAAGGACGACTAGGCAACAACGGCAGAACGGAGAGGAGGGGCGCTTCGGCGCCCCTCCTCGTCTCATGCGGTTCTAGGTGAAGGGTTAGGCCGCGCGCTCGATGCGCTCTTCGAGCCGGGCGCGGCGAATGATCTCGTCGCGATCGCCGAAGCGCGCGTGAGCCCGGGCCTCGCGTTGCTCGTCCCAGAGCTCGGCGATGCGCTCGTCGAGCTCCCTGAGCTCCGCGGCGAGGACGGCGTCATGTCCCTGTGACAGACGGTGCAGAAGAGCGGCGCGGTCCTCGCTGGCGCGCTCGATCTCGGCACGGATGTCATCGATCGTTTTCACACCCAGAAAAACGAGACAGGGCGGTCTCGCATTCCCGTTTGCAGCTACCCGTACCCCAGTTCCCGAATCCTGTCTTCGTCGAGCCCGAAGAAGTGCCCGATCTCGTGGAGGACGGTGATCCGGATCTGGCGCCGGAGCTCCCCGGGGTCGCGAAACGCCCGCTCCAGCGGCCGGCGGTAGATCACGATCTCGTCGGGCAGCGCGCCGGAGCGGTCGCGGCCGGGCCCGAGCCCGGTGTAGACCCCGAAGAGCGTCGGCTCCTCCGGGTTCTCGTCCTCGACGACCACCGCGACGTCCTCGAGCGCCTGCGCGAACTCCGGCGGCAGCTCCCCGAGCGCCGCCTCCACCTGTTCCTCGAACTCCATCAGTAGGCAGGCTCCAGCGGACGCCGCTTCTGGAAGAGACGGACGGTCAGCAAGCCGAAGACGAACCCTCCGATGTGCGCGAAGAACGCCACGCCGCCGCCCGACTGGGGGTCGAGGAGGGAGAAGCCGCCCATCCAGGCCTGGAGCAGGAACCAGATGCCAAGGAAGATCCAGCCCGGGAGCTCACGGATGATGATGATCCCGAAGAAGATGAGCGTGAGGACGCTCGCACCGGGCAGCAGCACGATGTAGCCGCCGAGCACAGCGGAAATCGCCCCGCTCGCGCCCAGGTTCGGGACGGTCGCGGCGTCCGGGGTCCCGTAGTGAAGCGTCACGAACGTCTGAAGCGCCGTCGCTGCGAAGCCGCCGAGGAGGTAGAAGATCGCGTAGCGGACATGGCCGAGGGCATCTTCGACGTTGTTCCCGAAGATCCAGAGGAAGAGCATGTTCCCGCCGATGTGGAGCCAGTCGCCATGCATGAACATAGAGGTGACGACGTTGACCTCCCAGTCGTAGCCGACGACGGCGCAGGAGTTGTTGACCTCACACGGTTGGTAGGCGAGCGAGTTGACGGCGTGGTCGAGGTTGGGCAGCTCGTAGAAGAGCCAGACCGCGGCGTTGATCGCGATCAATGCGTAGGTGACGTACGGCGCCGACCGGGTCGGCACATTGTCCTTGAGCGGGAACAAGGCTGCTCGGGGCCTACCCCATCACAGCGCAGGCAAAAGCCGCGGTGGGTCCCTACTCCGGGACCAGCTCGCGGAGCCGGGTCAGGCCGGCGAACATGCGGCTCTTGATCGTCCCGAGCGGGACGCCGAGCTGCTCCGCCAGCTCGGACTGCGTGAACCCGCCGTAGTACGCCAGCTCGAGCGCCTGACGCTGATCCTGGGGGAGCTCGCGGAGCGCCGCCTGGACGGCCGTTCGCTTCTCGCGGAGATCCGCTTCCTCCGGCACGCTCGTGGCGGCCGCCTCCGGTGTCTCGTCGAGCTGCTCCGCACGGCGTAGGTCCTCGCGGCGCACGAGGTCGACCGCACGCCGGTGGACGAGCGTGAGGATCCAGGTCGACGGCTTCGCACGCTCCCGGCGGTAGCCGTCGGCCGAGCGCCAGATCGCCAGGAACGCGTCCTGGACGGCGTCCTCCGCCAGCGCCTGGTCATGCAGCACGCGGTAGGCGAGGCCGTAGGCCAGGCGACCGTAGCGATCGTAGAGCTCGGCGAGGCCCTGGTCGTCGCCACCGGCGATCGCCGCGAGAACCTCCTCGTCGCTCCGGCGCGCCGACCGAGGCTCCTCGATCCGGGACGAGCCGGCCAGGTGGACGGCGAGCTCAGACATCGGCGCTCAGCAGGATGTCGCCGGTAGGGCGAGGGACGCCGCCGGCGGGCTCGAGGGTGACGGCCACGGTGCTGCCGCTCGCCACGGGCTCCGTCAGCGGGACGTCGGTGCAGCCGCCGCGGAACAGACCCGCCGGGCGGGGCGTGTCGCCCTCGATCACCCAGGCCTCGTAGGTCTTGCCGGCCGGCGCCTGCCTGACGCAGGTGAGGAGCTCTGCGCTGTCGCCGGAGACGACCACGCGGCCGGCTCCTCCGGTCATGGGCACCACGCGCTGCTCGGCGCCGCCGCGCAGCGAGTTCGCCCAGAGGCCGAGCCCGACGGCGGCGAGCGAAGCCGCGACCGCGGCGGCCGCAGTCAGCGGGAGCGCCCAGCGCCGCCGCCGGAACGGGACGACCTGAGGGGCTCGCTCCTCACGGGCGGCGCGCAGGATGCGCTCCCGGAGCTCGGGCCGCGGCTCCGGCCCCTCGCTCGCGTAGGCGAGCTGCTCCGCGCCCTCACGCAGGGCCGCCACCTCCCTCCGGCAGGTGTCGCAGGTGTCGAGGTGTCGTTCGTACGTCCATCGGTCCTCGGGATCGAGCGCGTCCAACGCGTACGCCGCAGCCAGGTCGTGGAGCTCTCGGGTCAAAACGGGTACGGCGCGAGGGTCCAGGCAGCCGCGCCGTACCAGCAGGCGAAGGCGAGGCCGGCGAGCCCGAAGACCGGCGCCACGGCCTGGAACGAGGCTCGCAGGGGGCGGGTCGCGAGCGCGGCGCCGAAGGCCGTCGAGAGGATCGTCATCGAGACCGCTGTGAAGAACGCCAGCAGGACGAGCGCCAGCACGCTCAGCGGCGTGGAGTGGATCGAGGCGACGAGGAGAACGCCGATGCCGGCGCTCCCGCCCATGCCGTGCACGAGCCCGATGCTGAAGGCGCCGAGGCGGGTTCGGGATCGATGTGGGTGCGAGTGGCCGAAGCCGGACCGCCAGCGGAAGAGCAGGCGGACGGCGAGGTATGCGATCAGGAAGGCGATCGCCGTCTCGGCGCTCTGCTGGACGCGCTCTGGCAGGTACCGGTCGAGCAAGAGGATCGGGACGCCGAAGGCGAAGAGCGTGACGGCGTGTCCGAGGCCCCAGGCGGCGCCCAGCCCTGCTGCGGCGCGGGTCGGGCTCTCCTTGGTTCCGGCGAGCAGCGACGCGACGGCGGCCAGGTGGTCCGGGTCGGTCGCGTGCCTGAGCCCGAGCAGGATCGCGACGAGAACGACGAGCCACACGGAGGCGCCGTCTGAGTAGGAAGCGATGAAGTCGTCGAGTCCGAACATCGTGAAGATCCTTTCAGGTCAGTTGCGGGAGAGATCGCATGGTCATGACGAGGCCGAGCGCGACGATCGCGGCGGCGCTCAGGGCGGGGAGGGCGCGGACGAAAGCGCCCTCGAGGCTCAGCCGGGCGAACGCCCGCTTGGCGGTGACGGCGACGAGGCCGATGCCGGTGATGACGGAGGCGAGACCGAGGCTGAAGGCGACGATCAGGAGCAGCCCGAAGCCGACGCGGTGGAGCGAGATGGCCGCCAGGAGCACGACGAGCGCCGAAGGGCAGGGGAGGAGGCCGCCGGAGATCCCGACCGCGAGCAAGCCGCGGCGGTGTTGGTGCTCGTGGTGATGGTGGCGGTGCCCGCGGGCGTGCAGGCGGGCGCGGAGCACGGCGACTCCGACGCCGACGACGAGCAGCGCCGAGACCAGGTTCAGCCACGGATACAGCCGTTCGGGGACGATCAGCTCCGAGAGCGCCAGCGTGACGAGGCCGAGCGCGAAGACGCCGATCGTGTGTGTGACGGTGACGATGCCGCCGAGCGCGAAGGCGTGCCGCGCCTTACCGCGTGAGCCGACGAGGTATGCGGCGACGATCGCCTTGCCGTGGCCGGGGGTGAGGGCGTGGGCCGCGCCCCAGAAGAGCGCGAGCACGAGCGCGAGAGCGATCACACCGGCGCCGCCGTCCTGGCCGATCAGGGACTCGAAGCCGCCGCGGCGATGGTCGGACGGGGCGTCGCCGAGGGACGGTGCGACGCCTTCCGCCGTTCCGGGGCGGACGACCGCGGTCGCGGCCGTCGTGTCGGAGGGCGCCCGAAGCAGGTCGCGCGGGTACGAGCGCAACTCGTCGCTCGCGCTCCGCGAGGGGGCAGAGGAGGTCACGATCCGCGCGCCGCGGTCGGCCCCGACCACGACCTCCTTCCAGCCGATCCGGCCGGCGAAGTTCGTATCGCGGAGAGAGAGCATCCGGCCGGCTCGGCCGCCCTCGTAGACGGCGTCGAAGCGCAGTGTGCGAAGGCCGCTTGCCCCAGGCCTCAGCGCGACGCGGGAGGCGAGGGGTCGCAGCCG
This sequence comes from Gaiellaceae bacterium, assembly GCA_035535195.1. Taxonomy (GTDB): domain Bacteria; phylum Actinomycetota; class Thermoleophilia; order Gaiellales; family Gaiellaceae; genus JACDAN01. The sequence goes on along the minus strand of DATLQK010000051.1, from coordinate 53,516 downwards.
GGCTCGCCTGCCGTCGAGCTCGAGCCGGAGCCCGCGCGCCAGCCGGGTGGCGGCGCCGGGGCGGCGAAAGCGCGAGCCGTCCTGGAGGGTCGGGATCTCGGCCAGGTCGACGGCGTAGCGGACGAACACGTGGCTGCCGGAAACCTCGGCCCCGGCATACCGGTTGACCGTGAAGTTGCCGAGGGGATGCGCGGCGGCGCTCGCCGGCAGGAGCAGGACGCCGCCGATCAGCGCGAGCAGGAGGCGTTTCACGACAGTCTCCGTGCCACAGGCGCCCAGGCGGGCGAGAAGTACGGGTTCGTGCGCAGCGCGCGGTGGAACCAGCGCTGCGAGGCCGCACGGCGGCCGAGACAGCGCTCGATCATCCCGCGCTGGAAGAACTTGGGCGCGTCGAGCGTGCCCAGCCGCAGCGCGCGCTCGGAGTGGCGCAGCGCCTCGCCGCAACGGCCGGTGCGCGCGAGCGCCCAAGCCAGGACGCCTTCGGCCTCGATGCCCGGTCGCTCGGCGAGCGCGCGCCGGGCGCGGGCCACGGACTCGGTCAGGCGGAAACCGTGGTCGACGTTGAAGAGGGAGAGCTCGAGGTCGGTGGCGACGCCGTTCGCGACGAAGAGGCGGTCGACCGCGGCGACGAGGCGGTACTGCTCGTCGGCGCGCCGCGCAGAGCCTTGCAGCCGGTACAGGTCGCCGAGGAAGCCGGCGTACTGCGGCAGGGCTGTCTGAGCGACCGCCTGCCGCTCGAGCGACGTAGCGGCGCGGAGCCTCCCACGGGCCGCCTCGACGTGCGCAAGCGCGTCGAGCGCCTGGACGTAGCCCGGCCGGAGCTCGAGCGCGGCGCGGTACTGCGCCGCCGCCTCGTGAAGCCGCCCCTGCGAGAAGTAGAGCTTCCCGAGCTGCGTGCGCGACCACGCGGCCGGCTCGCCGCTGTCGCCGGCGGCATCGACGGCGAGGCGCATGGCCTCGATCGCCTGCGCCTGGTGCCCGAGCAGCTCCCGCGCGTACGAGACGCGCGAGTACGCGGTCAGCCCGGGCTTGCGCGCGGCGAGCCGGTCGAAGCCCCGAAACGCCTCGTCGTAGCGACCGAGCTCGACGAGGGAATCGCCGAGCACCGCGTCGACGACGGCCGTGTCCGGCGCGAGCCGACGAGCCTGGCGGGCGAGCCGCAGCCCCTCGCGGAAGCGATGGCGCGAGTTCGCGAGCGAGGCGAGCCCGACGAGCGCCTCGGCGTCCTGGCCGTCGCCGTCGAGCGCCTCGCGCAGAGCTTCCTCGGCGCGCCCGTAGTGGGTCGGCTCCCCCGTCCGCCGCGCCGCATCGAGCTCGCGGAAGCCGACCCGGATGAGCTGGCGGGAGGTGGGCGCCGCTGCGGCGTCATCGCCGCTGCGCAGCGCCCCACCCGCCAGGAGCGCGGTGGCGGCGATCGCCGCCACCGCGCCTGCCGCCAACAGTCGCCTCACGGCTTCTGCTGGCCATTCGTGTTGTCGAACCCGCTCGGCGGGTCGTTCTCGTACGGGAACCCGGTGAGGTTCGCGACGTCGTTGCCGTCGACGCCGTCACCGAGGAGGTCGCCTGCAGGGTGGCCGAGGAGCTTTCCGGCCACCGCACGTTCGGCGATGTCGATCACGTCGTCGCCCAGCCGCCGCCCGTTGGGGAAGCCGGCCGTGTCGCCGCCGAAGACGCCGAGCCGGTTCGGGCTCGCCGTGGGGGCGATCGACAGATTGACGCGCAGCATGTCGGCGAGCTTCGGGCCCGTGGAGTTGAGGCCGGGCACGCCGGTCAGGAGCACGGCGACGAGGTCGTCACGGTTCTTTTCGGGGACGCCGAGGCCGTACAGCTGGTTGATCACCGCCGCGAGCAGCGGCTCGCGGTAGTACTGGAGAAACTGAGCATCTGCGTCCGGACTCAGTGCGTTCCAGCGGTCCTTGAGCCTGGTCGGGATGATCACCTCGTTGATCAGCGGGTTCCCCAGGCGCGAGACCTGGACCCAGTGCTTCTCGTGGCGGAAGCGGCGGATGCCGTTTCTGCGGTACTGCTTGATCCGCATCCGCGTCCGCTCGGTCGTCGCCCAGACGCCGACGGTGTGGTCGCCGTCGTCGAGCTGCGCGATCGGAATCTGCAGCGCGATGCCGTGGACGCCGTAGCCGGCGAAGAAGTCCTTGCCGCCGCCCGCGTTGCCCGGGGGCTTGCGGATCGCGACGAGGTCGAAGATGGCGCCGATGTCGGCGAAGAACGCGTCCTCACGCTGGCCGGCGAAGACCTTCCCGCCGCCGGCGAGGTTCGTCACGGCCGAATCCGCCAGCTGGCGGTAGTTCGGCGTCGTCCGCGGCCCGATGTTGTTGGGCGGGGTGACACCGCGGGCGACGACGACCTCCTCGTCGCCCCTGACGCGCGTGACGACGTAGTCCTGGACGGTGTTGCCGAGGAAGAGCGAGCCGTCGCGGTTCTTGAAGCGGAGCCGGTAGGTCAGGTCGGGCTTCGCGTCGCCGTTCCGGTCGATCTTGATGCTGTACCGGGCCCGCTCGGAGAAGCGGTACCAGTTCGGCCCTGCGGCCGGGTCCTCAGCGGGGATCCAGTTCGCGATCACCGTGAGGTTGTTCGGTGCGTCCACGCTTCTGAACGCGTAGAGGTCCGTCGTATCGGCCGACGGGTCCTCGGCGATCAGCGGCGCTTCGCGGTGGCTCGAGGCGGTGCCGGCCTGCGGGGCCGGGCCGCGAACGAGCACGACGGCGAAGGCGACCGCGACGCCGATTGCTGCAAGCACGAGAGTTCGCATGGAGAGTGCGGCTCCTTTCGCTTTGGGGTCGCCGCTGATTCGCGCAAACCGCCGGACCGGTTCGGTCAGTCGGCGACGCGGGTGCCGGCGCGGCCCGCGAGCGCGTCCTCGACGCGGTCGAGGGCGGTGATGATCGCCTCGCCCCCGGCCCGGGCCATCGCGGCGGCGGCCTCGATCTTGGGCCGCATCGAGCCCTCCGCGAGCTCAGGTGCCAGCGCCTCGGCTTCGCCGGCCGTCAGCTCGCGAACGACCTCTTCGGCCGGCGTCCCGAAGCCGCGCTTGACGGAGGGGACGTCGGTGAGGATCAGCAGCCGTTCGGCGCCGAGGGCGGCGGCGAGAAGCGCAGAGGCCCGGTCCTTGTCGATCACCGCCTCCACACCGTGCAGTCGCCCGTCGCGGCGGACGACGGGGATCCCGCCTCCGCCGCAGGCGATGGGGACGGCCCCGGCGTCGAGCAACGCCCGCACCTGCTCGAGCTCGACGACCTCGAGCGGTGACGGGGACGCCACGGCGCGACGCCAGCCGCGGCCCGGCTCCTCGACGAGCGGCCAGCCGCGCTGGTGCTCGAGCACGCCCGCCTGCTCGGCCGAGTAGAACGGCCCGATCGGCTTCGTCGGCCGCCCGAAGGCCGGGTCGTTCTCGGCGACGACGACGTGGGTCAGCAGGCAGGCGACCGGCCGGCCGGCGACCGGCCCCAGCTCGGTCTCGATCAGCGCGCCGATTTCGGCCTGGGTCTGTGCGACCGCGAGGTAGAGCGGCAGCGGCGGCACCTCGTCGGCCGCGCGCTCCTGGCGGAGCAACTCGTTCCCGACCTGTGGCCCGTTCCCGTGCGTGATCACGACCCGGGGCTCGTCGAAGAGCGGCGCAAGCGAGGCCGCCGCCTCCCGGAGGCGTCCGGCCTGCTCAGCGGCGGTTCCGCGGTCGCCCGCCTGGATCAGCGCATTGCCCCCGAGGGCAACGACCGTGGTCAAGCGACGGCGGCTTCGGTCCCGGTCGTCGTGATGCCGCGCTCGGCGAGCAGGTCGGCGAGGGTCGGCGAGCTCAGCTCCTCGAGCCGATACGTGACGCGCAGCGCCGGCTTGTCGAAGTCGATCACCCGCCTGAGGTCGATCGGCGTGCCGATCAGGACAAGGTCCGCGTCGGAGCGCTCGATCGTCTGGCGCAGGTCGACCATCTGCTCGTCGCTGTAGCCCATCGCCGGGAGGAGCCCCTGGATGTGGGGCCACTCCTCGAGCGTCCGCGCGATCGAGCCGACCGCGAAGGGGCGTGGGTCGACGAGCTCGGCGGCGCCGTTCTTCCTCGCCGCGAGGACGGCGGCGCCGTAGGTCATCTCGCCGTGGGTCAGCGTCGGCCCGTCCTCGATCGCGAGCACCCGCTTTCCTCTGATCATCTCCGCGTCCTCGACGTGGAACGGCGAGGCGGCGCGCACGACCGTCGCAGTCGGGTTCACCCGGGCGATCGACGCGAGCACGGTCTCGACGTCCTCCGGCTTCGCCGTGTCGAGCTTGTTCACGACGCAGACGTCGGCCATCCGGAGGTTGGTCTCGCCCGGGTGGTAGCGCAGCTCGTGCCCGGCCCGGTGCGGGTCGACGACGACGATGTGCAGGTTCGGCTTGATGAACGGCGTGTCGTTGTTGCCGCCGTCCCAGAGGATCACGTCCGCCTCCTGCTCGGCCTGGTCGAGGATCGCCGCGTAGTCGATCCCGGCGAAGACGACGTTGCCCTCGGCGATGTGAGGCTCGTACTCCTCGCGCTCCTCGATCGTGCAGTCGGCTGCGTCGAGATCGGCGTAGTCGGCGAAGCGCTGGACCGCCTGCCGCGTCAGGTCGCCGTAGGGCATCGGGTGCCGCAGAACCGCCACACGCTTGCCGTTCGCGCGCAGGAGGCCCGCGACGTGCCGTGTGGTCTGGCTCTTGCCCGACCCCGTGCGGACGGCGCAGACGGCCACGACGGGCCTCGACGAGGCCAGCATCGTGTCCTGCGGCGAGAGCAGGCCGAAGTTGGCGCCGGCGGCGAGTGCGCGCGAGCCGATGTGCATCACGTGCTCGTGCGTGACGTCGGAGTAGGCGAAGATCACGTCGTCGACCTGCTGGTTGCGGACAAGTGCCTCGAGCTCCTCCTCCGGTCGGATCGGGATGCCCGCCGGGTACTGCTCGCCGGCGAGCTCCGCCGGGTACACGCGGCCTTCGATGTTGGGGATCTGCGTCGCCGTGAACGCGACGACCTCGTACTCGGGGCGCCCGCGATAGACCAGGTTGAAGTTGTGGAAGTCCCGGCCCGCGGCGCCGACGATCAACACCCGTCTTCGCTCCATGAATAAAGCCTATTCAGTTTGCAGGACGTTGCGTACTCGCCGGTCGGTTAGATTCGCGTCGTGCCACGGTTCGCCGACGCGCTCAACGAGCAGATCGCGTACGAGTTCGCGGCCTCGCAGCAGTACATCGCGATCGCGGTCCACTACGACGCCGAGTCGCTGCCCCAGCTCGCCGCCCACTTCTACCGCCAGGCGGTCGAGGAGCGGAACCACGCGATGATCATGGTGCAGTACCTGATCGACGCGGACGAGACGGTGCGGATCCCGGGCGTCGAGGCGCCGAAGACCGACTTCGGGAGCGCAAGCGAGCCGGTCGCCCTGGCGCTCGAGCAGGAGAAGCGCGTGACCGACCAGATCGTGGCGCTCGTCTCGCTGGCGCGTGAGGAGGGGGACCTCGTCGGCGAGCAGTTCCTCCACTGGTTCCTCCAGGAGCAGCGGGAGGAGATCTCGTCGATGTCACACCTGCTTGCGACCGTCGACCGGGCCGGCGACAACCTTCTCCTCGTGGAGGAGATCTTGGCGCGGACGGCGGGCGACGAGAGCCCGCTCGAGGCCGGCGCGCCACCCGCCGCCGGCGGCGCCCTCTAGAGGCTCTCGAGGAACTCGCGCGTCGCGGCGAGGAGCGGCTCGACCTCGGCCGTGAACGGGGTGTGGTCTTCACCCGGAAGCTCGATGAGACGCGCGTTCGGGATGCGCTCGGCGAGGAACCTCGCCGCGCCGATCTCGACCACTCGGTCGCCGGTGCGGTGCGCGACGAGGGTCGGCATGTCCAGGTTGGGGAGTAGGTCGCAGACGTCGATCTCCATGTTGATCCGCTGGAAGCTCTCGAACGTCTCCGGGCTCGCGCTCTCGCGGAAGTAGGACGACCAGTCGCGGGCCATGTCGTCGCCCCCGGTGCTCAGGCTCGGCGCGTACAGCGTCATGACCTCGAGACCATGGTCGAGCGTGCCCCAGCGCTTCGTGTCTCGCGCGAGCTGGTCGAGGAACTCCTCGCTCGTCGGGCCGAAGGGGTGGTCGTCCGAGCGGACGTAACGGGCCGAGGTCCCGAAGAGGATCAGCGCCGCGGTCCGCTCCGGGTAGGTGGCGGCGAAGAGGATGCTCGTGGAACCGCCGGCGTCGACGCCGAACAGCACTGCGCGTTCCGATCCGGCCGCGTCGAGCACGGCCTTCAGGTCCTCGACCCGCGTCTCGAGTGTCGGAAGGTCGCGGACCCGATCGGAGCAACCGGTACCGCGCTTGTCGAGCTGGATCACCCGCGCAAAGACGGCGAGCGACCGGAGGAAGTCCCCGCGCCCCGGTAATTCCCAGCTGAGCTCGATGTGGGAGACGAAGCCCGGGACGAAGACGAGGTCGATCAGTCCGTGCCCGAAGGCTTGGTACGCGATCGAAACGTCGCCGCTCCGGGCGTAGCGTGTCTCCGGGATGTCGAGGACCATCTAGCGCAGCTGCTCGCGCAGGGTCTGCGCGAAGGCTTCCATCTCGAGCTCCTGGCCGGTCACGTCGGCGAGCAGCTCGTCGGCGTTCAACCGGTGGCCCTCCGACCAGAGCTCGCGGAGCATCCCGCCCGCCTTGCGGTCGGCGAACCACTCCGAGCCGAAGCGCTCGCGGAAATGCTCGCGAAGCTGCGACTGCAACGCCCAGGAGCGCAGGTACCCGGTGACGTAGAAGCTCGGGTCGATGTCGCCGAGGAAGTCCGTCCGGCTGGGCTCGATCTTCAGCGCGTCGCCGAGCAGCTCGATGTAGCGCGCCGACATCGCCTTCGGATCGAGCTCGGTCACCCCGTGGAACTCGAGCTCGTAGAGGAGCTTTCCGCAGTACCGTCGCAGCAGGTACAGCGACCCCGTCGCCGCTTCCGCGGCGAACTCCTCCGGCTTCGGGAAGTCGAGCCGCCGCGAGAGCCAGCCGGGCTCCAGGAGCAGGTGCTCCATCATCGTCGCCCACGCCTCCGTGACCGAGACGTCGCCCAGCCTCTTCGCCTCGACCGGCAGATCCTCGGACACGTGCGCGTAGTGCTCCGTGTGGCCCGCCTCGTGGAAGAGCGCGCGCCAGTCGTCGGCCCCGCCCATCGGCTGGATCACGAGCACGACGCGGCCCGGGACCTCGATCGGCGCGCAGAACGCCCGCGGGCTCTTCTTCGGCCGCTGCTCGATGTCGAGCTCCACGTTCTGCTGTGAGCGGAGGTCGATCCCGAGGTCGGCCAGGGTCACCTCGAGCGCGGGCATCATCTTCTCGGCCGGGAATGCCCCATCCCAGCCCGGGGCGCGGAAGACCCGCGTGACGTCCCAGCGCTCGGCCTCGGAGAGGCCGACACCGGCGCGGGCACGGAAGAGGCGGTCGGCGTGCTCCTCGTACAGGCGCTCGGTGGACTCGAGCACCGCCCGGCACTGGTCGGCCAGCTCTTCGATCCGGAAGCCGAAGCGCTTGTAGAGGTCGAGATACGTCTCGGAGCCCATCTGCGGCACCGCCTGGTTCACGGTCGAGACGCCGTCCGCGAGGATCGGGTTGATGTGCTCCTCGGTGAGGCGGTTCCGGGCCTCCTCGAGCCGCTCCCGCCGGCTGCGGTCCTCGGAGTTCGCCATCGTCGGCCGGATCATCCGGTAGCCGATCGTCTCGCCGTCGACGGTCGCCTCGAGCTCGGCCTCGAGGCCCGCGACCTTCTCGCTGTGCTCGCGCGTCAGCTCGCCGAGGTAGTTCTCACACGCGAAGCGCCAGAGCTCGACCACGCCCCCGTCGCCCTCCGCAGCCTGGCCTAGCGCCTGGGCCTGCGCGAGCTCAGAGAGCTCCGGGTAGCGGTCGTAGAGCGGCTTCAGGTCGAGCGTGTCCTTGTGGCCCGCGTAGTGGAGGTAGTACTCCTCGTCCAGCTCCGCGATGAATCGGTCGATCCGGTCGCGGTAGGTGTCGAGGTCTCGCGCTGAGGGGGGAGCGCTTGCCATCCTCGCGCGTAGGATAGTGACGTGCGCGAGATCACCCTCCGGAGTGAGCGGCGCACGCAGCTGATCGAAATCACCCGCGAGGTTCGGGACGCCGTCGAGGGAGCGGAGGGAGCGGCCGCGCTGGTGTTCGTTCCGCACACGACGGCCGGCATCACGATCAACGAGCGCGCCGATCCTGCGGTTGCGCGTGACTTCGAGCGGGCACTCGAACGGATCGTGGGCGACGACTGGGGCTGGGAGCACGTCGAGGCGGGGGAGGAGAACGCGCCCTCGCACATCCGCGCGTCGCTGATGGGCCCGCAGGTGCTCGTGCCGCTGGACGCCGGACGGCTCGCCCTCGGGACCTGGCAGGGAATCTTCTTCTGTGAGTTCGACGGGCCGCGGACGCGGAAGGTCCAGGTCTCACCGCTCCGATGATCGAGGTCGAACGACTCACCAAGCGCTACGGGAAGACGGTCGCCGTCGACGACCTGACCTTCCGCGTCGAATCCGGGCGCATCACGGGATTCCTCGGGCCGAACGGCGCCGGGAAGACGACGACGCTGAAGGCCGTGCTCGCCCTGATCCGGCCGACCTCCGGCGAGACGAAGGTGCTCGGACGCCACTACCGCGATCTCGACGATCCCGTGCGGAAGGTCGGCGCGGTGCTCGAGACGTCGCGGTACCACCCTGGGCGGTCCGGCCGGAACCACCTTCGCGTCGTGGCGGCGCAGGCGGGGATCGCGCGCCAGCGGGTCGAGGAGGTGCTCGAGCTCGTCGCGCTCAAGGACGCCGCGAGGCGGCGGGTCGGCGGCTACTCGCTGGGGATGCGCCAGCGGCTCGGTCTCGCGACGGCGCTCCTCGGCGACCCCGAGGTGCTGATCCTCGACGAGCCGGCGAACGGCCTCGACCCGGCGGGCATCCGGTGGTTGCGTGACCTCCTCCGCCAGCTGGCGGCGCGGGGACACACGATCCTGATCTCGAGCCACGTGCTCGCCGAGGTCGAGCAGATCGTGGACGAGGTCGTGATCATCCACCGCGGCCGGTTCGTGACGCAGTCCTCGACGGCGGCTCTCGCCGCTCAGGTGAGCGCCGGCGTGCGGGTCCGAAGCCCCGAAGCCGAGCGGCTGCGCGCGGCCCTCGCCGCCGAGGGAATGACCGTCGCCGCGCTCGACGACGGCGTGCTCGGCGTCTCCGAGGGGACGGCCGAGCGGGTCGGCGAGCTCGCTGCGGCGAACGGGATCGTCCTCCACGAGCTGACCCCCCAGAAGGCCACGCTCGAGGAGGCGTTCCTCGAGCTCACCGGCGGGGAGACGACGACGTGAGGCTTCTTCAAGCCGAAGCGCTGAAGGTCCGGACGGCGCCGAGGACGCTGCTCGGCCTCGTCCTCGCGCTGATGGCGCTCGACGTGCTCGGCTCGGGCTCGACGGCGAGTGGCGGTGGCCCCGATTTCGTCCCCAATGCCGACGAGATCGTCACGTTCGACGTACTCACCGTCGCGACGACCGGCGTGATCTTCGCGCTGATCCTCGGGATCCTGATCGTCACCTGGGAGTACCGGCACGGGACGATCACGCAGACCTTCCTCGCGACGCCGCAGCGCGAGCGGGTGATGGCGGCGAAGTACGCGGTCTCGTTCGGGACCGGCGCGATCCTGACGGCGCTGTCCGTCGTCGTCGTGCTCGTGACCGCCCTGTTCTGGATCTCGCCGGTGCTGCACCGCGACCAGTGGGAGCTGATCGGGAGGCTCGTGGTCGCATCCGCGCTCTGGGGGATCCTCGGCGCGGGCCTCGGCGCGCTGATCCAGTCCCAGGTGGGCGCGATCATCGCCGCCTTCGTATGGTTCCTCGTCGTCGAGCCGCTGATCGGCGTCCGGTTCGAACACTTCGCGGACTACCTGCCGGGCGCAGTGATCGACCGGTTGACCGGGCACGAGGTCTCGGCAGAGCACACCCAGGAGGCCACGCAGTACTCCTTCGGTCTCTGGACCGCCGGGCTCCTCGCCGCCGTCTACGCGCTCGGCGCGGCCGTGCTCGGCGCGGCGTCGGCCGCCTGGCGCGACATCAGCTGAACCGCCGGCAGCCTCGGGTCCGGAACCGCGTCCGGGTGAAGGAGGAACGCGAGCTGCGCGATCCCCTGGACGACCCGCGGCGCCGGCCGCGAGTAGTACGCGTTCGCGTCGACCGCGACCGCCGGCGCGGGGAACTCGATCCCGTCCGCCTCGGCGGCGGCACGTCGCGCGTCGAAGCCGCAGGCCGCGACCACCACGAGCTCCGGCTCGGCCGCGCGGACGTCCTCCCACGTGACGCCAAAGGACGGCCTGCCCGCTCGCCCGAGGACGTCGACGCCGCCGGCGGTCTCCGCCATCTCCGGCACCCAGTGTCCGGCCGCGAACGGCGGCTCGAGCCACTCGGCGACGAAGATCCTCCGCTGCGGAAGGCCGGCGACGCTCGTCCGGAGCGCCGCGATCCGCTCGCGCATCTCGTTCGCGACGGCCGCGCCGCGCTCCTCGACGCCGAGCCGCCGCGCGAGGCTCTCGACCGACTCGGCGATCTCCTCCAGGGTCGTTGGGTTGAGCGAGATCACCTCGGCGCCGACCGGACACAGCGTCGCGACCTCGTCGCCGGAGACGGCGCAGACCGTGCAGAGGTCCTGCGTCAGGATTACGTCCGGCGCGAGCTCGGCGACGAGCCCCTCGTCCAGGGCGTAGAGCGAGGGTCCGTCCTGGAGCGCGCTCCGGACGGCCGCGTCGATCTCGAGGCTCGTCAGCTCGGCGGGGTCGACGCGCGAAGCCGTGACGACCGGGAGCCGATCGACGCCCTCCGGCCAGTCGCACTCCTCCGAGACTCCGACGAGCGACTCGGTAAGGCCGAGGTGGCCGACGATCTCGGTGGCGCTCGGCAGCAGCGAGCAGATCCGCATCAGGGTCGAGGGTAGCCCGGCGCTAGGCTGGCCCGATGGCCGCGCCGGTCAGCCGGGACCAGGAGCTCGATCTCTCGGTCGAGTCGCTCGCGTTCGGCGGGAACGGCGTCGCGCGGCTGAACGGGTTCGTCGTCTTCGTGCGGCGCGGCCTCCCCGGCGACAAGGTCCGAGCCAGGGTGACCAAGGTGCAGCGGCGCCATGCGGAGGCCGTCGCGGTGGAGGTGCTCGAGCCGAGCCCGCTGCGGGTCGACGCGCCCTGCGAGCACTACCCGGCGTGCGGCGGCTGCCGGTTCCAGGACCTCGGGTACGAGACGCAGCTGGAGTCGAAGGCCGGCCAGGTGCGCGACGCGCTCGTGCGGATCGGCGGGATCCCGGAACCGCCCCTGGAGGCGATCGTCCCGGCCGAGTCGATCTTCCACTACCGCAACAAGCTCGAGTACTCCTGGACGGCCACGCCCGACGGCCCCGGCCTCGGGTTCCACCGCGCCGGCCGCTGGGACGAGGTGCTGGACATCGAGCGCTGTTGGCTGACAACCGATCTCGGCAACGCCGTTCGACTGGCGGCGCGTGAATGGGCGAGGGAGGCCGGGCTCTCGGCGTTCGACCAGGCCGAGCAGACCGGCTACCTGCGTCATCTCGTGTACCGCGAGGGCCGCAACACGGGGCAGGTGCTCGTCCAGCTCGTGACGGCGCCGGGGCCGTTGCACGACGCCGACGGCCTGGTTGCGACGCTGAGGCGCTTCCCGGAGGTTCGGTCGATCCACCACGCGGTGAACGAGACGCCGGCCGAGGTGACGAACCTGCCGACGACGCTCCTCTGGGGGGAGGAAGCGATCGAGGAGGAGCTGCTCGGGCAGCGCTACCGGATCCGCCCGACCGCGTTCCTCCAGACGAACACGGCCATGGCCGAGCGGCTCTACGAGCTCGCGGTCGAGTACGCGGGGCTGACCGGCGACGAGACGGTCTGGGACCTCTACTGCGGGATCGGCACGATCGGCCTCGCCATGGCCCGGAACGCCCTGACGGTCTGGGGCATCGACATCTCGGAGGAGTCGGTGGCGTGCGCGCTCGAGAACGCCGACCTCAACGGGATCGCGAACGCCGCGTTCTACGCGGGCGACGTCGGGCAGGCGATCGAGGAGCTGCTCGACCGGTCCGGGGCGCCGGACGTCGTCGTCGTCGACCCGCCCCGTGCGGGGCTCTCGAAGAAGGCGGTCCGGCGGCTCGGCCGCATCGGCGCGCCGCGGATCGTGTACGTCTCCTGCAACCCGACGACCCTGGCGGGAAACGCGAAGGAGCTGAAGGCCGACTGGGGCTACGAGCTACGGCGGGTCCGCCCGGTCGACATGTTCCCGCACACGCCTCACGTCGAGAGCGTCTCGTTGCTCGAGCGCGAAGGCTCGTAACAACTTGTTACTTGCGGGCCGCCTCGCGGCTCTCCGCGCCGTTCTGCTCGCCCTCCCGCCCATGTAACAAGTTGTCACTTGGGCGGTCCCGGCGCCAGCGTTGGTACTCGCGCCAGAGGATGTCCGCGTTCGGGATCAGGAAGCCGAAGGCGATGCCCGGGAGCGCGGGGAGGCCTGCAACGCCCCAGCCGACCGCGAGCCACATCGTCGCTCCCAGGGAGATCGTCATCGCGAGCCACGTCCAGCCGACGCGCAGCCGCCAGCGGTCGGCGGCGGCGAGGAAGAGTGCGAAGAACATCAGGTCGGGAAGCCCGAGGTGCGCCGAGCTGAGGCCACCCGGCGACGGGAACGCGAACGAGAAGACGTCGAAGACCTGCGGCTGCTCCTCGACGATGTGCTTCGTCGGCCCGCGCCAGACTGAGAACGAGTCGACGACGGGGATCACGAGCGCCACGAGCGCCACCCAGAGGACGCTCTCGAAGAACGAGAGGAACCACCAGGCGAGCGCGGTCATCACCGCGAGCTTCGAGAAGTTCGCGAGCGCGTCGAGCCCTGCCAGCTCGAGGAGCACGGTCAGCACCAGGAGCGCCGCCGCCGCGAGCGGGAGCCGCTCGTAGCGCCGCCACGGGAGCGCCAGCCAGACGAGCCCGAAGACGGCCGGGAGCAGGCAAACCGCGAGGAACGCGAGCTCCCACCACTTCGACAGGTCGTCGAGCTCGTCGACGACGGCGTAGTAGACCCCGAGCGCCGCGGCGAGCAGCGCGAACGCGCCCGCCCGAGGGGTCAGTAGGGCGGAAGCTCGGCCCACCATGGGCCGAGCGCCTTCAGCGCCTGCCAAAAGCGTGTCTTCGAGGCCTGCTCGTCGAGCGAGGCGTCGATGTCGGGGACCGAGAGCGCTTCGATCGTCGGCGTCCATTGCTGCACCACACCGACGCTCGCCTCGAGCTGCGCGGCGAGTGGGAACTCGAGCCCGGTCAGGAAGGCGAGCGCATCCTCGCCCATCACGACGACGAGCTTCGGCTGGACGATGTGCAGCTCGCGCGTGAGCCAGGCCGCCGCCTGCTCCTCGTCGCCGCCGTCGAACTTGAAGCAGTTCGTGCCGTAGACGGCCATCGGGTCGACGTGGAGGCGCTGGAGGGACTTGAGGATCGCCTGCCCCGCGCGGCCGTAGAACGCGACGCCCTCCTGGATCTCCGACTGCTGCGGCCGGAACTTGAGGAGCATGATGTCCGCCAGCGGATGCCCCGATCCGAGCGCCGGCACGCGGGACTCGTCGGACCGCGTGATCTCGTCCCCGAGGTCGTTGATCTCGGTGATCGCCTTCTGCAGATAGCGCTCGTGGATTTCGTCCGTCACTGGGCTCAAGGGCGGCACGGACTGGGTTCTCCTCTAGCGGACTCTTTCCTTGACTTGCGCCGTCCACTTGAGCGCCTGGAGGTACGCAAGCGACCGCGGGCGGCGGAGCATCTCGGCGCTGCGCAGGCTGACGAGGAACTCCTCCGGCCCCTCGAACGCCCGCATCCGCACCCCGCCCGTGCCGACGCCCTGGAGGACGTGGCCGTCGGAGCCGGCGCCCATGGTCAGGTTGTACTTGCGGGCGAAGCGGAGTGCCTCCTCGTTGTACTGCTCGAGCAGGAGCCGCGCGTTGTAGACCTCGAACACGTCGATGTCCGCCAGGTGACGGTGGAGCGTGGCCGCGTCGGGGATCGCGTGCATCCGGTCGAAGGGGTGGGGGAGGTAGACGAGGCCGTTCTGCTCCCGGATCGCGGCGATCGTGTCCTCGAACGACATGCCGCGCGCGATCTGGCGCTCGAGGAAGAGGCCGATCACCTCGCCCTGACCGTCGGTCTTGATCTCCTCGCCCGGGATCACCGTCAGCCCCCGGTCCTGCGCGAGCTCGGCCACTTCGAGCGCGCCGCCGAACTCGTTGTGGTCGGTGACCGCGATCGCCCCGAGGCCGATCGCCACCGCGTGGTCGACGAGTTCGGCCGGCTCGACGAGGCAGTCGCTCGACCACGAGGTGTGCAGGTGGAGGTCACAGTCGATCCAGGGCCGGTCGGCGAGCGGGTCGGACGCACGGCCTCTCGTCCGCCGGCGGCCGCCGAGGCGTCCGTACAGCTCGTCGAGCTCCCGCCCCAGGTCGGCGAAGCTCTGACCCGCCGCCGCGTCGCGCGCCGCCGCCTGCTCGCTCGCACGGAGCTCGTCGTTGTCCGCCAGCCGTCCGACGGCGGCAGCGGCCAGCGCCGGCTGGTCCAGCATCCCGGGTGGAGCCGCGATCGCGGCTCCTGCAGCCGCGGCCTCGAGCCGGACTCGGGCGAGCCCGTCGAGAGCGGGGACGAAGATCGCAGCCTCGTTTAGGAGCGGTGCGCGCACCGCCCCGGAGAGCGCGGTCCGCACGTGGACGCGCCCGCGCACCGAGGGCGGGATCGAGGGACGGCCGGAGAGCCGCTTCGTCCGGAGGAGCACGAGTTCCCAGTCCGGCAGCTCCTTGAGCACCGAGACCACGGCCCGCGTGAGCGGTCGCTCCCCGGTCCGCCACTCGCAGACGACGAGCTCCCGTTTTGGCCCGTGGGTGAAGAGCTCCGTGTCGACTCCGATCGGCACCTGCCGGAACTCCCCGGGAAAGCGGAGCGCGGCTGCCTCGGCAGTCGCCTCCGACGTGGCGAGGAGTGCGTCGACCCGGGCGAGCAGCCGCTTGCGCTGCGCCTTTCCGGGCGGGTACCCGAGCCGCTCGAGCGAGAAGAACGTCGCGACGGCGAGCGAGCGGGCGTCGCGCAGCGCGAGGTAGGACAGGCTCGGCAGGCCGGGTTCGAAGCCGTGGACCACGTCGAAGTCGCCCCGCGCAAGCGCGAGGGCGAGGTTCGCTCGGACCCCGACCGGGAGCCCGATCCTGCTGCGGCGCGAGATGGGCACCGCGGGCCCGAGCGCGATCACGTCCCGTCGGGCGCCGTCGAGGAGCGCGCGCCGTCCGGCGAGGAGGTCCGCGGCGCGGTTCGACGGCGCCAGCACACTCACCTCGTGCCCGAGCTCGCGCAGGGCCGCGGCCGCGCCGGCGACGTGCTCGTTCACGTCGTGCGGCTGCGACCATGCGAACGGCGTGACGAGACAGATGCGAAGCGCCACGGACCTCGAGTCTACCGCCGGGGTTCCGGCGATTGAACCATCAAGAAAGCACCTTGAAATTCGGAAAGATCATTGACCGGCCGATTTGCGTCAGGAAAGGCACACAGAATTGGACGTTTACCAAGGAAAATGCACGATAGATTCTGGAGGAGGCACCGACGAGAGCTTGGCTCTCCCCAGGCGGGGCCGGAGGGTTCAGGCCGCGCACGCCCTTGGTAAAGGCATGGCCCGGATCGCCTCTCCGGGCCTGCCTTTACCTCTTCAAACGTCGCCTGCTCCTGTCTTGACGCAGTGCTTGCGGACTAGGCCTGCGCGCCGGCCTTGGCGCGCGCCGGCTTGCGCGCGTTCTGCGAGATGAAGCGCTCGACCAGATCGTGCGCCTCGGCGTCGGGGATCTGCTTCGACGGCGACTTCATCAGGTAGGCGCTCGGCGCCTCCAGCGCGCCGGAGATCCCGTTGTTCAGCGCGAGCTTCGCGAGCCGCACCGCGTCGATCGTGATCCCGGCGGAGTTCGGCGAGTCCCAGACCTCGAGCTTGAGCTCCAGGTTCAGGGGGACGTTCCCGAAGGTCGTCCCCTCCATCCGGATGTAGGCCCACTTGCGGTCGGCGAGCCAGGGCACGTAGTCCGACGGCCCGACGTGGACGTTCTCTTCCCCCAGGTCGTAGTCGAGGACGGAGGTGACGGCGTTCGTCTTCGAGACCTTCTTGGACTCGAGGCGGTCGCGCTCGAGCATGTTCAGGAAGTCCGAGTTCCCTCCGACGTTCAGTTGCATCGTCCGGTCGAGGCGCACGCCGCGGTCCTTGAAGATCTGCGTCAGGACCCGGTGGGTGATCGTCGCGCCGACCTGCGACTTGATGTCGTCGCCGATGATCGGCAACCCCCGCTCCTCGAACTGCTTCTGGAAGTAGCCGCCCTTCGCGATGAAGACGGGCATGCAGTTCACCATCGCGCAGCCGGCGTTCAGGATCTGCTCGGCGTACCACTTAGTCGCCTCTTCCGACCCGACCGGGAGGAAGTTGACGACCACATCGGTGCCGGTCTCTTGCAGGATCCGGACGACGTCGTCCGTGTCGCCCGGCGCCTTGTCGACCACCTCACCGAGGTACTTGCCGATCCCGTCGTGGGTCATCCCGCGCGAGACCTTCACGCCCAGCTTGGGGACGTCGGCGAAGCGATACGTGTCGTTCGGATGAGCCCAGATCGCCTCGGATAGGTCCTTGCCGACCTTGTCCGTCGTGACGTCGAAGGCCGCCGTGAACTCGATGTCGCGGACGTGATACCCGCCCAGGTTGACGTGCATCAGGCCGGGGACGAACTCCTCCTCCGGCGCGTCCTTGTAGTACTCGACCCCCTGGATCAGCGAGTTGGCGCAGTTCCCGACGCCGATCACGGCGACGCGCACCTTGTCCTCGCTGCGGGGGGAGCTGCCGTTCGTCGTTGCCATGCGTTCCTTTCTCTTGGCGGGCGCGACGAGGCCGAGTCGCTCGCCCAGGATCTCCACGATCAGGTCATTCACGCCGCGCCCGCGCTGCGCGGCGCGGGTCTGCAGCTTCTCCTTGAGCGCCGGCGGCATGCGCAGCAGCACGTCGCCCTTGCCCTTCGGCGGCGCGCCCTTGCGGCCGCTCGGCTCGAACGGGACGGCGAAGCGCGAGGCAAGGATGCCCACCGCGACGTCGTTGAGGCTCGCGCCGGCTCGTGCGACCTCTCCGGCGAGAGTCTGCTTGAGCTCCTCCGGCATCCGGACGAGCACCTCACTTCTGCTAGCTCTCAAGTGCTAGCAAGCATAGCGGTTCGGTGGCGAAGCCGACCGACCTCTGGCGGCGCCGCCGAGTCGCCGCCTCGGCCTCAGAACTGCTTCAGCTGCCGCCGAACGGAGACGATCCGCTGGACGACGGTGATCCAGGCCGTGACGTTCAGGAGGTACACCGCCCACGGGAGCAGGCCCCACGGGGCGAGGAAGAGGCCGGTGACGATCACGAACACGCGCTCGGCGCGGCTGCCGATTCCGACGTCGCCCTTGAGCCCGAGCGCCTCGGCACGGGCCCGCGTATAGCTGACGAGGAACGAGCCCGCCATGGCGGCGAAGACAGCTCCGAGCGCGAACTCCTGGCCGTGCCGCGCGAACACGAGGCCGATCGCGGCGAGCATCGCCGCTTCCCCGACCCGGTCGGTGGTCGAGTCGAGGAAGGCGCCGAACTGCGTCCCCCTGCCGCTCTGGCGCGCAAGTGCGCCGTCGAGGATGTCCAGGAGCGAGCCGCCCCAGAAAAGGATCGCGCCCGCCCAGTACCAGAGGATCTCGTTCCGGTACTCGAAGTAGACCGCGACGGCGCCGAGCCCGCAGATCGTGATCCCGAGGGCGGTAAGGAAGTCCGGCGTGACGCGCGTCCGTGCCAGTCCGCCGATCGCGTGCGTGGCGAGCCTGCGCGCGCCGGTGGTGTAGCCGTCCTTGACGCGGGCAGCCGCGCTGTCGCGCGCCACGGGCGCTAGGCCGGTGCCGGGCTCAGCGCCCGGCGCAGCGGGCGCCGGTAGACGATCGCCGCTGCGATGCTCGCGACCAGGATCCCGCCGAGGATGTCGAGCCAGAAGTGGTTCGCGGTCGCCATTACGGCGAACCAGACCCAGGCCGGCCACAGCAGCCAGAGCACCTTCAGCCAGAGCGGACGGACGAGGCACGCGAGTACGACGCCGACGAGCAGCGAGTCGGCGGCGTGCAGGCTCGGCATCGCCGCATACGGGTTCGCCGTGATCTCCACGAGCCAGGAGCCGTGGTTGGGCGTGCCGAGGCTGGCGAGCGTGTCGACGAAGCCGAGCTCCGGGAACATCCGTGGCGGCGCCGTGGGCAGCACCGCATAGCCCACGAGGCCGAGCACGTTCGAGAGGATCAGGACGTTCCGGAACCGGATGAAGTGCTCGTAGCGGCGCAGGTAGACCCAGAGCAACGCCAGGCCGACGACGCCGAACTGCGAGACCCAGTAGGTCCAGGAAACCATCACGCCGAGCACGTGCGACGACTGCGTCCAACTCTGCAGCGTGAGCTCCCACATGCCCGTGACCCTCGACTCGAAGTCGATGACCTCACGCCCGTTGTGGAAGGCGACCGCGGGGCTGCGGTCGGCAATCCCCCGGGGAATCTGGTACGCGAGGATGAACCCGAACCAGATTCCGAGTTGGAGGAGAAGGTCGCGCCAGCCACGTGGAAGGACCTGGTGGCGCTCGGCGGCGGCGTAGCCGGAAGCCATTCGCTGATTCTATTCAGACACCCGGAGTTCACCAGAAGATGACCAAGTTCAGCGTCCAGGCGATCGAGCAAAGCGGCTATCTACGGGCCGGTTTCGCCGATCACTACGACGCCTACCGGCCGTCGCCGCCGGAGGACCTCCTCGCTGCGCTGGCCCGCTATGCAGGGGGCGAGCGCCAGCGAAGGGTCGTCGACCTCGGCTCCGGCACCGGCTTGTCCACGAGGGCGTGGGCGTTGCGCGCCGACGAGGTGATCGGGGTGGAGCCGAACCCGGCGATGCTCGCAGTCGCGAGAGCGCAGACCGCCGAGATGAACGTCCGCTTCGTCGAAGCCTTTGCCGCCGAGACGGGTCTGGAGGGCGGCACCGCCGATCTCGTCACGTGCTCGCAGTCGTTCCACTGGATGGATCGCGAGGCGACACTCGCCGAGGCCGACCGCCTGCTTCGCCAGGGGGGCGTCTTCGCCGCGTACGACTTCGACATGCCGCCGCTCGTCCACCCGGAGGTCGACGCTGCTTTCACCGAGCATCTGAAGCTTCGGCGTCAGGTCCGCGACGAGCACCGAGTCGAGGCGGGCTGGACGCGGACGCCGAAGCACACGCACCTCGACGCCATCCAAGAGAGCGGGCTGTTCACCTATGCGCGCGAGGCCGTGTTCGAGGACACGGCCGAGGTCGACGCCGACCGGATCCTCGGGCTGGCCCGAAGCCTCGGCCTCGTGCCGGAGCTGTTGGCGCTCGGCGCCTCGGAGGAAGACCTCGGCCTGACGCGTCTCGAGGAGGTCGTGCGGTCGGTCGTCGGCGGCGAGCGGATCCCGTGGGTGCTCGGCTACCGAGTCCGGCTAGGGGTGAAGGGCTAGCCGCCGATCTGGGACATAGAGCGTGACGCGCGGACGAAGCCGGGGTCGTTGATCTTGTGCTTGAGCTCCTTGTGCCGCACCGCCCAGCGGATGAGCTCCGCGAGCTCCTCGTCGGAGGCACCCTCGCGTAGAGGTGTCTTCAGATCCCACTCCCGGCGCGAGAAGAGACAGGTCCGGAGCTGCCCGTCGGCGGTGAGCCGAATCCGGTCGCACGAGGAGCAAAACGGCTCCGACACCGGGTTCACGAATCCGATCTCCCCGGCGCCGTCGGCGAACCGGAAGCGGCGGGCCGTGGAGGACGGTTTCGCCGGGATCTCCTCGAGCGGCCAGCGTTCCTCGATCAGCGCGCGGATCTCGGCGCCGGTGAGGACGTCGTCGCCCGACCATCGCTCCTCGGCGTCGAGCGGCATGAACTCGATGAACCGGACGACGTAGGGCTTACGGCGGGCGAGCTCGGCCAGTGCTGGCACTTCGTCCTCGGTGAAGCCGCGGATCGCGACGCAGTTCACCTTGATCGGCCGGAGCTCGGCGTACTGCTCCGCCGCCTCCAGGCCGGCGAGCACTCGGTCGAGCGCGTCCCGGCGCGTGATCTCCGCGAACCGGACGTGCGACAGCGAGTCGAGCGAGACGTTGAGGCGCTTCAGCCCTGCCTCGACCAGTGGGCCGGCGAAGCGGTCGAGCAGGACGCCGTTCGTCGTCAGCGAGAGGTCGTCGACCCCTGGGATCTCCGCGAGCTTGGCGACGAGCGTCGGCAGGTCCTTCCGTGCAAGCGGCTCGCCGCCGGTCAGGCGAACCTCGTCGACGCCCATCGAGGCCAGCACCCGCGTCACCCGTGCCAGCTCCTCGAAGGTCAGGAGCTCGTCGCGCGCGAGCCAATCCAGGCCTTCGGCCGGCATGCAGTAGCGGCAACGGAAGTTGCACTTGTCCGTGACCGAGATCCGGACGCTCTTGATCTCGCGGTTCCAGCCGTCGGTGAGCGAACTCATACGGACAAAGACCCTAGCTCGTGGTTTCCTCGTGCCTCTCCGACACCGTGCGTACCCACTCCCCGAAAGGAGAAACGACGTGTCGAGCTGGCAGCAGGAAGGCGATCCGGCCCCCGAGGAGGGCGGGCTCGGCGGCGTCGACGACGAGGATCTGGAAGGTGGCCCCGGCAGCGGTCCAGCCGTGGAGCTGGACGACGAGGACGTCGGCGGCACGGGCGACGAGGCGAGCTGAAGTGGACTCCCCGCTGGAGGGCGCCGGCAGCGGCGCCCTCCCTCCCCCCTGAAAGGAGGAGCAGATGACCGAGCAAGAGGACGCACGCGAGGACGTGCCCGAGCCCGACGACGACCGCCAGGAGATGGACATCCCGCCCGCACCGGAACACGGGCCTCAGGAGGACGCGCCCGACCCGACGCAGGCGGCGATCGACGAGCAGGGCGCGAGCGACCAGCCCGTCGACGTCGGGGGCTGGCAGGAGGACCCGGCCACCTAGGCGGCGGCAATTCGATAGGTTCGCAGCGCGGTGGAGTTCTACGACTGGCTCCTCTTCCTGCACGTCTTCTCGGCGTTCGCGCTCGTGTCCGCGCTCGTCGTCTTCTGGTTCGTGGCGGTCGCGGCGCGGAGCGTCAACCGGCCGGTCGAATCGCTGCGCTACTTCCGCGTGGCGAAGCCGGCCAACGTCCTCGTCGTGATCGGGACGATGGGGACGCTCGTCTTCGGCCTCTGGCTCGCGATCGACGCCGACGCGTACCAGGTCTGGGACGGCTGGGTGCTGATCGCGCTGGCGCTCTGGCTGGTCGCCGCGGGCACCGGCCAGCGAGGCGGCCAGACCTACGCCAAGGCGGCGAAGCTCGCGGCACGGCTCGACGGCGAGGGCCGGGGCGACCAGCCGAGTGAGGAGCTTCGGGTTCGGCTTCAGGACCGCCGGGCGATGTGGCTGAACGTCATCTCGTCCCTGGCCGTCGTCCTGATCCTCATCGACATGATCTACAAGCCCGGCGCATGAGCCTCGTCGCGAGCATCAGGCCCGACGACTGGAACTTCCCGCTACTCGTGCACGTGGTCGGCGCGGCGCTCCTCGTCGGCGGCCTCGTCACCGCCGTGATCGCGCTCCTGCTTGGCTGGAACCGGGAGTCGGCGTGGTATTCCCGCCTCGGCTTCCGTGCGCTCGTCTTCATCGCGCTCCCGGCGTGGTTCGTGATGCGCATCGGCGCGGAGTGGATCTACTCGAAGGAGGGCTTCAGCGGCGAGGACGAGCCGGGCTGGCTCGGCATCGGCTACCTCACGGCCGACCTCGGCGGGATCCTCCTGCTGCTCTCGATCATCCTGACCGGGCTCGGCGTCCGCCAGCTCGGCCGTGGCGGCCGGGAGACGAGCGTGCTCGCGCGGATCGGAAGCGTGATCGCGGTCCTCGTGCTCCTGGCCTACGTCGTCGCCGTTTGGGCGATGAGCGGCAAGCCCGACTAGCGCACGACATAGACGTGGCGACCGCCGCGCTGATCCTCGTCACGGCGGTCTGGGGCCTCACCTTCGTCCAGGTCAAGGACGCGGTCGAGCTGTATCCGCTGACGGCGTTCCTCGCACTCCGCTACCTGGTCGCCACGGGCGCGCTCGCCGTCCCGGCCGCTCGGCGCCTTCGGGGGCTCGGGCGGGACGGCCTGCTCGCGGGGGCCGTGCTCGGGCTGCTGATCGCGCTCGGGATCGGGCTGCAGACGGCCGGGCTCGAGCGCACCACCGTCACGAATGCCGGCTTCATCACTGGGCTCTACGTCCTCTTCACGCCGCTCCTCGGCCTCGCGCTCTTTCAGACGCCGATCCCGCGCGAGCTCTGGCTCGCGGTGGCAGTGGCGTTGCTCGGCCTCGCGCTCCTGTCGGGCGTCCCGCAGGGGTCGGGTGCCGGCGACCTGTTGGTGCTTCTGAGCACCGTGGCGCAGGCGCTCCAGATCTTGATGGTCGAGCGCTATGCGAACCGCTACGACGCCTTCGGCCTCACCTTCGTCGAAGTCGCCACGGCGGGGGTCGGGTTCCTCGTCGTCGCGGTCGCGCTCGGAGACCTCTCGGTTCCGCGCGGGTGGACCGTGTGGTCGGCGATCCTCGTCACGGGTCTCTTCGCCGTCGCGTTCGCCTACCTCGTGCAGGTCTGGGCGCAGCGGCGCGTCAGCGCGACGCGGATCGCGATCGTCTTCTCGCTCGAGACGGTGTTCGCGGGGCTCGCCGGCTATCTCTTCGCAGGCGACCGGATCGGCGCGATCGGACTCGCCGGTTGCGCCGCGATCCTCGCCGGGATCATCCTGGCCGAGCCTGCCGCCGCCTCGACGCTCAGGCGGCTGGTTCGACGCCCCGCGCCCGCGCCCGGTCCTCGATCTCCCGGATAAACGGTGTCTTGAGCTCCGTGTAGACCTGACGGGGGTGGCCTTCCGCAACGAGCCTGCGCTTGAAGGCGTCGTAGCGTCGCCGTTCCTCCGCGTTGGTGCGCAGCGCCTCGCGGAAGGTGAGCTGGCGGTCCCAGTGCTCGCCGCCGTACCGGACGACGTGGACGTGGTGCGTGCCCGGCTGCTTGCGGAAGAAGAGCCGCCCGGGCAGGCCGTACTCGTCGAGGTACTCATAGCCGAGCTGCTGCATCGCTGCGATCTGCTCGTCAGAAAGCTCAAGCTCGCGCAGTCCCACCAGCACGTCGACGATCGGCTTGGCACACAGCTCGGGCACCGAGGTGGAGCCGACGTGCTCGATCCCGACCGCGTGGCCGTCGAAGACCGCGGTCAGCCGTCCCTTCTCCTCCTCGAAGGCCTCGGCCCAGCTCGGGTCGTAGTCGGCGAGCTCTACGCGGTCAGAAGGTCCACTCACCGTTTTCCTGCACCACGTCGCCGTCGCACTCGATGCGCCCTCCGTTCCGGAGGTCTTTGACCATGTCCCAGTGGACGGCGCTCAAGTTCTTCCCGCCGATCGTCGGAAGGCCGGCGCCGATCGCGAGGTGGATCGTCCCGTACATCTTCTCGTCGAACAGCGTGTTCTTCATGTACCGCTGGATTCCCGGGTTGCAGCCGATCCCGTACTCGCCAAGGGTCCGGGAGCCGTCGTCGCGGTCGAGCTTTGCGATCAGCGCCTCCTCGTTGGCGGATGCCGACGCCTCGACGACCTTGCCCCCCTCGTAGCGCATCCGGACGCCCTCGACGAGGTCGGGCTCCTGATAGGCCGGGTATTCGAGGAAGCTGACGACCCCCTCGGTCGACTCCTCGACCGGGCTGTAGAAGACCTCGCCGCCCGGCATGTTGGCGTGTCCGTCGTCGATCTCGCCCTCGCGGCCCCCGAGGCTGAAGCGGAGATCGGTTTCGGCGCCCACGATTCGGACTTCATCGGCCCGGTCGAAGCGGTCCTTGATCTTCTTCATCTTCTCGCCCTCGGCGTCCCAGTCGAGCAGCACGGCGCCGTAGAGGAAGTCCTCGAACTGCTCGTTGGTCATTCCGGCCTCCTGGGCGAGCGAGGGTGAGGGGAAGCGGCAGGTGACCCAGGGGATCTCCATTCGAAGGCGGCGCTGGAGGAAGGGCGCGTGCGCCTTGTTGATCGCGTCGCGCTTCTCCGTCGGGACGTCGGCGCCGGCGCGCGGGTTCTCCGGCGCGCCGAGCAGCATCCAGGCGTCGACGTTGTCCCAGACGTGCTGGTCGACGGGCGCGACCTGCCCGACCAGCTCGAGCGGCGCCTCCCTCGCCCAGGTCCAGACGAACGGGAGCTGCTCCATCGCGTAGCTGAACCGGACGATCGGGTACGCCTCGCGGCGGCCGATCAGCCGGATCACCTCTTCGAGCAGCGGCCTCGCGTACGGCTGCGAGATCACCATCACTTGCCACCCCGGCTGGACGTCGACCGAGCGCTCGACGAGCAGTCGGGCGTATTCCTGAACGCGAGAGTCGGCCACCGGCCAGCGGAGATTAGCGGTCTTCACCTTGCTACACTAGGGCTTAGATTTTTTCCGTTCCGCAGACTCAAGACCACGGAGGTCACATGGCAAAGACAATCGGTATCGATCTTGGCACCACGAACTCCTGCATGGCGGTGCTGGAGGGCGGCGAGCCGACCGTGATCCCGAACGCCGAGGGCGGCCGCACCACGCCGTCCGTCGTCGCGTTCACGGGTGACGGCGAGCGTCTCGTCGGCCCGCCGGCCAAGCGCCAGCAGGTGACGAACCCGCAGAACACGATCTTCTCGATCAAGCGCTTCATGGGGCGCAAGTACTCGGAGGTCGACGAGGAGATGAAGATCGTCCCGTACGAGGTCGTCGAGGGCCCGAACGGCGACGTTCGCGTCAAGGCGGGCGGCAAGGAGTACGCGCCGCCGGAGATCTCCGCGATGATCCTCCAGAAGCTGAAGGCGGACGCCGAGGCGTACCTCGGCGAGTCGGTGACCGACGCGGTCGTCACCGTCCCGGCCTACTTCAACAACGCGCAGCGCGAGGCGACGAAGGACGCCGGCAAGGTCGCCGGCCTCAACGTCCTCCGGATCATCAACGAGCCGACGGCCGCCGCCCTCGCCTACAACCTCGAGAAGGAGGAGGACCAGAAGATCCTGGTCTTCGACCTCGGCGGCGGGACGTTCGACGTCTCGGTGCTCGAGTACGACGCCGAGACGGCGACGCTCGAGGTCCACGCCACGAGCGGCGACAACCACCTCGGCGGCGACAACTTCGACAAGGCGATCGTCGACTGGATGGTCGCGGAGTTCAAGAAGGACCAGGGCATCGATCTGGCCGCTGACCGGATGGCGCTCCAGCGCCTCTACGAGGCCGCCGAGAAGGCGAAGATCGAGCTGTCGTCGACCATGACGACGCAGATCAACCTGCCGTTCGTCACAGCGACGCAGGACGGCCCGAAGCACCTCGACCTCCAGCTCACCCGCGCGAAGCTGAACGAGCTGACCGCGGACCTGCTCGAGCGGACCGTCGCCCCGACGAAGCAGGCGCTCGCGGACGCCGGGCTCGACCCCAAGGACATCCACCACGTCGTCCTCGTCGGCGGCATGACCCGGATGCCGGCGGTGGTCGACAAGGTGAAGGAGCTGACGGGCAAGGAGCCGCACAAGGGCGTCAACCCCGACGAGGTCGTCGCAGTCGGCGCCTCGATCCAGGGCGGCGTCCTCAAGGGCGAGGTCAAGGACATCCTCCTGCTCGATGTCACGCCGCTGTCGCTGGGCATCGAGACGAAGGGCGGCGTCTTCACCCGCCTGATCGAGCGCAACACGACGATCCCGACGAAGAAGGCGGAGACGTTCACGACGGCCGAGGACAACCAGCCGTCGGTCGAGGTCCACGTCCTGCAGGGCGAGTCGGAGATGGCGCTCTACAACAAGACGCTCGGCAAGTTCCAGCTCGTCGGCATTCCGCCGGCGCCGCGGGGCATGCCGCAGATCGAGGTCGCGTTCGACATCGACGCGAACGGAATCATCAACGTCTCCGCGAAGGACCTCGGGACGGGCAACGAGCAGCAGATCCGGATCGAGGGCGGCTCGGGCCTGAAGGAGGAGGAGGTCCAGCAGATGATCCGCGACGCCGAGGCGCACGCGGACGAGGCACGCAAGCTGCGTGACCTCGCCGACGCGCGGAACGTGGCCGAGTCGCTGGCCTACCAGACGGAGCGCACCCTCAAGGAGCATCGCGACAAGCTCGACGAGTCCGACGCTTCGACGATCGAGGGTCGCGTGATGGAGCTCAAGGGCGTCCTCGAGTCGGACGACGTGAACGAGATCCGCGCGAAGACGGAGGCGCTCCAGGAGGCCTCGCAGAAGCTGGCCGAGGCCGTCTACGCGCAGGCGACCGCCCAGCAGGCGGCCTCCGCGTCCGGCGGCAACGGTGACGCGACGGCCGGCTCCGACGACGAGGTCGTCGAGGAGGCCGACTACGAGGTGATCGACGAGGAGGAGGCGAAGACCTCGTAATGACGGACGACGTTCGGACGGACGAGGAGCAGCACGAGCAGGTCGAGCCCGACGTCGACGAGCTCGAGTCGGTCCGCAAGGAGCGCGACGAGCTGCTCGACACGCTCCAGCGCCTCCAGGCGGAGTTCGACAACTACCGCAAGCGGGTCGCGCGTGACCAGCAGAGCCTGGTCACGCGTGCCCACGAGCGGCTGGTGAAGGAGCTCGTCCCGGTGCTCGACGACCTGGAGCGGGCGCTCGAGGCCGCGCACGCCCACGAGGAGGCCGAGCTGGAGGAGGGCGTGGCGCTCGTCGCGCGCTCCTTCGCCGACATCCTCCGCAAGGAAGGGGTCGAGGAGGTCCCGACCGAGGGCAGGTTCGACCCTCACGTCCACGAAGCCCTGCTCTCGCAGCCGTCCGAGGCCGAGGAGGGCACCGTGATCGAGGTGCTGCAGAAGGGCTAC
This sequence comes from Gaiellaceae bacterium, assembly GCA_035535195.1. GTDB lineage: Bacteria > Actinomycetota > Thermoleophilia > Gaiellales > Gaiellaceae > JACDAN01. The sequence goes on along the minus strand of DATLQK010000051.1, from coordinate 26,623 downwards.
AGGCTCGGCGACCGGGTGATCCGCCCGGCGCGCGTGGTGATTGCGCGTGGCGGCGACTAAGGATCTCTACGGCGCCCTCGGGGTCTCGAAGGGCGCTTCGGCCGACGAGATCAAAAAGGCCTACCGCAAGCTTGCGCGGGAGCACCACCCGGACCGAAACGCCGGGGACGCCGCCGCGGAGGAGCGGTTCAAGGAGGTCCAGCACGCCTACGACGTGCTCTCGGACCCGGAGAAGCGCAAGGCCTACGACCAGTTCGGCTCCGCCGACGGCCGCCGCGGCTTCGATCCGCGCGGCGGCACGTACGACTTCGGGGACTTCAACATCAGCGACCTCGGGGACCTCGGCGATCTCTTCGGCGGGCTGTTCGGGCGCGGTGCCGGTCGCCAGCAGCGCGCCCAGCCGCAGCGCGGCGCCGACCTCGAGGTGCAGGTGAACCTGTCCTTCGAGGACTCGCTGAAGGGGATCGAGACGAAGATTCCGGTCGAAGTCGAGACGGCCTGCAGCGATTGCGGCGGCTCGGGCGCCAAGCCCGGGACGTCGCCCAAGATCTGCCCGGAGTGCCGCGGCCGCGGCGTCGTCTCCGAGTCGCAGGGGCTCTTCGCGCTCTCGCAGCCCTGCCCGCGCTGCCGCGGGAACGGCACCGTGATCGAGGATCCCTGTCCGCGTTGCCACGGCTCGGGCCGCGAGCGCCGCACGAAGCGCTATTCGGTGAAGATCCCCGCCGGCGTCAAGGACGGCACGCGCGTTCGCCTCAAGGGCAAGGGCGAGGCCGGGGCGAGCGGCGGCCCCGCCGGGGACCTCTTCGTCGTCACGCGCGTCGAGCCGTCGCCGATTTACGAGCGCCGCGGCGCCGACCTTGTCGTCGACGTGCCGCTGTCGCCGGCCGACGCCGCGCTCGGCACCGAGGTCGACGTCCCGACGCCGGACGGTCCCGTCTCGATGAAGGTGCCGGCGGGCTCCGAGCACGGGAAGCTCTTGAAGATCAAGGGTCGCGGCGCGCCGAAGCTGAAGGGCGGCAAGGGCGATGTCCTCGCGCGGCTGAAGCTCGAGGTGCCGAAGAAGCTGTCGAAGAAGCAGCGCGAGCTGTACGAGCAGCTCAGGGGGACACGCTGATGGATGACAAGGGGCGCTACATGATCAGCGTGGCGGCCGATCTCGTCGGCATGCATCCGCAGACGCTGCGGATCTACGAGCAGAAGGGCCTCGTCCGGCCGAAGCGCACCTCCGGCAACACGCGCCTCTACTCGGAGTCCGACATCGAGCGGCTGCGCCTGATCCAGCAGCTGACCACGGAGCTCGGGCTGAACCTCGCCGGCGTCGAGATGGTGCTGCGGCTCGAGGATCAGCTGAAGCGCATGCACCGGCGGGTTGACCGGATGGAGCGTGAGATGCGCGAGCGCATGCGCGACATCGAGCGCCAGTACAAGCGGGAGCTCGTGCTCTGGGAGGAGCCGACGCTGCCGGTGCGGAGGGTTCAGTAGATGGATTTCAACAAGCTGACGATCAAGTCACAGGAGGCCGTCGGCGCCGCCCAGGAGCTGGCGCGCCGGATGGGCAACCCGGAGATCTATCCCGAGCACCTGCTGCTCGCGCTCCTCGACCAGGAGCTGCCGCAGCAACTGGTGCCGGATACGGCTGCGTTGCGCGCCGAAGCCGAGACGACCTTGCGCGGCAAGCCTGCGACCCAAGGCGCTCAGCAGCAGCCCACGGTCTCGCGTGCGTTCTCCGAGGCCCTCGAGCGCGCTTCGCAAGAAGCGCGCTCGCTGCAAGACGAGTACGTCTCGACAGAGCACCTGCTGCTGGCGCTCGACGTGGTTCCGCGTGACCAGCTCGTCGCGAAGCTCGAGCAGGTCCGCGGCGGCCAGCGCGTCACGAGCCAGGATCCGGAGGGCAGCTACCAGGCGCTGGAGAAGTTCGGCCGCGACCTGACCGAGCTCGCCGAGGCCGGGAAGCTCGACCCGGTCATCGGCCGCGACGAGGAGATCCGCCGGGTGATCCAGGTGCTCTCTCGCCGGACGAAGAACAACCCGGTGCTGATCGGCGACCCCGGGGTCGGCAAGACCGCGATCGCCGAGGGGCTCGCACAGCGGATCGTCGCCGGCGACGTCCCGGAGGGCCTGAAGGGCAAGCGTGTCTGGGCGCTCGACATCGGGTCGCTGCTCGCCGGCTCGAAGTACCGCGGCGAGTTCGAGGAGCGCCTGAAGGCGGTGCTGACCGAGATCCAGCGCTCCGAGGGCCAGATCGTCCTCTTCATCGACGAGCTCCACACGATCGTCGGCGCCGGCGCCGCCGAGGGCGCCGTCGACGCCGCGAACATGCTCAAGCCGATGCTCGCGCGCGGCGAGTTGCGCGCGATCGGGGCGACGACGCTCGACGAGTACCGCAAGCAGATCGAGAAGGACGCGGCGCTCGAGCGGCGCTTCCAGCCGATCTTCGTCGGCGAGCCGTCCGTGGCGGACACGATCGCGATCCTCCGCGGCCTGAAGGAGCGCTACGAGGCCCACCACGGCGTGCGGATCCGCGACGCCGCGCTGGTCGCGGCCGCTGTGCTCTCCGACCGGTACATCTCGGACCGGCAGCTGCCCGACAAGGCGATCGACCTCGTGGACGAAGCCGCGTCGCGCCTCAGGATGGAGATTGACTCGTCGCCGATCGAGCTCGACGAAGCGGAGCGCCGCGTGCGCCAGCTCGAGATCGAGCTCGCCGCCATCGGCAAGGAGTCCGACGGGGTGCGCGAGCCGGTCGAGCGCGAGCTGGCCGAGGCGAAGGAGCGCCGTGACGAGCTCGCCGCTCGCTGGTCGACCGAGAAGGACGCGCTCGAGCGCGTCAAGGAGGTGATCGCCCGGATCGACGAGCTGCGCATGGAGTTCGAGCGCGCCGAGCGCGCCGGCGACTTCACCCGCGCCGCCGAGATCCGCCACGGCGAGTTGCCGCAACTCGAGAAGGAGCTCGCGGAGCGCGACGGCGCGCCGATCGAGAACCCCATGGTCAAGGAGGAGGTCGACGAGGACGACGTTGCGGCTGTCGTTGCGCGCTGGACGGGCATTCCGGTCGACCGGCTCCTGGAGGGGGAAACGGAGAAGCTGATCCAGATGGAGGAGCGGCTGCACGAGCGGGTGATCGGCCAGGACGAGGCGGTCTCGGCCGTGGCCAATGCGCTCCGGCGAGCGCGGTCCGGTCTCCAGGATCCGAACCGCCCGATCGGCTCGTTCGTCTTCCTCGGCCCGACCGGCGTCGGCAAGACCGAGCTCGCCCGGGCCCTTGCCGAGTTCATCTTCGATGACGAGCGGGCCATGGTCCGGCTTGACATGTCCGAGTATCAGGAGCGGCATACGGTGGCTCGCCTGGTCGGCGCGCCGCCCGGCTACGTCGGGTTCGAGGAGGGCGGCCAGCTCACGGAGGCGGTCCGCCGCCGGCCGTATTCGGTGCTCCTCCTCGACGAGATCGAGAAGGCGCATATGGAGGTCTTCGACGTCCTGCTCCAGATCCTCGACGACGGCCGGCTGACCGACGGCCAGGGCCGCACCGTCGACTTCCGGAACACCGTGATCATCATGACCTCCAACCTGCGGTCGGCCGAGGCGCTGCGCGAGTTCTTCCGACCGGAGTTCCTGAACCGGATCGACGAGGTCGTCGAGTTCCACCCGCTTTCGAAGGAGCAGCTCGGCGCGATCGTCGAGCTGCAGCTCCGGCGGCTGCGCGACCGGCTGACCGAGCGCGGCCTCGGCCTCGAGGTCACGGACGCGGCGAAGGAGCAGCTCGTCGAGACGGGGTGGGATCCGACCTACGGCGCGCGACCGCTCAAGCGGGCGATCCAGCGGCTGGTCGAGAATCCCCTCGCGCTACGGCTGCTCGAAGGGGACTTCGCCGAGGGCGACACGGTGCTCGTGGACGCGGAGAACGGCGAGCTCGTCTTCACGAAGGCCGCCGCTGCCGCGCCGGCCGTCGCCTAGGGCCGCTCAGCCTGCGCTGAACCGGGCGGCCTCTTCGGAGCCGCCCGTGGCATCGCCCTCGCTGTACGAGTGCGCGCCTGCGCCGGCGAGCCGTCCGGCGTCGACGATCAGGTACTCGTCGCGGATCGGCCGCCCCTCGAACCAGGACTCGAGGACCTCGCGGGTCCCGGCCGCGTAGCGCGCCTGCGCGGAGAGACTCGTCCCGGACGTGTGGGGTGTCATCCCGTGGTACGGCATCGTCCGCCAGGGGTGCTCCTGAGGCGCCGGCTGCGGGAACCAGACGTCGCCCGCGTAGCCCGCCAGCTGGCCCGACTCGCACGCTCGCGCCACCGCGTCGCGATCGCAGATCTTTCCGCGCGCTGTGTTCACGAGATAGGCGCCGCGCTTCATCTTCGAGATCAGCTCGTCGTCGAACATGTGCTCCGTCTCGGGGTGGAGCGGCGCGTTGATCGTGACGACATCACAGACCGATACGAGCGACTGGACGTCCTCGTGGAACGTCACGCCGAGCTCCTCCTCCACCTCCGGCGGGAGCCGGTGGCGGTCGGTGTAGTGGAGTCCGACCTCGAAGGGCTTCAGCCTGCGGAGCACGGCCGAACCGATCCGGCCCGCGGCGACGGTGCCGACCTGCATCCCTTCGAGGTCGTACGAGCGCGAGACGCAATCCGCGATGTTCCAGCCGCCGTCGAGGACCCATCGGTGTGCAGGCAGATAGTTCCTCACGAGAGAGAGGATCAGCATGACCACGTGCTCGGAGACGCTGATGCTGTTCGAGTACGTCACCTCGGTGACCGTGATCCCGCGGTCGATCGCCGCCTGGAGATCGACGTGGTCGGAGCCGATTCCAGCCGTGTGTGCCAGCTTCAGTTTGGGAGCGTTCGCGATCCGCTCCGCGGTCAGGTACGCCGGCCAGAACGGCTGTGAAATCACGATCTCCGCTTCGCGAAGCTCGCGCTCGAAGATCGAGTCCGGTCCGTCCTTGTCGGACGTGACGACGAAACGGTGACTGCGGTCCTCGAGGAACTTCCTCAGGCCGAGCTCGCCGGAGACACTGCCGAGGAGCTCGCCCGGCGTGAAGTCGATCGCTTCTGGCGTCGGGGTCGTCTGGCCGTCGTAGTAGCGCTCGATCGTCGGGACGTCGTCGCGCGGGTACGACGTTGGGTACCCGTCCACGGGATCGTCGTAGAGGACGCAGAGGACTGTCGCCACGCGGCGATCCTACGATTCGCTAGACGGCGGAGTCCAGGAACTCGGCGTGCCCGCGCTCTGGCGGGGCGCCGTGGATGTAGAGGAGGAGATCCTCGCCGCTCTCGTTCACGATCTGGAGTGGCGTCCCGGCCTCGACGTGGATCAGGCTGCCCTGGCCGACCTCGTGGCGCTCGGGCGGGTCGCCGAGGTACATCGCCAGCGAGCCGCGGACGACGACGAACGTCTCCTCCTGGAGCAGGTCCTTGTGGCGCCGCCCTCGCGCCCCGGGCTCGTAGCGCCAGAGGTTAGCGCGGGTGTGCTTCAGGCCCGCCGCGTCCGTGACGCCCGCGACGTGGCGATCAGCGCCGCCTGGCTCAGGCGGGCGGGTAATCCACTCGAGCTCCTCCGACCGCACGACGCTGAAACCCACGCGCCGAGTGTACGCATCGGCTGATCAGCCGAGCCGGAAGCCGTCGACGTCGAAGCTCTTGCCGCCGAGGGCCGCCATCACGTGGAGTGAGAACGAGACCTTCGTGCCCTTGCCGGACGACCGCCCGAGGAGCTTCACCCGCTGCCAGCCGGAGGTGGCCGGGACACAGCGCTCGGTCGTGATCGTCGGCCCGCTCGTGTGCTCCTCCGCGCGAAGGCAGACGAACATGCCGGGGCTCACGCTTCGGACGAACGCCCGCACCTTGTAGGGAGCGCCGGCCCTGTGCGGCCGCAGCGCCTTCCTGGCGTAGAAGGCGAAGGTTTGCCCGGTCGTCACGCGCGAGACGCGGACACCGCGGCCTTCGACGCCGCGGACGAGCGAGAGGGCCGCGTTCTCACCCTCCCAGCCGTCGGTCGAGTTCTCGAACTCGCCGCCGCCGGCCGCCGCCGGCGCGGTGGGCGCGGGCGCCGCCGTGGAGCCGAGGTCGATCGGGCGCGAGTCGGGCACGACGCCCGTCGTCGGGGACTGCGTCTGGTGGTGAGTCGGAGGCGTCGAAGGCTGTGGGGGCCTGGGATCGTCGGCGCGCGGCGGGCCGCCCACCGGGGGCGCGACGGGCGCCGACTGTGCGTCGACGAGCTCCGGCATCGCCGTCGCGAGCTCGTCCGGAGCCGCCGGCTCGGGCGCCGGAGGGGGCGGAGCCGGAGGCTCGGGTGCCGGCGGAGCTGGAGCGGGCGGCTCCGGCGCGGGCGGCGGCGGCGGCGGCGTAGTTGGGGGCGGCGGAGCCGGGGGAGCGGGCGGTTGGGGCGGAGGGGCCGGCGCCGGAGGCGGCGGCTCGGGGTCGCCGCAGTTCCCGTGCTGGCTCCCGTCGTCCTCTACATGGCACTTGAAGAGCCCGAACGTCGGGGCCGGCTTCGCCTTCCGCTTCGGCTTCGCACCGGCCGACTGGGCCATGGCGCCGGAGAGGACGAGGACGGCGACGCCGAGCAGGACGGCCAGCCGCCAGGGGAGGAGCGTCGAGGTCGATTTCGCCGCAATCACCGCAGAAATTCCTGGTTCACACCAAGGTTGGGTGACGCCAAAAACAGGTGCCTCCCCCGGAAAGGTGAACGCCGGGCTAGCGTCTCGCCGTGGCCTCCGGGGCTCAGAAGGGCTTGCCGCCCCCCGCGCCGCCTGCGGAGCGCACCGCCGGCCAGCTCGTGGCAGAGTCGATGCGGCTGTACGGGCGGCGGTTCCGGTCGACGCTCCTGATCGGAGTGCCGCCGACGCTCGCCGGGATCGCGCTCACCGTGGTTGCCGACTCGGGCGTCTCGCGCGTGGCGAGGCTCGCCTTCGCCCTGCTCGTCGGCGCGCCGGCGGTGAGCATCTCGTACGTCGGAGCGTCGGTGCTCGCGGTCGGCCGTCGGCCGCCGCGCCGCACGCTCGTGACCGCTTTCGTGCTCGGCCTCCTCGTGCTTCTGCCGGTCCCGTTCCTCGCAACGATCCTGATCCTGCCGGCCCTCATGTGGTTCGCGCTCGTCGGCCTCGCGGTGCCCGCCGCCGTCGCCGAGGAGCTCGAGCTGAGCGCGGCGCTACGGCGTGCGATCGAGCTCGGCCGTGCGGACTTCGTCCACGCGTTGGGATCGCTGGCGGCGATCGTGATCGTCGCCTTCGTGAGTGCGGGCGTCCTGCAGTACCTGCTCGTGCAGTTCGGCGACTCCGCTGGGAGCGTCGCGGCGTTCATCGCGGCCCTGCTCCTGATCCCGCTCGTCCTGCTCGCCGCCGCCCAGCTCTATTTCGACCAGGTGGCGCGCGTCGGCCCCGTCCGGAAGGGACTGACCGCACCCCGTGGGCGAGGGCAGCCGACGAAATAGAGTCACGCGCATGAGCCACGAAAGGAGCCGCGCATGCCGACCTACATCCTGCTCTCGAACCTGACGGCGCAGGGCGTCCAGACGCTGAAGTCGAACCCGGACCGGATCCGGGAGGTGAACACCGACATCGAGGAGCTCGGCGCGAAGGTGCTGCATCAGTGGGCGACCCTCGGCCCCTACGACTTCGTCAACGTGGTCGAGGCGCCGGACACCGCAACGATCGCCAGGGTCTCCGTGGCGCTCGGCGCCCGCGGGAGCGCCAAGTTCCAGACGCTGAGCGCGCTGTCGATCGACGAGTTCCTGAGTGCCGTGAACCAGTCGTAAAGGAGGTCTGGCGAGATGCAGTCTGTGCCGCGGGGCCGCGCTGCTCGCCCCGAGGACGGCGTCCTCCGTCGCGCTCGTATCTCACTCGATACGAGCGCTCCCTGCGTCCTTGCCTCGGAACGACCATCGCACCCCCGCGACGAGCGGCATCCCGCCAGACCCTCCTAGGTTGCACCAGCTGAGCCCCGCCCAGTTCGTCGTCGCGGTCGCGGTCTGGGCGCTTGCGGCGATGGCCGTGTTCGCGCATGCCGACCGGCACGGGAGCCGCCATGCGACGGCGTGGGGGGTCGCGACGTTCCTGGCGGGCGGGATCGCGGCGCCGCTCTACTTCATCCGCTACTGGTTTCGTCGTCGACGCAGCTGAGCACGGCGTCCCAGGCGAGCTCGGACGCGATCACGCCGAGGCGCATGCTGGTGAGCTCCGGGTTCTCGACCTCGTTCGTCGAGATGGTGTAGAGGACGTCGCCGTCCACGAGGGCGTGGAACGGCTGGATCGCCCGGCCCATCGAGGCGTGCACCTGGACACCGAGCTGGCGGAGCTCACGCCGGGTCAGCTTCTGGTTCGTGACGACGAGGGTGAGCGTGGTGTTCCCGGGCGCCGCCTGCGGAAGCTGATCCTCGAGGCCCTCGACGAGCCTCAGCCGCACCTGGCGGTCGGCGTCGTAGTGGCCCCGCACGACGCTGCCGTCGCGGTCGACGATCGCGCCGAAGGCGTTCACCACGGTGAAGACCGCGATTCTCGTCTCGCCGACCTGACGGAATGCGCCGCCCTGGCCCGAGAACTCGCCGCCTTCCATCCCGAAGGTCTTGCCGACCGTCACCGACCGCCCGGCGCCGCGTCGCCCGAGCGGGAAGACGCCGTCGCGGGCGGCGCGAAGGGCCTGTCGCCCGAGGTCGGCGTCGGGGTAGACGGCGTTGGCGCGCCGCCCGAAGTCGTAGACGATCGCGCCGAGGACGAGCTCGACGTCCGTCCAGCCGACGGTGTAGCCGCGCATCGCCATCAGCTCAGCGGCCACGCCGCAGGCCGCCTCGAGGCCGTAGAGCGAGCCGCCGGCGAAGCAGACGGCGTGCGCCCACTCGTAGTTCCCGAGCGTGCCGGGCGAGCCGCCTCGGATGTCGACCGAGCACGCCGCACCGCCGGGCGGGAGGTGGAAGACGGTGCAGCCGGTCGGCCCCTCCTCATACTCGGCGATCCCGACTTGGAGCCCCGGGAAGTCGAACTCGAGCTCGCGGCTCATGCGGCGGCGACCGCGACCTCGGCCGCGAGCCCGGCGTTCGCGGCAGCGAGCTCCCGGTTCAGCGCGAGCGTCTCGCCGCCGCTGCGCGCGTGGAGCTCCGAGAGGACGAACGGAGTGAGTCCCTGTCCGGTGGTGCCGAGGTCGAGGGCGTCGTCGAGCGCGGATTCGATCAGCGCCTCGACGTCGATGCTGCGCGGCGGCGGGTTCGCCAGCAGGACTCCGCAGCCCACCAGCTCCCAGTGCTTGCGGGCGATCGAGACGACGTCGTCGGCGGTCTCGACCCGCTGGCTGACCGGCGGCCCGCCCCCCGCGTCATAGAACCGCGGGATCGTCTCGGTTCGCCAGCCGAGCACCGGCACGCAGAGCGTCTCCAGCAGCTCCGCGGTGGCCGGCACGTCGAGCAGAGACTTGACCCCGGAGCTGACGACGACCACCGGTGCCCGCGAGAGCTCGATCAGGTCGGCGGAGATGTCGAGGTGCGGCCCGCGGTGAACGCCGCCGATCCCGCCCGTGCCCATGAACCGGATCCCCGCCTGGCGGCAGACGGCGAGCGTGCCTCCCACGGTCGTCGCGCCGGTCTCGCCGCGGGCGACGCACGCCGCGAGGTCGCGCGGGCCGAGCTTCCGCGCCTCCGCTGTGAACCGGGACAGCTCGTCCTCGGTCAGGCCGACGCGAATCTCGCCGTCGAGCACGCCGACGGTCGCCGGCACGGCCCCGGCCTCCCGGACCCGCCGCTCGCATTCGAGCGCGACCTCGACGCCGTCGCCCGGCGGGAAGCCGTGCGCCACGATCGTCGTCTCGAGCGCGACGACCGCCCCCGCCTCGCGCACCTCGTCCGCGATCCGGATCACGCCTCCTCCATCTCGATGAACTCGACGTCGCCCCACCTGTCCAAGCGGCGGATGTGCGAGCCGACGACGTGAAAGCCCGCCCGCTCGTACACGATTCGCGCGCGCTCGTTGAAGGCGGCGACGTTGAGCTTGACGCGGTCGGGGCGAAACCGCCCCCGGCCGAACTCGCGGCCGGCCTCGACGAACTGCAAGCCGAGCCCCCGCCCGGTCAGGTCGGGCCTGAGGCCGAGGCCGTACTCGAGCCACTCGCCCTGCTCCTCGAAGTAGAAGAAGCCGACGAGCGCGCCTTCCTGGTCGCGCGCCGCGAAGAACCGCTCGGGGTTTTTGACGTGGCCGTCCGTGTCCCGGTCGTAGAACTCGTACGGCGGGCCGTAGACCCAGGTCGCGACCTCTGCGAGGACATCCGGCGTCGCGGGCTCGATCGTGAAGTTCACGGCATCGTTCCGAGGCCGGCGACGCACCGCGCCGCCGCCTCCATCGCCAGTTCCGGCCCGCCCACGAGGTACCCGGCCGCCAGAGCGTCGCCCGCGCCGGTCGTGTCGACGACCTCGCCGGGCGGCGCCGGGTAGTCCCGCCCGTCGATCGTGGCGCCGTTCTGCCCCCGCTTGATGACGACCACCTCGCTCTCCACCCGGAGCTCCCGGTGCTCGGCCTCGTTTCCGAAGACGACGTCCGGCCCGATCCTCCCGAGGCGCTCCGCCAGCCGCTCGGCACCGAACTCGCGGATCACGTTCACGGAGGACAGGTCGACGCTGATCCGCGCGCCGCGAGCGCGCGCCAGCTCGGCTGCGCGCTCGGCCGCCATCCCGATCGGCTCGCGCATCAGCGAGTAGCCCGAAATGTGGAGCCAGTCGCAGCGGTCGAACCACTCCGGCTGGAGTTCGCCGGCGCGCAGCTCGGGTGCCACGCCGCGGTCCGAGACCATCGTCCGCTCGCCGTTCTGCTCCACGAGCGACACGACCACGCCGTTGCGGCCGTGCGGTGGCGGCCCCAGGACGTCCACGGCCCGACGGAGCAGGTCCGCCTCCGCCACCTCACCGGGCGCGTCGGCGCCGCGCTTCCCGATGAAGCGTGCCTCCGCGCCGAGCGCCGCCGCCCAGGCGGCGACGTTGGCAGCCTGCCCGCCGCCCGCGGCTCGCGTCTCGGCGCGGGTGTCGTCGCCGTCGGCGAGCGGCTGGGCGAGCTTGACGACGACGTCCATGAGCAGGTCGCCCAGGGTGCAGATGACCATTCCTAGAATGCTCCCATGGACGACGAAGCTCGCGCGCGGCGACTGCGCTCCTTCCTCCTCGGCGGTCTCGTGGGCGCCTCGGCCGCCGTCTCGGTCGCGCGCCGCCGCCGGCGGCGGCGCCGCCGTCACCCCGCCGGGCTCGCCGCGTTCGAGGGCGCTCCTTGCTACCAGGAAACCCTCGAAGAGCGCGATCGCCGCGCCTGATCCGACAACCCTCCCGGCTATCCTTGGTCGAGGGATGCCTTTGTACGAGTACAAGTGCCCGGACGGACACGTCTTCGAGGTGTTCCACGGGATCAACGAGCCTTCACCCGAGGTCTGTCCGGTCTGCGGCAAGGGTCCCCTGGCGCGAGTCCTCCACCCGGTCGCGGTTCACTTCAAGGGCAGCGGCTTTTACTCGACCGACTACGGCCGCGGGGGCCGGAAGGCGGCGCGCGACGGCGACAAGCCGTCGGAGAAGACGGAGAGCGCGCCCGGCGACAGCAAGGCTCCCGAAAAAAAGGCCGCCGAAGCCTCTTAGCGGCGGCGGAACGGGTTCATCCCGTTCCGCCAACTTCCGCTGACAGAGAAGCGAGTGTCGGACGGGTCGGGTGAGACAACTCGTCGGGACAAAAGCTTCTCGCCGAAAGTCGTGAGACTTTCGGCGATTAGGAGAGCGGCGTGCCCCGGAGGCAGCCGGCGCCGGAGGTGGGCGTGGGCGGTTGGGGCGCCGAGCGGCCGGTGAACATCAGGAGCACGGCGGCGTTGTCGTCCCCGTCGCCCGTGAACCCGAGGCGGCAGTAGAGCGTCTGGTCCTTCGAGGCGCGGAAGCGCAGCCAGCCGAGCTGGAAGATCTGCGGCGTCGAGAGGTCGGTCGTCAGCGGGCTGACCAGCTTGTCGCCAATGAACGGCAGGCGCAGGAACGTGCCGACCCCGACCATCTTCCCGAGCGTCGCCTGGAGCACCTGCTGCTGCCGCCCGGTGCGGTTGAGGTCGTTCTCGGCCGCATTCAGATCGTTCTTACGGATGCGCGAGTAGATCAGCGCGCGCTTGCCGTCCATCGTCTGGCGGCCACGTCCGAACCGCCAGCCGTGCCAACGGTCGCACTTGGCCGCGCTCTTGTACGGGCAGTCGTGCTTCGTCACGGCCGGCGAGCGCACGTCGACCTCGACTCCTCCGAGCGCGTCGATCACCTCCCGGAAGGACGGGAAGTCCATCAGGATGAGGTGGTTGACGTCGAACCCGAACGCCTCGCGGATCGTCCGGATTGCGAGCGACGGGCCGCCCTGCGGGAGCGCGGCGTTGATCTTCTCGTGGCCCCGGCCGGGGACGTCGACCTCGAGGTCGCGTGGGATCGAGAGGTAGGAGATGCGGTGGTGGTCGGGGTCGGTCCGGATCAGCATGATCGAGTCGGCGAGGCGGTTGCCGCGGCGTGAGGGATGGCGCGAGTGGTCGCTGCCGAGGACGAGGATCGTGCTCGGCTTCGACAGCATCAGGCCATCCTGCGGCGAGAGCTGCGCCTTCGCGCTGTCGGAGAGCCGCGCGTTCGCCTTCTTCACGCCGCTCCGGACCGAGAGATAGCCGGCGACGGTCCAGCCGATCAGGAGCAGGACGAGGACCAGGATCGCGAGCGGGATGATCCGGCCGGGGCCCCAGCGACGCTCGGACTTGACCGGGCCGGGCCCGCGGTAGCGCTCTGCTGGACGGCCGTCGACGGCCGGCCGCTGCGGTGCGGGGCGAGGTCGCCGGGTGAGCGTTGGGACGCCGCCCTTTGCCCGACCCCCTCTGTAGACGCGATAGGGCTTGTCTTGGCGCGCCACCGGCGGGGTATCGTAGCCGCCGCTCGTGACGGGCCAACACGCACTCGGGGTGGATGTCGGCGGCACGAAGATCCTCGCCGGTGTCGTCGACCGGCACGGCGAGGTCGTGAGCAGCAAGGAGCGGCCGACGCCGGTCTCTTCGCAGGAGGAGTTGCTCGCCGGCCTGGACGAGGCCGTCGAGGAGCTGCTCGACGGCAACGTGGAAGCGATCGGTTTCGGAATCTGCTCGACGATCGACCAGCGCGCCGGTCGTGCGATCTCGTCGGTGCACATCCCGCTCCACGACATCGATTTCCGCGATCGGATGAAGGATCGGTTCGGGCTCCCGGTCGGGATCGACAACGACGGGAACGCCGCTGCGATCGCCGAGTGGAAGCTCGGCGCCGGGCAGGCGGCCTCGCACATCGTGGCGTTGACGCTGGGGACCGGGATCGGCGGTGGGCTGATCCTCGACGACCGCCCCTACCGCGGGTCGATCGGCGCCGGTGCCGAGCTCGGGCACATCGTCCTGGACTACGGCGGCGCGCCCTGCGGCGGGCACTGCTCCGGTCACGGCCACTTCGAGGCATTCGCGGCCGGGTCGGCCGCGGACGAGGCTGCCGAGGCGCGGTTCGGTGCAGGGTCGAACGGCAAGACGCTCGTGGACGCCGCCCTGGAGGGAGACCAGGGCGCGAAGGAGGACCTCGCCGAGCTCGGACGCCACCTCGGCGCCGGGATCGCGTCGCTCGTCAACATCTTCAACCCCGAGCTCGTGATTCTCGGCGGCGGGTTCAGCCGGGCCGGCGATCTGATCCTCAGCTCGGCACGCGAGACGCTGGCGGTCGAAGCGCTGCGGCCGGGCCGCGACCTCGTGCGGCTCGTTCCCGCACATTTCGGCCCGGAGGCGGGAATGATCGGTGCCGCGCTCGTCGGCTTCGAAGCGCTCGACACGCGGGGCTAGGCCGTCGTGCCGCTGGCGGTCTGCGCCACGCCGATCGGGAACCTCGAGGACGTCACGCAGCGGCTGCTCCGCGAGCTCCGCGAGGCCGACCTCGTGCTCTGCGAGGACACGCGGCAGACGCGGAAGCTGCTCGAGCGCCACGGCGTGACTGCGCGGCTCGTCAGCTACCACGAGCACAACGAGGCCGAGCGGACCGCGGAGATGCTCCCGCGTCTCCAGGCGGGCGAGCACGTCGTGGTCGTCAGCGACGCCGGAATGCCGGCGATCAGCGACCCTGGAGCGAGGATCGTCGCCGCGGCGCTCGAGGCGGGCGTCCCGGTAACGGTCGTCCCGGGTCCCTCGGCGGTGGAGACGGCACTCGTTGCGAGCGGTTTTGGCACGGATCGGTTCCAGTTCCTTGGCTATCTCCCTCGGGGCGCGGGCGAGCGGCAGGCGTTGTGGGCCGAGCTCGCACGGTGGCCGCACGCGGCGGTGGCTTTCGAGTCGCCGCAACGGCTGGCGGGCGCCCTGGCGAGCCTCAGCGAGGCGATGCCGGCCCGGCCGGCTGCGGTCTGCCGCGAGCTGACGAAACTCCACGAGGAGGTCGTCCGCGGGACCGTGTCGGAGTTGGCGGAGCGGTTTTCCGACGGGACGAAGGGCGAGATCACGCTCGTCCTCGGTCCTGGGGAGGTCGCGGAAGAGGCCGACGAGGGCGCCGCCGCGGCCGCGGTGGCCGAGCTCGTCTCCGGCGGTGCCTCCCGACGCGAGGCCGCGGCTGTCGTCGCCCGCCTGACGGGAGTGCCACGGAACAGGCTCTACCGCGGCTCGCTGTAGCCTGATTTGACAACGTCTGACGCGCCAGCTAGCGTCACCTCGGATGTTGACGAAAATGACAACGATGCTGGGTGCGCTCCTGTTTGCACTCGCGACTCCCGCCGGAGCATCAGCCTGGACCTGGCCCGCCGACGGCCCGGTCTTTCGCGGCTTCGACTTCGGCGGCTCCGAGTACCACGAGCGCGGCCACTCCGGCGTCGACGTCGGTGCGGCGGCAGGCGCCCTCGTCTCGGCGCCTGCGTCCGGGAGCGTGTCGTTCGCAGGCTGGTTGCCGGGGAACGGACTCACGGCGACGATCAGGACCAGCGACGGCTATGCGGTCACGCTCACCCATCTCGGAGCGCTCGCCGTCACCGAGGGCGATGGGGTAGCAGAGGGCGAGCGCGTCGGCAGCGTCGGGCCGTCAGGGGACGTCGAGCTCGACGTCCCCTACGTGCATCTCGGCATCCGGCGCGCGGACGATCCGAAGGGCTACGTCGACCCGCTCACGCTGCTGCCGCCGCGGCCGGCTCCATCCCCGCCTCCCGAGCCGGCCGCTCCGGCGGCAGGAGCGCCCGCTCCGATGCCCCGTCCGGCGACTACGGCTCCCGCGTCCGTTGCCGACGATCGCCAACCCGCCTCGGCGGCGCCGGGCGCCGCCGAGGCTCCCGCTGAGCCGGCTGAGCATGCCGTTGCGGCACGGCCCTCGACGACCGGAGCGCCGCGCCGACAGGCGAGCGCCAGCCGGCTCGGGCGGACGAAGCGTCGCGCGCGGGCTCGCGTTGCCGCCCCGACTGCGACGCGGCGCGCCGCAACTCCGGCTGCACGGAAGCGCCACGTCCGTCCGACCGTCTCCACCCGTCCCCTGGTTCGCGAACCGGCCGTTCCGTCGGAGTCGGCCCCGGCCACTCCGCCCGAGTCGGCCCCGGCCGCTCCTCAGCAGCCCCCGCAGGTGCGGCGTCGGCCGCCGGCGCCGGCCAGGCCGCCGTGGGCGCTTGCCGGTGCCGCCCTCCTCGCACTCGCGGGCGCAGGGCTCCTCGCCGGCCGAAAGGTCACGCAGGAGGAGGCACCTATCATTGCCCGGGATGACCTTCTACCTGACGACACCGATCTACTACGTGAACTCGACCCCGCACATCGGGCATGCCTACACGACGCTCGCGGGGGACATCCTCGTGCGCCATCACAAGCAGCGCGGCGAGGACACGTACTTCCTCACCGGCACGGACGAGCACGCTTCGAAGGTGTATCGGGTCGCCGAGGCGGAAGGCCTCGCACCGCAGGAATACGTCGACCAGATCGCCGAGAAGTGGCGCGAGCTTCCTGAGCGGGTCGGCGCCGAGATCGACTTCTTCATCCGCACTACGGATGAGGGCCACAAGGGCTTCGTGCAGGACTTCGTCCAGCGGATCTACGACAACGGCTACATCTACGAGGACGTCTACGCCGGGCTCTACTGCGTCGGCTGCGAGGCCTTCAAGACGGAGGACGAGCTCGTGGACGGCAAGTGTCCGGAGCACGACACGGTGCCCGAGTGGATCGAGGAGAAGAACTACTTCTTTCGCCTCTCCGCCTTCCAGGATCAGCTTCTGCAGCTCTACGAGGCGCGCCCCGATTTCGTCCAGCCGGGCTTCCGGCGGAACGAGGCGCGAAGCTTCATCGCGGGTGGCCTCCAGGACTTCAGCCTCAGCCGCGCGGGACAACCGTGGGGCGTACCGATCCCCTGGGATCCGGATCAGGTCGTCTACGTCTGGGTCGACGCGCTCATCAATTACCTGAGCGCGCTCACCTACGCGCGCCCCGGGGAGGATCTCCGCGAGCGCTACTGGCCCCACGTCCAACACTTGATCGGCAAGGACATTCTCCGCTTCCACTGCGTCTACTGGCCTGCACTCCTGCTCGCGGCCGGCTACGAGGTCCCGCGCGGGATCTACGTGCACGGCTATCTGCTCCTCGACGACCGGAAGATCTCCAAGTCGCTCGGCAACGCGATCGACCCTCTGGATCTCGTGGACGTCTACGGCTCGGATGCCGTGCGGTACTGGGCCACGCGGTCAGTCCAGTTCGGACAGGACGGCTCGGTCGCGCTCGAATCGGTGCACGAGCGCTACGAGCGTGAGCTCGGAAACGACCTCGGGAACCTCGTCTCCCGGACGACGGCGATGATCGCCAAGTACCGCGACGGGCGGATCCCGTTCGCGCCCGGGCTGGGCGACGAGGGCGCGATCGAGCGGATCGCGACCGAGGTCCCGTCCCGGCTCGACGCCTTTGACCTCACCGGTGCGCTCGACCTGATCTGGGACTACGTCCGAGCGCTAAACAAGTTCGTGACGGAGCGGAAGCCCTGGGAGCTCGCCAAGGACGAGGCGAACGCCGCCGAGCTCGACCAGGTCCTTTACGCGCTCGCGGATGGACTGCGCGTCCTTGCCGTTGCGCTGTCGGCTTACCTGCCGAGCACTGCGCCGCAGATCCTCCGGGCGCTCGGGCAGCCCGAGGACCTCGGTTGGGCCGAGGTCGCGCCTGGCCGCACTGCCGCCGTCGAGGGGATCGAGCCCGCCGCGCCGCTCTTCCCGCGCGTCGAAGCGCCAGCCGCCGCGGCGTGATCGACACCCACGCGCACCTCCACGCGTGCGCGGACGCGCCCCTCGAGCTGGTCGAGCGGGCCCGCGCCGCCGGCGTCGACCGCATCCTCGAGGTCGGCGCCTCGCCGCCGTCGTGGGACGAGGTGGTCGAGTTCTGCGCCGCGCTGGAAGGTGTGGAGCCGATCCTCGGCATCCATCCGCACGACGCAGATGACGCTGACGCGTCCGATCTCACGCGACTCGCGGAGCTGCCCGCGGTGGCGGTGGGGGAGACGGGGCTCGACTACTACCGCGACTACGCGCCGCGCGACACCCAGCGGCAGCTCTTCCAGGCGCACCTCGCGGTCGCCGAGGAGCTGGGGAAGCCGGTCGTGATCCACTGCCGGGCCGCCGAGGCCGACGTCGCGAGGGCGCTCGGCGACTTCGCAGGAACCGTCGTGCTGCACTGCTTCTCCTCTCCAGGACTGCTCCGGCCGGCGCTCGAGCGCGGCTACTACGTCTCGTTCGCCGGGAACCTCACGTATCCGAACGCCGACGACCTGCGCGCGGCCGCGCGCGAGATCCCAACAGAGCGGATCCTGGCGGAGACCGACAGCCCGTACCTCTCGCCGCAGCCCCGCCGTGGACGGCCGAACGAGCCGGCGAACGTCGTCCACACCGTCGCCGCCCTCGCCGAAGCGCGCGGAGAGGACCCAGACGAGCTCGCCGGGCACATCGACGCCAACGCGAACGAGGCCTTCGGACTGGGATGAGCATCCCGGTCAGGCCGAGCAAGGAGCTCGGCCAGCACTTCCTCGTGGACGAGAACATCCTGGGCGTGATCGATCGACTCGCCGAGCTCGGCCCGCGCGATGTCGTGCTCGAGGTCGGGCCGGGGCCCGGCGCGCTCACGGCGCACCTGGCGGACCGCGTTGGCAAGGTCCACGCAGTGGAGCTCGATCGGCGGCTGGAGCCGTACCTCCACACCCGGTTCGACGACCGAGAAAACGTCGAGCTGCGCTTTGCCGACGCCGTCTCGCTCGATCCCGGCCAGCTCGATCCGCTGCCGACGAAGCTCGTCGCGAACCTGCCGTACAACGTGGCGACGCCGATCGTGGTCGAGAGCCTCGACCGTTACCCGACGATCGACCACTGGACGGTGATGGTGCAGCGCGAGGTAGCCGACCGCTTCTTCGCTGAGCCGAGGACGAAGGCCTACGGGGGCGTCTCGGTGTTGCTGCAGCTCGCCACCGAGCGCACGGGGTTCCATCCGGTCTCCCGCACCGTCTTTCGTCCGCAGCCGAACGTGGACTCGGCGCTCGTCGCCTTCCGACGACGGTCGGAAGAGTCGCCGATCCCCTGGCGGGAGGTCAAGCGTGTCGTCGAGGGGTCGTTTGCCCACCGCCGGAAGCGGCTGCCGAACTCGCTCGAGCTCGCGGGCGTCGCGAGCCGGGACCAGGCGGCGGCTGCGCTCCGGTCGATCGGTCGCTCCGACGGAAGCCGTGCCGAGGAGCTCGAGCCGATCGACTTCGTCGGCCTAACGGCCGCGCTTGCAAGCTCGTGACGGAGCTGCTCGCGCCGGCGAAGATCAACCTGGCCCTCGTGGTCGGGCCCGAGCGGGCCGACGGCCGGCACGAGGTCGCGACCGTCCTCCAGCGGATCTCACTTGCCGACCGAATCGCGCTGGAGCGCTCGGATGCGCTCGAGGTAACGGGGTTCGAGGGGGACACGATCGTGCGGGCCGCGCTGACGGCGCTCGCCGAGGTGGCAGAGAGGGAGCCGTCGTGGCGCGTGCGGATCGAGAAGCAGATCCCGGTGGCGGCGGGGCTCGGCGGTGGGAGCTCGGACGCGGCAGCGGCGCTTCGCCTCGCGAACGACAGCCTGGCCCGGCCGCTCACCGAGGCCGAGCTCCGAACGATCGCGTCGTCGATCGGCGCCGACGTGCCGTTCTTCCTGACGGCCGGGCCGCAGCTCGGCGACGGCGACGGGACGACGCTCGAGCCGCTGCGGCTGCCCCAGGATTACTGGGTGCTCCTCCTCCTGCCGAGGGGCGAGCAGAAGTCGTCCAGCGGTGACGTCTACGACCGCTTCTCGAACGAGGACGGCTTCCCTGAGCGGCGGGCGGCGGTGCGGAAGGCGCTCGCCCTCGGCTCGCTCACCGGGCTTCCGCCGAACGACCTCGTCTCGTCACCCCTCTCGGACGAGCTGCTCGCCCACGGCGCCTTCCGTGCGGACGTCTCCGGGGCGGGACCGACGGTCTACGGGCTCTTCGAGGAGCAGCCGGAAGCCGTCGCTGCATTGGCGGCGCTCAGTGACCGGGGCCGCGCCTGGATCGCGACACCTGCCTGGTAGCGTCAGGCGCGTGATGGAGCAGCCGGCCCTCGAGCACGGCTCGACGCGCTCGGATCGCTGGCTACGCCGCTACCGGCTCCGCATCGCGTTCTGGGTCGCTGTCGTCGAGGCGATCCTCCTCGTCGCCGGCGTGATCGACCGCTGGGCCGTCCTGTTCTTCGCGCTGCTCGCGATCGTCGGCTACTTCGTAGTCGGCGCGCGGCTGCGCTCCGGGGTTGCCCGCGACGCCCTCTGGACCGCGGCGGTCTCGCAGGCGCTCGTCGCGCTCGTGCCGATCCTCGTCATCCTCGTCGGGACCTTCGCGCTGATCGCGGTGGGAATCCTCGCCGTCGTCGCGCTCGTGATCCTGTTCGGCGACCGGCACTGAGGCGTGCCTTCCGATGCCGTCCCAGGGAGGCCGGGCGGCTGTGGCGGCCGGCCGTCTAAAATGGCTTGCGTCGGTCCTCTTTCCAGCTTTTGGGGCGTAGCCAAGTGGTAAGGCAACGGGTTTTGGTCCCGTGATCCCAGGTTCGAATCCTGGCGCCCCAGCCATCTAGGCACTTCCGTGACATCGTCCAACGGATCTCCCGGGCTCGCCGCCGTCGTCCTCGCCGGTGGCCTCGGCACGCGCATGCGCTCGGAGACACCGAAGCACCTCCACCCGCTGCTCGGGCGGCGCCTGGTCGACTGGGTGGCGGAGGCGGCGCGCGGCCTCGGGCCTCAACCGCTCGTCGTCGTCACGGGGCCCGCCCAGGCCGATGCCTTCGAGGGGCTCGACGTCGCCGTCCAGCCGGAGCCGCTCGGCACGGGCGACGCGCTCAACGCCGCGCGAGGATCCCTCGACGGCCATCGCGGTGACCTCCTCGTGTTGTCGGGGGACTCGCCGCTCCTCCGGCCGGAGACCTTGCGCGGCCTCGTTGAAACACATCGGTCTAGCGGCGCGGCCGGCACGGTCCTGACGTTCACGCGTGACGACCCTGGGGACTACGGGCGGATCGTCCGCGGCGACGACGGCGAGATCAAGGGGATCGTGGAGGCGACCGACCTGACCGATGCGGAGGCGGGGATCGGCGAACTCAACTCCTCGATCTACGTCTTCGACACGGCGAAGCTCTGGCCGGCGCTCGAGCGGCTCGAGCCGTCGAACGCGCAGGGCGAGCTCTACCTCACCGATGCCGTGCGGCTGCTCGTCGACGACGGCGAGCGCATCTCGGCACACCAGGCCGCGGCCGTGGAGGCCGAAGGCGTGAACACGCGCGTCGAGCTCGCTGCTGCGGCGGCGGAGCTCCGCGACCGGATCAACGAGCAGCACATGCTCGCGGGCGTCACGATCGTCGACCCGCGGGCGACGTGGATCGACCCGACGGTCGAGCTCGAGCCGGACTCGACGATCCATCCGTTCACGGTGCTCCGTGGCGGGACGTCGGTCGGGGCAGGCGCCGAGGTCGGCCCCCACGTCGTCGCCGTCGACGCGGTAATCGGCCCTCGTGTGCCGGTCGGACCGTTCTGTTACCTTCGCCCCGGCACGGTTCTCGAGGCGGACGCGAAGGCGGGCACGTTCGTGGAGATCAAGAACTCGCGAGTGGGCGAGCGCACCAAGGTCCCTCACCTGTCCTACATCGGCGACGCCGACATCGGCCCGGGGTCCAACATCGGCGCCGGGAACATCACGGCGAACTTCCCACACGAGCCGGGCAAGCCGAAGAACCGCACCACGATCCGCGGCAACGTCAGGACCGGCGTCCAGAATTCATTCGTTGCTCCGGTCGAGGTTGGCGAGGGCGCTTGGACTGCGGCGGGATCGGTCATCACTCGAGATGTCCCGCCAGGCGCGCTCGCCGTCGCCCGGGCCAGGCAGGAGAACAAGGAGGGGTACGCCGCACGTGGAGACAACGGAGCAGAAGACGACGGCGACTGAGCTCGCAACCCTCCCCGGTCTGCAGACGATTCCGGGCGCCGTGAAGACCGAGCCCGAGAAGACTCAGGAGCACTGGATCGAACGCGGCCCGCAAAAGCGGCTGATGCTCTTCTCCGGCCGCTCCCACCCGGAGCTGGCGGAGAAGATCGGCCAGCGCCTCGGCGTCGAGCTTGGCACGGTCACGCTCGGCTCGTTCGCGAACGGCGAGACCTATTGCCGCTTCGAGGAGTCGATCCGCGGCGCCGACGTCTTCGTCGTCCAGACCGGTTGCGAGCCCGTAGACCGCAACCTGATGGAGCTCCTGATCATGATCCAGGCTGCGAAGCTCGCCTCGGCGAAACGGATTACGGCGGTCGTGCCGTGGTACCCGTACGCGCGCCAGGACCGGAAAGCGCGGCCGCGCGAGCCGATCACCGCGCGCCTCGTCGCCGACATGCTGCAGACCGCCGGGGTCGACCGTGTCCTGACGATGGACCTCCATGCGGGCCAGATCCAGGGGTTCTTCTCGATCCCGGTCGATCACATGGTGGCGCTCCCGATCTTCGCGCAGCACCTGCGCGACCAGGGTCTTTCCGGTTCGGGCGTCGTCTCCGTCGCCCCGGACGCGGGCCGCGCGAAGATGGCCGTCAAGTTCGCCGAGATGCTCGAGGCCGACTTCGCGATCATGCACAAAACCCGCCCCGCGCACGACGAGGCCGCCGTCACCGAGGTGGTAGGCGATGTCTCCGGGAAGATCGCCATCGTCGGAGACGACGTGATCATGACCGGCGGCACGCTGCTCGCTGGCGCACGTGCGCTGCGCGAGGCCGGCGCGACGAAGGTCTACGTCTGCGCGACGCACGGGATCTTCGCCAAAGACTCGCTCGAGCGGTTCCGCGACGCGAAGGAGATCGACGGGCTCGTCGTGACGGACACGATCCCGATCGACCCGATCCTGAAGCCGGACAACGTCACCGTCCTGACCGTCTCCGGGCTCCTGGCCGAGACGATCATGAACGTGTTCGCCGACGAGTCGGTCTCGGCGATCTTCCAGGGCGAGAATCAGCTCTTCTAGCTTCTCCGTGCAGCCCGCGCGTTTGCGCGGCCGACCGGCGTCAGGAGAGCGCGCGCTCGAGGGCGGCCCGATCGCTAGGCCCACCGTGCGTGGCGAGCACATGCTCGACCGGCCGCTCGAGCAGCGGGCGCAACCCCTCGGTGACCTGCTCGGGCGTCACGCCGTCAGGTAACCACTCGCGCGGGATCTCGAGGCCCTGGCCGAAGTCGACAAGCGTGTCGCCTGCGATGACCGCACGGCGGCTCTCGACCCAAAGCACGACGTCGTTCGGCTCCTTTCCCGGGAACGCCTCGACTCCGACGGGCAGCTGATCGCCCGCCGAGAAGAGGCGCCCCTCGACCGTGTCGCCGACTAGCAGCCAGGCCACGTCCGGGCTGCCCTCGTCGGGCCGAGGCACGAACACCGCGGCGCCGAGCCGCTCCACCAGGCTCTCCGTGTCACGCTCGTGCCACGGGCATGTCAGCACGATCGCTGGCTGGCGGTCGGCCGCAAGCTCGACGATCTCTCTCGGCGCGGCCAGCGGATCGAACAGCAGCACCTGGTCGCCGTTGTCGATCGCGTAGGACGACACCACTCCCGCCTTACTCGGTGTCTCAGCGGTCGCCGCAAGGCGCTGGCGAAGCGCCTCGTTCTCAGGCCCCGACCAGTCGGGGTGCGGTGCGTCCCAGTGCCACAGGCCCGGCCCCAACTCGCGCACGACCGCATGGTAGATCACGCCTTGGACCGGGTCCCCTGCTAACGCCTCGCTAACGAACGCACGCGGGGATACTGCGCGCCATTGGCGGTTGAAGAGCGGAAATCCCTGCACGCAGAGAACCGCGGCAGACTGGCCGGACCTGGCCGTCACCGCCCTCCGAGAATCAGCTCTTTTGAGCCGCTGAAAGTCCTGCGGACTTTTGGCGGGATCCTGGGTGTGGCGGCCGCGTGCGGGTTCCTGCTCGATCGGCTGCGGCCCGACGTCGCGGCGAAACCGCTCTACGAGGACGAGGCCATCAGCGGACTGATCTCGATGCGGCCGCTGCGCGAGGTGCTCGAGACGGTCGTGCTCGACCGCGGCGGCGCACCGCTCCACTTCGCGCTTGCACACCTCGCGTTCGCGATCGACGCGAGCCCTGAGGCGCTCCGGTGGCTGTCGGTGCTCTGTGCGCTTGGCGCCGTCCCGTTGACGTTCGACCTCGGCCGGAGGCTCGCAGGGACGCCGGCCGGGATCGTCGCCGCCGTCGTGGTTGCGTCGTCCACGGCGTTGTCGGTCTACGGGACGTTCGGACGCATGTACGCGCTCTTCGTCCTCGTTGCTGCGCTCTTCGCGGACCTCTACGTGCGTGCGCTGGACCGCCGCACGCTCGGCGCGGTCGCTGCGGCGGCGGCAGCGGGCGTGCTCCTGCCGTCAGTCCACCCGTACGGTGCCATCCCGGCGTTCGTCGCGCTCGTCGCCGCGGCGATCCTCTGGCGGAGGCGGTCGCTCGCGCCTGCGCTGGCGGTCGGGATTGCGGCCGCGGCCGCGCTCCCGCTCGTGCTCGCCGACCTGCGGCTCGCCGACCGCGCCGCCGTCGGCGCAGCAGGTTCCCATCCGCTCGCCACTCCAGGCGTGGCGTGGGGCGAGCTCGTCGCGGCGCTGTCGGCCTTCGCCGGCGGGGACGGCCTGCCGTTCCTCTTCTTCACCGTCCTGGCTCTGGTGGGGATCGCCGTGCTGCTGCGCGAGCGGCCGGCGGTTGCAGCGCTCGCGCTCGCCACGCTGATTCCGCCGCTGCTCTTCGTCGTCGTCCGCACGAGCAGCGCGCCCGATCTGTCGCCGCGCCACCTCTTCTACGGGCTGCCACTGTGGGCGGCTGCGATCGGGGTGGGGGCCGTGCGCCTGACGCGGCGAGTCCCGGGGCCGCTGGCCGTTGCGGCTCTCGTCGGGGTTGCGCTCGCCGCAGCCGCGTCACCGCCCAGCGCGCTCCGCGATCCTCGCGAGCTCGGCTTCGCGTCCGTACCGCGCGAGGAGCACCATACGATTCGGGCCGGGTCGCACGACGTCCTGATCCCGTACTCGGCCGTCTTCCTGAAGGAGCTCCCGCACGTCAGTCGGGCCGTCGCCCTTCCGCATGCGCCTGGCGAGGAGGTCCTTCGCGCGCTCGAGCACGCGGATCGTCCCATCGGCGACGTGTACGTCGCGATCCCGACGACGCCCTGGACGGTCAGGCGGCTTCGCGGTCCGTTCGACGAGGGCGGCGCACTCGAGGCCGCGGCCGGCATGCTCGCCACGACCCCGCATCTGCGGGAGCTCGACCACTGGTTCGCGTGGATCGAGCCGGGGCTCTGCGAGGCGCTCCGCAAGCTCGGCAGGGCCTGTCCATAGCTACACTCCCGCGCCGTGGCCGGTGAACGGGTCAAGATCGAGGTGCAGGAGCGCGAGTTGCGCGGCTCAAGCGCGTCGCGGCGCCTGCGCCGCCAGGGGATGATCCCGGGCGTCCTCTACGGGCGCGGGAAGAATCCGCACGCGTTCTGCGTCGGCGAGCGCGAACTGCGCCGCGCGCTGACGGGGCCGGCCGGCCTGCACGCGATCCTCGACGTGGTGCTCGACGGCCAAAAGACGACACACCCGTCGATCCTCAAGGACTACCAGCAGGACGTCATCACCGGCCGCCTGGCGCACATCGACCTCCAGGAAGTCCGGCTCGACCAGCCGATCCACGCGCAGGTCGTGATCGAGCTCGTCGGCGAGTCCGAGGGCACCAAGGAAGGCGGCGTGCTCTCCCAGGTCTCGCGCGAGATCAACGTCGAGGCACTCCCGCTCGAGGTGCCGGAGCGCATCGAGGTCGACATCAGCGCGATGGAGATGGGTGACACGATGCGGCTAGCCGACATCCCGAGGATCGACGGCGTCACGTTCCTCGACGATCCGGACGAGACGGTGCTCGCCACGGTCACCGTGCCGACCCGCGAGGTCGAGCCCGAGCCCACCGAGGAGGAGCTCGCCGAGCTCGCCGAGGGCGAGGAGCTGCCGGAGGGCGAGGAAACGCCCGAGGGCGAAGAGGGCGAGGCAGCCGAGGGCGAGGGCGGCGAGGCCCGGGCCTCCGGCGACGAAGACCAAGCCGAGGGCTAGTAAGTGGCCCACCCGGCAGCGCCCTCCGGGTCGCTGGCGGCTGCAAAGCGTCGCCAGGCTGGAGCCTCGCGGGGTTTTCGCGCGCCAGCGACCCGGCAACGCCGCCTGGCGGGCCACTAATGCCTCTCTTTCGTCGGGGCGACCGTGCCTCGACGCTCGACCTGCTCGTCGTCGGGTTGGGGAACCCTGGGCTCCAGTACGAGCGCACCCGCCACAACGTCGGCTGGCTGGTCGTCGACGAGCTCGCGCGGCGCCACGGCGGCTCGTTCCGCTCCAAGTTTTCGGGACAGCTCTCGGAGCTGCGCGTGGGCGAGCTCAAGGTCGCGCTGCTGAAGCCGGAGACGTTCATGAACGACTCCGGCCGCTCGCTGGCGGCCGCGGCCCGCTTCTTCAAGGTCGACCCCGAGGACATGCTGATCGTCCACGACGACGTCGACCTCGAGGAGGGGCGGCTGCAGGCGCGCCAGGGCGGTGGCCTGGCCGGCCACAACGGCCTCCGCTCGATCGCGCAGGCGCTCGGGTCGCAGGACTTTCTCCGCTTGCGGATCGGCGTCGGACGGCCCGGGCGAGGCGACCGGCGGAGCGTCGCCGACTTCGTTCTCACGCCGTTCGAGGCGGAGACGGATGTCGACGAACTGATTAGCCGCTCAGCTAACGCGGTCGAGACGATGGCCGCGGACGGCGTCGAGGAGGCCCAGCGTCGGTACAACTAGACAGGCGAGCACGATGATCCGAGTCGGGGGAGGTGAGGGAGGCGGCCCCCGGCGAGGGCTCCCGCTCGAGACGGCCGAGCACGGCGGCTACGCGCTACTGAAGCACCTGCGCAAGATCGTCGAGGGACCCCTCGTGTGGGCGCCTGTGCGGGAGGTCTCTTCCAAGGCGCCCAGGAAGGTGCTCAGACCGCCGCTCGACCGAGTCGTCACGCACAGGGTCGATCAGCGGTGCGGCACGCTGCCGGCGGCTACGGCAAACTGCTCAGCTCGCGCCGGCCAGGCCCCGCAGCGCCGGTTCCCCGGGCATCTCTTCGTCACGCGCGACGAGGGCCGCGTAGCGTCCGCCTGCGCGCATCAGCTC